>PDPH01000039.1 GCA_002747435.1 Pseudomonadota bacterium
GAGTGGCATGTTGTCGTCCTTGTCGTTTTGTTCCGTTAACAAAAGCATAAGGGCGCTTCATGCCATTTCAATCATTTGTGATAGTCGAGCATCGCGTTATTTTATCATAGAAATATCATTTTCAGGAACCGGCATTGGGCTTCCACACCGTAAACCGTCGCGTGATCAGCGATAAACTGATATTTCTTCACAGTTGTTTCGCGAAGTAGGTGGCCGCCTTTTTTGCAATTTCGATCTCCTTACGAGCTTGCGCCAATTCACGCTTTAGGCGAGCATTTTCTGTCGCCAGTGCTGATTCGTGCTCACTCACCGTTTTCTGGTGGTCAGCTTGCTTGCGCCATGTATAAAGCTGCGACTCGTGCAGCTTTAATTGCCTGGCAGCACTGGCAATACCACTTTGTTGCGCTAACTTCAGGGCTTCGCTTTTGAACTCGTCACTATGGCGTGTGTACGATGCTTTATTTCTTGCTCATCAGATACCTCTCTAGGATTTAGGATACTCCTTTCTAAAGGTGTCCGGTATTCGTGGGGGAGATCAAACGCTCTGTGGTTGGATTGTTCGGATTGACCAGTAACAGCACATCCAGCCCGCCCAGAGATGCTGCTACCTCCGTGCCAGTCAGCTCAATGACCTGATGTCCGGCTCGCTCCTAGGCCTGCCGGTGGATGAAAGCGTACCGACTCACCGATTAAGTAGTCCAGCAATAAACTGATGGGTATACATAACAATGACAACATTTTATGGTTTTTCCGGGAAACTTGCCGTAAACGATCAAGTGAATTGAACAAAATACACAATAATGAGAGCCTATCCAATTATTTACAAATCACCCCAACATGCCTGAGCTAAGCTCAGGGAGGCTATTGCTGCTGTTTCTGCACGTAAAATGCGTGACCCTAGTGAGATAGGCTGTACACCTGCTTGTAAGCATTCATCTAACTCGTCTTTGTGAAAGCCACCTTCCGGGCCAATCAGCAGGTGCAGACGTTTGATGCTTTGTGGGTTTTGTTGAAATGTTCGTGCTTGTTGTTTCAAAGTAGAAGACTCGTTGGGTGTAAGTATTAAACGTGGTGTATGTGAGGATTGTATTAGGTAGTCCTGCAATGTTAGTGGCTTATGTATCAAAGGCAATTGATTGCGGCCACATTGCTCACAAGCACTAATGGCGATGGCTTCCCAATGCTGTTGTTTTTTTTCTTGCTTGTCTTTCGCTAGGCGGATTACGCTGCGCTGTGTTATTAACGGCTGAAAAGCTTTAATGCCTAATTCCACCGCTTTTTGCAGCGCAAGGTCCATTTTGTCTGGTTTGATCATCGCCAGTACCAAGGTCAAATCAAGCTTAGACTCTTTGTTATCTGCCTGAAATTCGCCTATGAGTAGTTGTGCGGAACGCTTGGTAATGGCTTGCAAGTGAGCGAGGTATTCACCGCCTGTGCCATTAAAAACGCTCAAGGGTTCTCCTTCCTGTAATCGCAAAACTTGTACCGCATGGTGTAGCAGCTTGGCAGGTGCATCAAGGATAAGACCTGTTTGCAAACTGATAGGCAGGTAGAATCGAGGTATACGCATAATAGGCTTATTAATCCTTATGAGGCTTGAATGATGAAGGTCTGGGATGAAGAAAATGCTCATGCTATTCTAGCAAGCCGATTAAACCCCTTGTAGAGGCTTGTCTGCATGAATTTGGAAAAAGTGATTTTTGGCTTTTTTATTGTTTTAGCTTTAACCCTTAATTTTGGCTTTTTTATTGGCGATATTGACAACCCTGAACATCATGATGTGTTTGAGTTGTTTGTTGCTTTAGTGGTTAGTCTTATTGCAACGGTATTGAAGTTTGGTGATCGCACACATATCGGTGCTATTTTTTTGGCGACCAGTTTAGTCGCTGACTTACATTTGATTATGGCGGCTATTTTTTGGGGCTGGGCAGCACATATCAGTGCCACAGGGGTGACGCCTGACACGATTGTGATGGTGGTGTCATTGTCGGGTGGCGCCTTATTGGCAAACTTTACTTCGGTTATTCTTTTAATTGCTGAAACAATGGCTGTAAGGCGATGAATAATTTGCGAGACATGCCGACGATTTTCTTTATCCTGATGCGGCGTTTGCGTGCACCACTGATTCTGTTAATCGTGCTGTATGCCTTTTCTGTCTTGGGTTTTGTCTTGATTCCAGGTCAGGATGACCAGGGTAATGTTTGGCATATGTCGTTTTTTCATGCCTTTTATTTTGTGAGTTATATGGGCTCAACCATTGGCTTTGGTGAAGTTCCTTATGCTTTTACCGATGCCCAACGCATGTGGACGACACTTACCATTTATGCCACTGTGATTGGTTGGTTGTATAGCATTGGTTCATTGTTGGCCGTTTTTCAAGACCCACTCTTTACCAAATTAAGGCGTGAATATTCATTTTTACGCCAGGTCAGGGGTGTGATTTCGCCGTTTTATCTTATTTGCGGTTATGGGGAAACAGGCTCAACCTTGGTAAAAGCCTTAGCGGAAGAGGGCATCAAATCCATTGTTATTGACTGTGATGAAACACGTATTAATGAATTGGGTTTGGCCGCATTACCGCGCCGCCCTTTGGGCTTGGTGGCTGATGCTGCTTCGCCGCGTGTTTTACAGGGGGCGGGTGTGAATAAATCCAATTGCCTTGGTGTAGTCGCTCTGACGGATTCTGATCAAGTGAATTTGATGGTTGCATTAGGTGTGTATGCACTTAATCCTGATTTGCGTTTGCTGGCTAGGGTTGAGTCCAGTGAGGCACAGGAAAATATACGTTCTTTTGGGGAAAATACCGTCATTAATCCATTTGAAGCATTTGCGGAACGTTTAGAGCTGGCTTTAACCCGCCCTAGCCATTACATCTTATCGGAATGGATGAACGGTGTGCCTTATCAGCGTTTGCAAGAGCCTGTTTTTCCTCGTAAAGGGGCATGGGTATTGGCTGGGTTTGGTCGTTTTGGTCGCGCTGTTCATCGCTTGATGATGGCTGACGGTATCCCTGTTCGAGTGATTGATATTAAGCAAGAGGGTTTGCCTGAGCGAGCGGTTACTGGTACGGGGACGGAGGCAAAAACCTTGCTGGAAGCGGGTATTGATATGGCTGTGGGTATTATCGCGGGTACGGATAATGATGTGAGCAACTTATCTATTTTAATGACCGCCAGAGAGCAAAATCCCTCCCTGTTTATGGTTGCTAGGCAAAATCAACGAGAAAATGAGCTGATTTTTGACCGAGCTCATTTCAGTATGACCATGAAGCATGGCGATGTGATTGCGCATCGTATTTTTACTTTGTTGCGCACGCCGTTGATTAGTGATTTTATTAATGAATGTAATCAGCAGGATAAAGCTTGGGTCAATCAGTTGATTAGCCGTATTTTGGGGGTAATAGATCAGGAAGTGCCCTATTTGTGGGAAATACGTATTACCGATAAGCAAGCACCTGCTTTGTATCAGGCTTGTGTTAGTAAACAAAAACCACGCTTAGAGCATTTATTGATGAGTCCTAGCGATCGAACCAAAACACTACAGGCAATCCCCTTGTTACTAAAGCGCAGTGGTGCAATCGATTTAATCCCCGATCCAATGCGAGAGTTACAGCCTAATGATCGTTTATTAATGTGTGCCGTACCGCATATGAGCGGGCTTATGAAGTGGGCGACGCATAATGAAGTTATTTTAAAGTATTTGTTGAGTGGCCAAGAGGTTTCGGGGGGCTGGCTATGGCGTTGCTTACGAGAGAGAAAATGGTTTTTCCCGAACGCCAATCAGGTCGCTCGGGAAAGATAAGTTTAAGCGAAAGCCTTGGGGCTGCCCTCAGTTCACCGATGGAAAAAACCGACTCAAGATAATTTGCCAAGTTTGATGGCTGAGTAAAATGTCAAAAAAGTCTTTAGAATCCGGTGTTGCCAGCCAGGCAATGCCGGTCAGGGCTATCAGTAATAAGGTCTTGTAAGGTTTTCGAGTGTCGCAAATTTTGAGTGCACTACCAAAAGAACGCTTCAAACGGTAGTTCATAAAATCTACACTGTAAAACTCATCCAGTAGCAAATGCAGGATAAATCCTAGGAACATTAAAAGTGCTAATAACCAAGCAGTCAGGCTGTCTTTTTGCAGCAAATGGTAACTCATGGCAGCCGTGGTGAAAGCAGCTAAGGTAGCGCTCAAAAGCGAGTGTGTGGAGCCACGATGCGTGGCGTGCTGATGAAATATATACCAAATCGGGTAGCGTATTGTTAGATAAGTACCTAAGCCAACCAACCATAATTCAAGGATAGATAACTCGTTTTCCAGTGAAAAAACCATCAGAAAGGCGAGGAACATGCCTAATAGTGAAAACAGAATGCGACTGGGATAAGATCGCTGCAAATCCACATCCGGCAAAATCCCGCCGATCGTGCCTAACATAGCAAGATTAAAAGCATCCCGTTGATCGACTAAGCCGATTTGCAGGCACAGCACAGAGAGCAAGCCACTAGCTGCGGCTGCATAGCTAAGATGAGTTTGAAAATTTGCCATAAGCTCAACAGTTTAATTCTGACGGCTATCGCTAGGCTGAATCCTGCCTTCTTTACCGGTCAGCAAGTTACGAATATTGGAACGATGTCGCCAGTAAATCAGTAGCGTCATGCCGCTCAAGCCAATGCTCAGATGGACATGTTGGGTAAACAGATAAAAGAACAAAGGTGCGAGCAAGGTGGCGACTAAAGCGGCTAGTGAAGAAAACTTGAGGATTTTGGCTATCAATAGCCAAGTAACAATGATGGCCAGTGCTGCCCAAAGGTTTAAGCCCAGATAGACACCTATAGCGGTAGCAACACCTTTGCCACCTTTGAAACCATAGTAAAGCGGATATAAATGCCCTAAGAAAGCAGCAAAACCAACAATAAATTGCCATTGCAAGTCGAGTCCCCAGTATTTCGCCAGTAGCACCGGCACTAATCCTTTGAGCAAATCGCCGCATAGTGTAATAGCAGCCGCTTTTTTACCACCTACCCGCAGCACATTAGTCGCACCCGGATTATTAGAGCCAGTAGTACGGGGGTCGGGCAAATTCATTAGCTTACAAGTCACTATTGCCGTTGAAATAGAGCCCAGTAAATAAGCAAATAGTGTTAAGACGTAAGGCATCATAAGTGTGATTCCTATTCGGTGAAGGTGTTTTCAAGGTAGTGTGTAGGCGGTTTGCACCTTACAATACACGCTTCATCATAGCGTGAAAGGAAAAACATTGTCGCAGGTTTTTGAGCAGAAATTGCATCATGTCACTCAAGGGCGGAGGGGTGTGACGTATCCAGATGATTTTATCCAGCGGGTCGGTATGTTCTTGCAGGAGCAGGCAGCATGTTAAAACCGTGTTCCCCTGTCACTGAGCTGGATCAAGTTTTGATACGGCAGCGCTTTAATCGGGTGGCGGCACAATATGATACTTTTGCCCAAGTGCAACAGGAAATCGGCCAACGCCTGTTAGAGCGCTTGGAGCTGATTTCGCTACAACCGCAACAAGTTCTGGATTTAGGCTGTGGTACAGGTTGCCTGCTCAAGGATTTATTCAGTCGGTATAAGAAAGCGCATATTATGGGTATAGACCGCGCTGAACACATGCTACAACAAGCTCGGTATAAAGTTGGGCATAAAGGACGCTGGTGGCGTAAACCGCAATGGTTGACCGCTGATGCCATGCACTTGCCTTTGCAAGCAAATAGTGTGGATATGATACTATCTAATCTTATGTTGCATTGGTGCGAGGATGTCAGTGCGGTTTTTGCTGAAGTAGTGCGGGTATTACGTCCACAAGGTTTGTTTTTATTTACGACCTTGGGGGCGGATACTTTAAAAGAATTAAGGCAAAGCTGGCAGCAGGTTGATCAACAAGCTCATGTGCATACTTTTATGGATATGCACGATATAGGGGATGCTTTGCTAGCGGCAGGTTTTCGTGATCCTGTGATGGATATGGAAATGATTAGCCTGACTTACCGAGAGTTACAGGGTTTATGGCGTGATTTGAAACAGACAGGCGCACAGAATGCTTTACATGCCCGCCAGCGGGGCTTGATGGGTAAACAGCGTTGGCAGGCGATGTGTCAGGCTTATGCTGATTTACGTTGGCCGGAAGGGGAATATCCAGTCACTTTGGAAGTGGTTTATGGTCATGCTTGGGCACCCAGTATGGTGACGGAGGGCAAGCCTGAGCGCTATATTCCGCTTAGGCCAGCCTAGTTTGTTAATTTTGGGGCAAAATGACCAAGTGCTGCCTATTCAAGTCAAAGTGCACGGTTTTGCCCGTTGCATAGACTTGATGATGGCTGTCAGTCATAGCCAGAATAGATTGACCATCCTGTAGTGTTAGGGTGTATAAATACGCGGCGCCACGAAATATACGTCCTGATACTGTGGCGGTGTATACGCCCTTAGGTTTTAGCTCAATATCATTCGGCCTGATTAAGACATTGACCGAGCAGTTCGCTTGACAGTGTTCGGGGACTTCGCCGGGTAATGTGCCTAGTGCGGTCTCTGCTTGCCGCTGTGTATTGACATGACCTTTTAGTAAAGTGCCTTGCCCGATAAATTCGGCGACAAAGTTATCGGCAGGCTGGTGATAAAGTTCGTAGGCGCTACCCCATTGACACAGGTAGCCTTGTTGCAAGACACCGATATGATCAGCCATTGCAAAGGCTTCGTGTTGATCATGCGTGACTAGCATGGCAGTTGTGCCTTCGCGTTTAAGGATTTGGCGGACTTCACGTGCCAACATTTCGCGTAATTCAATATCTTGGCTACCAAAAGGTTCATCCAGCAGCAGCAAGCGGGGGCGTGGCGCCAGAGCGCGTGCTAGGGCAATGCGTTGTTGTTGGCCGCCGGATAATTCATGCGGGTAGCGTTTTTCATAGCCCGGTAAGTCAACCAATTGCAACAGTTCGCTGACACGTTCCCGCTTTTGTTTGCGGCTTTGCTGGCGTAAGCCGAAGGCGATATTGTTTGCAATGTTCAGGTGAGGGAATAGTGCATAGTCCTGAAACACCATGCCAATATTACGTTGCTCGGTGGGTAGGTGGTAGTTTGGAGTGCTGATAATTTGTTCATTTAGAGTGATACTGCCGCTGCTGAGTGGTTCAAAGCCTGCTATAGCGCGTAGTAGTGTGGTTTTGCCACAGCCACTTGGACCGAGTAGGCAGCTGATTTCACAGTCTTCCACTGCTAGGCTAATACCGTGTACAACGGCTGTTTGTTCATAGTGAATATGGACTTGATCGAGAATAAGTTGTTTCATTGTGCCCCCGCGCGTGATTTGCTAATCGTGCGACTGAGTAGAATAACGGGAATAATACCTGCCAATACAATCATTAAAGCAGGCAAACCTGCGTCCGCGAGACGCTCATCCGAGGCCATTTCATAAGCACGAACAGCAAGGGTATTGAAATTAAACGGTCGCAGTATCAAGGTGGCGGGTAGCTCTTTCAATACATCGACAAACACTAATAAGATCGTGGTGAGTAAAGTGCCTTGCATAAGCGGCAAATGCAGGCGATACAAGACTGCGGCAGGTTTTAACCCTAGTGAGCGTCCGGCATCATCTATTGTTGGTTTAATCTTGCCGAGTCCGGCTTCTACCGTTTGCAGGGATACGGCTAGAAAGCGCACATTGTAGGCATAGAGCAGGGTAAAGAGTGTGCCACTTAAGAGTAGGCCGACACGCACACCGAACCAATCATTTGTCCAGTGATTCAGTTGCGTATCCAGCCAAGTGAAAGGAATCAGTACGCCAATGGCAATCACCAAGCCCGGAATGGCGTAGCCCATACTGGCAATACGGCTGACTGCATTGACGGTAAAGTTATTTTTAAGGCGCTTGCCATAGCCTAGGAGCAGGGCAAAAAACAGCGCTGAGCCAGCGGCGGCACTGGCCAGCAGTAAACTATGTAAGACCAGTGTAATAAACTCGTGATTCAAGCCCGTGGTTGCGGTGGTATAACTCCAGTACAACAGTTGGCTCATAGGAATCACAAAGCCTAGTAACAGTGGCAGCGCGCAAGCCAGCACGGCTGCTAGTGCCTTACCTCCTTTGAGGGGATAACGAGGTAGGCGGGAATATTTGCTGGATGTGTGATGGTAGCGGGCGCGTTGGCGTGACCAGCGTTCTAGTAAAATGAGTAGAAAGACAAATCCCATGAGTAAGGCCGCCAATTGCGCCGCTGCTGCGCTGTCACCCAGACCAAACCAAGTGCGAAAAATGCCGGTGGTAAAGGTGCTAATGCCAAAGTATTGCACTGTGCCAAAGTCAGCCAGTGTTTCCATTAAGGCCAGTGATAAGCCGGTTATAATGGCTGGACGTGCCAATGGCAAGGCAATGCGGTAAAAACTTTGCAGGGGTGTTGAGCCGAGTGTGCGGCTAATTTCCAGCACACAAATGGATTGTTCCAGAAAGGCGGCGCGTGCCAGCAGGTAAACATAAGGGAATAAGACGAGCGAAAACATAATAATAGCGCCGCCTAGTGAGCGTATTTGTGGAAACCAGTAATGGCCATAAGTCCAGCCGGTCAGCTCACGCAACAAGCTCTGTACAGGGCCGGAAAAGCTCAGCATGCCAGTATAAGTATAGGCGATAATATAAGCCGGAACAGCTAGGGGAAGGAGTAATGCCCATTCAAAAAAGCCTTGCCCCGGAAAACGACACATGCTGTTTAACCAGGCCGTTGGTAAGCCGAGTAGTAAAACATCGCAACTGACACCTAAGGCTAGCCAAAGTGTATTTTGTAGGTAGTCAGGTAAGACCGTGCTGGCTAAATGTTGCCAAATATCAGCAGTGGGTACGAGTACAAAGCCAAATACCACCAAAATGGGTAGGGCTAGCAATAAACCTATTGTTAAAAGCGAAAGTTGCCAAAGTCGCTGTCGCCAGTTGGAATGCGGCAAGTCAGGCTTTGGTAAGGCATAGTTGTTGGTTTGATCTACAGTCTGGCTATTGCTCAAAGCTGGGACACTCCTGCAATCAGATGTTTAAATAAGAAGTATTCGCATTATCAACACTCCAAGCAGGCGATGCAACCAGCTTGTCTTTATTGGTAGCAGGGGCATGGCGGTGTAAACTGGCGGAGGATTGTTTTATTGAGGGCTAGCTATGGCAGCAGTAACAGGTTTTGATTTGCCTGTCGTGCGTTTTCAGTGGATTTATCAGGCAGACACCGCCGTGCGCTTACCTGCTTACGCGGGTTCAGCTTGGCGTGGTGCTTTTGGGAGTGCTTTGCGGCGTAGTGTTTGTGTGACACGTGAGTCTGATTGTAATGCTTGTTTATTGCAGCGTTCCTGTGTTTATAGTCAGGTGTTTGAGACTCCAGCAGGGCAGGGACCTTTATTGGCGAAGGTGAATAAAGCGCCACATCCTTATGTTTTGCATCCTTTGGAAACCTCAGGTTCGTATTATCAGCCCGGCGATACTTTGACGGTGAGAATGACGCTGCTAGGGCAGACAATCACACAGTTGCCTTATATGGTTCATGCGATGCAGCAGGCGGGTTTACGGGGGGTGGGTAAGGCGCATGGGCGTTTAAGTTTGTTGCGTGTTGAACAGGAGCGTTGTCTGGGTAATGGCGAATGGCAGACGATTTATGAGTCTGGTGGTTTATTAGCGGCTTTGGATTATCAAGCGCCTGTTTTGCCTGAGCCGCCTGCCTTGGTGCGGGTGTGTTTGCATACGCCTTATCGTGCTATGCAGCAAGGGCGTTTGGTTGGGCTTAGGCAGTTTGGGTTTCAGGGGTTTGTCATGGGTTTGCTGCGGCGACTTTCTTTATTGAGTGTGCATCATGGTGGTTCAATGCAATCCCTAGATTTTAGGGCGTTGCAACAGGCGGCTGGCGAGGTGGCCTTAATAAATCCTGATTTGCGTTGGTACGATTGGGTGCGTTATTCGAGTCGCCAGCAAGAGAAAGTGCCTATGGGGGGCTTGGTGGGGCAGTTTGGTTTAGCGGCAGCAGCGATGGATGTGTTTTGGCCTTGGTTATGGTGGGGGCAGTGGTTGCATGTGGGGAAAGGTGCTGTCATGGGGATGGGCGAGTATAGTATTGAAACACTTGAAAACTCATAGGGATTGGGGCTAAACTGAACATGAGCTGTATTAAGCTTGAAGTGGTGAAGGTAACATGATTTGTTTTTTTTCGAACCCTAACTTTATTAGTCGGCAGAATCCTGCTAAGGGTCTTTGTAAATCATTGATTCTTAAGGTTGGAGAAAGCGGTTAGGGAATATTGCCCTGTTTGAAAAGGGATTAAGACCGACCACGCAAAACTGCGTGAGTCATTTTTAGGTTTGAATATTGCCCTGTTTGAAAAGGGATTAAGACTTGACCTTGATCTTGTTAGCTTGAAGATTTACGGTTTGAATATTGCCCTGTTTGAAAAGGGATTAAGACGCAATCCACGCATTTATATAAGCGGTCTTCCCCTAGTTTGAATATTGCCCTGTTTGAAAAGGGATTAAGACCGTCTTTCCCTTCCAGGTTTTTTAAAGTGCTTATGTTTGAATATTGCCCTGTTTGAAAAGGGATTAAGACCTAGGTACGCGTGACATTTGCCGCAGTTGGTCGGTTTGAATATTGCCCTGTTTGAAAAGGGATTAAGACGACGCTAGATTAATCTAGCTAGTCTGATTTGTGTCGTTTGAATATTGCCCTGTTTGAAAAGGGATTAAGACTTGGTATCTCTCACCCACCTCTTGGTATCCTCTGTTTGAATATTGCCCTGTTTGAAAAGGGATTAAGACGTCTCCTCAAAAAGTTTATTATATCACGGGGTCGTTTGAATATTGCCCTGTTTGAAAAGGGATTAAGACCAACAACTCTAAACGATTATGTGCTGTACTATTAAGTTTGAATATTGCCCTGTTTGAAAAGGGATTAAGACGAAGCCTCATTCTTCACTACAGCAGCCCCAGTAGGTTTGAATATTGCCCTGTTTGAAAAGGGATTAAGACATCGCCGAGACTGGGGATTTATTTCCACAAGGTCTGTTTGAATATTGCCCTGTTTGAAAAGGGATTAAGACCACGTTACCTCAAAAAGTTTATTATATCACGGGGTTTGAATATTGCCCTGTTTGAAAAGGGATTAAGACAAGATTGCTAGAAGCCTGTAGGTACGACTCTTAGTTTGAATATTGCCCTGTTTGAAAAGGGATTAAGACTTGGTATCTCTAACGCATTTTTGAGCGTCCTCAGGGTTTGAATATTGCCCTGTTTGAAAAGGGATTAAGACGACCTTCTGCCATTAATTTAAGAACCGCCATCGGTTTGAATATTGCCCTGTTTGAAAAGGGATTAAGACAATATGCTAGCATTGCATATTTTTATTGTTTTCGTTTGAATATTGCCCTGTTTGAAAAGGGATTAAGACAGTGGAGATAATCTCCACACGATTGTTCGATGTAGTTTGAATATTGCCCTGTTTGAAAAGGGATTAAGACACTCTGGCATCGCCTGAGCTAACCACTCTTGATGGTTTGAATATTGCCCTGTTTGAAAAGGGCGTAGCCTGACCGTTCTGACTGACTGTCAGGACGTAGCAGGCGGAGCGCGAGGCAGGAAGCCTGACCCGATTAGCTGTCAGGATGCAGCAGGCGGAGCGCGAGGCGGGAGGCTCTCACTAAGAAGGGTTTTTAAGCATTTACGACAAAACCATTGCGGAAAAAACTTCGGATATAGAAAAATAATCAGAAAGGAGAATAGAGAAGCACGGGCGGGGGATAGACGGAAAAGGAGTAGGTATTACAATGATGAGTGAAGGTTGATATTTCTAAAGCTTGCCGAATGATTTCTGAGCAGTTTTAGACTAGACTGGACTGAGTTGCTAGTTTAAACAAAATATATCCATTTATGCTCCAGAGTCCGTCTGATTATTCACGCCGCATTTTGCTGGCAGTGGAAGCTTATTCCCCGCAAACAATCACAGAAACCTTGTATTCGCTTACACAGCAAAATCAACCACCCTATGTACCTACAGAAATTCGCCTGATTACCACTGAGCGTGGTTACCAATTAGTACATAACGCATTGATAGAACAGGGATGGTTGCGGCGTTTGTGTGATGACTATACTTTGCCAGACTGTTGCAGCAAACCTACTTTTCATGTCATTCAAGATCAGCAAGGCGAAGCGCTGTGGGATATTCAAACTGAACAGGACAATGAAGTGACTGCTGATTTTATTAGCCAGCAAGTACAGCACTTGACAGTTGATGAAAATGCTAGTCTGTGTGTTTTGTTATCTGGTGGCCGTCGAACCATGACTTATTATATTGGCTATGCGCTGTCACTATTTGGTCGTCCACAAGATCGCCTTAAGCATGTTAGAGTAGACGACCGTTACTATTACATTGATAATTTTTATTACCCGCCACCCCGGAGTGAGTGCTTGACTGATAGATTGGGCGAATCTTTTGATGCGTCACAAGTAAAAATCATGTTGGCCGATATTCCTTTTGTCCGCTTGCGAAGTGGTTTGCCGGAATCTTTGCTTCAGGGGGGAGCTAGCTTTAGTGCCAGTGTCGCTGCTGTACAACGCAGTTTAGTCGCGCCAGTGGTACGCTTGGACTGGCAAAAAGCTCAACTGTTTTGTGCAGATACATTGATCACTATGCCACCTGTACAAATGGCCTTTTATGCTTGGATGTTGCAACGCCGCCAACAAGATTTACCACCTGTAGGACGACAGGATATGGCTGAACCCGTAATGAGACAGGCATTTCTGAATATCTATCGCCGATTGCATGGAGCAACGGCGAACTACGAACAGGTTGCTGCTGCGCTTCATAACGATGATATCGAATTGCTACGTGCTTGGTTTGACGAACGTAAATCCAAAGTTAATGCGGCTCTGCAAAAAGCCTTGGGTATGCCTCAAGCACAAGCCTACCTCTTGCACCCACACGGACAGCGACCAAGAACCTGTTTTGGTGTGACCTTGACTGCTAGGGTCATTGATATTGACCAGTGACAAGTTTTTAGCTGTAACAGTGGATTCGTTATCCCTGAAGGGTATTTTGATCCATTGATGCAGCTATTGACGTTTGGGATCGCTATACTAAAGCTTGATGCCTAAACTTGGAGTGTCGACAGATTTTGGGCTTTTGTTTCCCCCTAAAGAGGTTAAGTAATGGATAACAATGAAGAGCAGTTGATGCCTTGGACTTATAATGATCCGGCGATTATTCGAAATGTGGATATGTATCAGGGACTGATTAGCCGTATGGCGAGTAATAGCGCATCCTGCAAGCAGTGGGCGGTTGCCTTGGTTTCAGCAGTATTGGTGTTGATTGCCCGCGATGGTCAAATGCACTTTGCGATATTGGCAGCTATTCCTGCGATTCTATTTGCTTTTTTGGACGCTTATTATTTAGGTTTGGAGAAGAAGTTTCGTCGGTCTATGAATCGTTTCCTAGCTGATTTGTATTCTGGGCGCTTGCAGGATAAACAGATTTTCCGGGTTGATGTGGATGGGCGGTTGCCTCGGGATTTTCTGGATGCTTTATTGTCTTGGTCTGTATGGCCGTTTTATTTAAGCATGTTAGTGTTAGTGGCCTTGGCGAAGTTATTGGTTTATTAAAAGCTTTCTTTGTACACGCCATTCTTGATTGCGTTGTTTCTAAAAAAACTTGACTTCAAGAGTTGAAATGAGCACAATGCGCATCCGCGTTAAGCGTCCATAGCTCAGATGGATAGAGTACCTGGCTACGAACCAGGCGGTCGGAGGTTCGAATCCTTCTGGACGCGCCATTTTATAAAAGCCTGCACGATTTTGCAGGCTTTTTTGTTTCGGTCATTCGCTAGAAACTAGAAATAAAGTGTTGAACGGGTTAGATGGTTGACCGGCTTGAGTGTGTGACTGATGGCTTGATTAGCTTGAATGACGGGTCATATCAGGTTTTTTGGGGTTGCGCTGGTAGAGCACTACAATGTGCCCAATTTTTTGGATAACGCTTGCTTCAGAAACATGCTCCAGTATTTTTGCTAACCATTCATCGCGCAGGTCGCGGTTGTCTGCACTGATTCTGATTTTTATTAGTTGGTGGTGTTCAAGTGCTTGGTCGATTGCTTCCATAATGCTAGGTTTAAGCCCGTGCTGCCCTATCATGACGACTGGATTTAAATCGTGTGCCAAGCCTTTTAGGTGTTTTTTCTGTGAGTCACTTAATTCCATGATAGTCTTCCAAAAGCAGCGAGTTTAATCAGTCCGGTAATCATATGGCAAGAAGCAAGAGTAGTCATAAATGGCTGCGAGAGCACTTTGATGATGAATATGTAAAGAAGGCACAGCAAGAAGGTTTTCGTTCACGTGCTGTTTATAAGCTTAAAGAAATTCAGCTCAAGGATCGCTTGATACAACCCGGTGACAAGATTATCGATTTGGGCGCGGCGCCAGGTAGCTGGAGTCAATATGCGGCTACTCTGATCGGAAAAAAAGGGCACATTGTCGCTAGCGATATTTTACCTATTGATCCTTTGCCTTTTGTGGCGTTCGTTCAGGGGGACTTTCGGGAGGATGAGGTATTACAGGCTTTACTGGATTTACTAGCTAACGAAAAAGCTGATCTTGTAATTTCGGATATGGCGCCCAATATGAGTGGTTTAGATGCTGTAGATCAGCCGCGTGCCATGTACTTGTGTGAGCTGGCTTTGGATATGGCGCGCCAAGTATTGCGTCCAGGGGGTGGCTTTCTGGTGAAATTGTTTCAGGGTGAAGGCTCGGAAGCGTTTTTGCGAGAGGTGCGCAAGCAGTTTAAAACGGTCAAAATACGTAAACCCGCAGCATCAAGACCACGTAGTCGTGAAGTGTATGTGCTTGCACAGCGTTTCGTGGTGTAATATTTTCTAATCTAAAATAGACTGAGCGTGGTGATCGTCGCCGCGTCGTGGGAACGGAGATTACTTCCTTGAATGATTTAACCAAAAACCTGCTGATTTGGGCTGTTATCGCATTTGTTATGATTGCGGTTTTTAGCCGTTTTAGTGCACCAACACAAATGGCTCCAGGTTGGTCCTATTCTGAATTCCTTAATAATGTACGCAATGGTTCTGTCAAGGAGGTCAATATCCAGGGGCAGAAAATTATTGGTCGTACGACTAATGGGGAGCGTTTTTCAACCTATACGCCACCCGATGACCCACAAATGGTGAGTGATCTATTAGCGAACAATGTGGTCGTAAAAGCAGAGCCCCCTGAAGAGCGTTCTATATTTTGGGAAATTATTATTAATTGGGTGCCTTTCCTGCTCATTATCGGTCTATGGATTTACATCATGCGCCAGATGCAAGGCGGTGGCGGTGGTCGTGGTGCTATGTCATTCGGCAAGAGCCGTGCTCGTATGATGACAGAGGATCAGGTCAAGGTTAATTTTAACGATGTGGCTGGCTGTGAGGAAGCCAAGGATGAGGTGGCTGAGCTGGTAGAGTTTTTGCGTGATCCGGGTAAATTCCAGAAGCTGGGCGGCAAGATTCCACGTGGTGTTTTGATGGTAGGCTCACCCGGTACGGGTAAAACCTTATTGGCAAAAGCGATTGCCGGTGAGGCTAAAGTCCCCTTCTTCAGCATTTCTGGTTCTGATTTTGTAGAAATGTTTGTCGGTGTGGGTGCTTCGCGGGTTCGTGATATGTTTGAGCAGGCCAAGAAACATGCGCCTTGTATTATCTTTATTGATGAGATTGATGCAGTAGGCCGTCAACGTGGTGCGGGTTTAGGCGGTGGTCATGATGAGCGTGAGCAAACTTTAAATCAGCTATTAGTGGAAATGGATGGTTTTGAAGGTAGTGAAGGCATTATTGTGATTGCAGCGACCAACCGCCCTGATGTACTTGATCCTGCATTACTACGTCCAGGCCGCTTTGACCGCCAGGTGGTTGTACCGCTGCCTGATGTACGTGGTCGTGAGCAAATCCTGCGGGTTCACATGCGTAAAGTACCGTTGGGTGATGATGTTAAGCCTAGTGTTGTAGCGCGTGGTACGCCAGGCTTCTCGGGTGCTGATTTGGCGAATTTAGTTAATGAAGCGGCTTTGTTTGCGGCACGTGCTAATAAGCGCACAGTCGATATGGCTGAGTTTGAAAAGGCTAAAGACAAGATCATGATGGGCGCAGAGCGTAAGTCTATGGTCATGAATGAGGAAGAAAAACGTATGACGGCTTATCACGAAGCGGGTCATGCGATTGTGGGTCTGAATGTGCCGGATGAAGATCCGGTATATAAAGTCACTATTATTCCTCGTGGTCGTGCTTTGGGTGTTACGATGTTTTTGCCTGAAGAAGATCGCTACAGTAATAGTAAGCAGCGCTTGGAAAGTAAAATTTCTAGTTTATATGGTGGTCGTTTGGCAGAAGAGTTGATCTTTGGCAGTGAAAAGGTCACAACTGGTGCGGCTAATGATATTGAGCGTGCGACGGATATTGCACGTAATATGGTGACTAAGTGGGGATTATCTGATCGTATGGGACCTTTGTCTTACTCTGAAGATGAGGGTGAGGTATTCCTCGGACGTACAGTGACGCAACATAAGCACATGTCTGATGACACCGCACATGCGATTGATGAGGAAATACGCGATGTTATTAGCCGTAACTATGAACGTGCTAAAAGAATATTACTTGACCATATGGATAAGTTGCATGCTATGGCGACAGCTTTGATGAAGTATGAAACGATCGATCGTGAGCAAATTGATGCCATTATGCGCGGCGAGGATCCTAAACCGCCTGCCGATTGGGTGGATAGTGGCAATGATGATAATGGTAAAATGCCACCTGCGTCGCGTCGTCCAAGTAATGATGCCGGTGTGGTAGGTGATCCAGCAGGTTCTCATTAGTCACTAAGCCGATGGCTTTGTGTTGGGGCTGGTAAACTTAATTGAATCAATTGAAAGGCGTGGAAATTTCCGCGCCTTTTGTCTTTTTAAACATAGCTTAAAATATATCGGGAGTATCCATGCTGAACTTATCTTCTGAGCGTACTCTGGTAATGGGTGTGCTGAATAGAACACCTGATTCTTTTTCGGATGGTGGTCGGTTTAATCATTTGGATAGCGCTTTGCAGCGGGTTGACATGATGCTGGCTGAAGGTGTCGATATTATTGATATTGGTGGTGAATCGACTCGCCCAGGTGCTGAAGCAGTGTCTGTTGAGGTGGAATTGGAGCGGGTTATTCCATTCATAGATGCTATTCGCCAGCACCATGCCATTCCTATTTCGGTAGATACCAGTAAAGCGATGGTGATGCAGGCCGCTATTAAAGCGGGTGCGGATATGGTGAATGATGTGCGTGCTTTGCAAGAGCCTGATGCTTTAGCGGTGTGTGCAGCGTCAACGGTTAAACTGTGTCTGATGCACATGCAAGGGCAGCCTCGCACCATGCAGCATAATCCACAGTACACTGATGTCGTGGCTGAGGTAAAAGCATTTTTTGAGGAACGCATTGCTGCTTGTGTGGCGGCTGGTATTAGCAAAGACCGGCTTGTGCTTGATCCAGGCTTTGGTTTTGGTAAAAATTTGAACCATAATCTTACCCTATTGCGTCATTTGGATTGTTTAGTGCAAATGAATTTTCCTATTCTGGTTGGTATGTCGCGTAAATCTATGATTGGCCAGTTGTTGGATAATCGTCCTGTCGATGGGCGTTTACATGGCAGTGTGGCTGCCGCAGTGATAGCGGCGATGCAAGGTGCTGCGATTGTCAGGGTACATGATGTGGCCGCAACAGTTGATGCGCTCAAACTGGTTGAAGCAGTCAGGTAAGTTAGGGTAAGTCATCACGCAACAGTGTGAGGATTGGAATAATGATGTCAAGAAAGTATTTTGGTACAGATGGTATTCGTGGCCGAGTGGGGCAGTTTCCGATGACCCCTGATTTTGTGCTCAAACTGGGTTGGGCTGCGGGTAAGGTATTAACGGATAATGGTCATCCATTGGTGTTAATAGGCAAAGACCCACGTATCTCGGGCTATATGCTGGAGTCGGCCTTACAAGCAGGTTTGGCGGCAGCAGGGGTGAATGTGCGTTTGCTTGGACCTATGCCGACGCCAGCCGTTGCCTATTTGACACGCGCCTTTCGTGCTTCTGCGGGAATTGTAATTAGCGCTTCCCATAATCCTTACCATGATAATGGCGTTAAGTTTTTCTCTGCGGATGGCATGAAATTACCTGATGCGGTAGAAGAGGAAATTGAAGCCTATTTAGATAATCCTTTGCAAACTGTACCTTCTGTTGAGTTGGGTCGAGCCGTTAGGATTGAGGATGCCGGTGGACGCTATATTGAATTTTGTAAGCGTGCCTTACCTAATGACTTATCATTAAAGGGTTTACGCATTGTGGTCGATTGTGCTCACGGTGCGACTTATCATGTTGCGCCCCATGTTTTTACTGAATTGGGTGCAGAGGTAGTGGCTATTGGCAAGGAGCCGAATGGTTTTAATATTAATCATGAATATGGTGCCACCGCGACAGGTAAGCTACAGGAAACCGTTTTGAAGTACCGTGCCGATTTGGGCGTTGCCTTGGATGGTGATGGTGATCGACTGATTATGGTGGATCACACCGGCGAAGTCGTGGATGGCGATGAAGCCTTGGCGATTATTGCACATAGTCGCGCAACTGAAGAGTCATTGCGGCCAGGTGTCGTCGGTACTTTGATGAGTAATCTAGGCTTGGAGCAATCCATTGCCGCTCTTGGTATTCCTTTCTATCGTGCCAAGGTAGGCGATCGTTATGTTATGGAGTTAATGTTAAAGCAGCAGTGCATTTTGGGCGGTGAGTCATCGGGGCATGTGATTGTGCGTGATCATGTACCTACCGGCGATGGAATTATTGCAGCTTTGCAAGTCTTGCGTGCCATGTTGATTGCGGGTGCGGGGCGCTCTTTGCATGAGCTAAAGCAAGTGATGCAGAAGTACCCACAAAAGTTAGTGAATGTACCGATTAAAGAGCGTATTGATTTAGCAAATTCAGTGGCAATACAAGAGGCTGTAAAGCAAGCTGAAAGTGAACTAGGTGCGCGAGGTCGGGTATTATTACGTGCTTCAGGGACAGAGCCATTAGTCAGAGTGATGGTTGAGTGTGATGATGCTGCTCAAACGACACGTTTAGCAGAGGGTATTGCTGAAGTGGTTAAGAGTGCAGCTTAAGCATGGTTTGTAGAAAAGCATTGATTTCTCGCTGTACTATCGGTAATCTTTCGCCCTTGCTAAGAAGGGAAGTAGCAGTATGCGCCGCAAACTAGTAGCAGGTAACTGGAAATTAAATGGCTCTAAGGCCAGTATTGATACGCTGGTGAAAGGCATTCTTTCCGGGGCAGGCGAGCTCAATAAGCTTGATATAGCAGTCTGTCCACCCTATGTGTATATTCCGCAAGTAGTGGCTTTATTATCTTCGTCGGAAATAGGTGTAGGTGCACAGGATGTCAGTGAGCAAGTTTCGGGTGCTTATACAGGTGAAGTCTCTGCACTTATGCTGAAAGAACTAGGATGTCGTTACGTCATTGTAGGACATTCTGAGCGTCGTGCCCTCTATGGCGAGCAGGATAGGGATACAGCTAATAAGTTTATGGCTGCACGTCAACAGGGCTTGCTACCTATTTTGTGTGTAGGTGAAACCTTGGATGAACGTGAACAAGGTATTACTGAGCAAGTAGTTGCTAGACAATTAGATGCTGTACTGCAAGTGGCAGGTGTCGGTGAGTTACTGAATGCTGTGATTGCTTATGAACCTGTTTGGGCAATAGGCACAGGCAAAACAGCGACACCTGAGCAGGCTCAGGATGTACATGCTTTTATTCGCAATAGAGTAGCTGGACAAGATCAGTCTGTGGCGGAAAAAGTAAGAATTTTATACGGTGGTAGTGTTAAAGGGGCTAACGCTGCCGAGTTGTTTTCAATGGCAGACATTGATGGCGGCCTGATTGGCGGTGCTGCTCTGGATGCAGACGAGTTTCTAGCCATTTGCCAAGCAGCTAATCGCTAAGGCTATTAGGCTATATTATCGACATCAATGCGTGCTTACTTAGAAGTTGAACATGCTTTATAATATACTGTTAATTCTTCAAATTATTGTTTCTGTTGCCATGATCGTGTTGATTTTAATGCAGCATGGTAAAGGCGCAGATGCAGGAGCTGCTTTTGGAAGTGGTGCGTCGGGGACTGTTTTCGGTTCGCGTGGTTCCGGTAACTTCCTGAGTCGGACAACGGCTATGTTAGCTGCGGTTTTCTTTTTGAACTCGCTAGGCTTGGCATGGTTAGTTAGTAATCGTAGTGTTGAGTCAAGCAGTATTATGAACCAAGTTCAAATTCAGGAGTCAGTCGATGACGCTGTTGAAGTACCTGCTGCTCCGGTTGCTGTAGACAGTGAAAGTACAGTGCCTGCTCCGCCAGCAGTGGAAGAGGACGCTGTTCCAGTCGTACCTCAAGAGCAATCGACTATTCCAACAGCTCCTGAGATATTGACGCCTGTTCAAGAACAGGGTGATGTGGTTGAGGTTGAAACTACACCGGCGGCGGCATCTTCGTCTCCTAGTGCAGCAGAAGCGGCACAGCAATAGCTATAAATATATTTATTGAGTTGTTTAAATTTTTTGCCGACGTGGTGGAATTGGTAGACACGCTATCTTGAGGGGGTAGTAGCCCTAGGCTGTGCGAGTTCGAGTCTCGCCGTCGGCACCATTCTATAACCTGATACCCTCCAAGAAAGTCTAAAAAACCATATTCAACAATACCTTAGGCTCTTTTAGCAGTCTGACATAATCTGAACCGTTCACTTGAGACTATGGTAATCGCGTATAAAAAAATAAAGTCTTCATACGCAGCCGGGACTTTTTATACTCATGAACATTACAGACCCCAAATTAGCCAAGTCAAAACCTAAGACTAAGGCATACCGCATACAGATTGGTGACAATGCTTACCTTGAGGTATCACCCAAAGGCCGTAAAACATGGCGTATGAGATACAGAAGGCCAAGTACCGGGAAAGAAGCCATCATGACTTTGGGTAGGTATTGTGATGCTGATGATAAGGATGCCAAGGGACGCAAAAAGCCAAAACCAGATTGGCATGTTTCCTTAGCTGATGCCCGTCAACGGGTGGCAGAAGCCAAGGGGCTACTTGGGCAGGGTATCGACCCAGCAGAACACCGCAAACAACAGCAGGAAGAAAAAGAACGGGAAGCCCAGATAAAGGAACAGGAAAAGGCCAATGCTTTTGAAAATGTAGCCAGAGAATGGCACCAGCACCGCATGAATAGTATGAAAAAGTGGTCTGAAAAACATGCAGTTCACATACTGAACCGGCTTGAACTCCACGTATTCCCTAAGATCGGCGCTATCCCTATCAGGGAACTGACAGCACCACAGTTACTTGATAATGTCATCCAACCTATTGTGGATCGTGGGAATATAGAAACAGCCAAAAAGGTAAGTCAGTGGATTAATGCCATTTTCCGCTATGCTGTGATACGCAAGTTGGTAGCACACAATGAGGCTGATAACCTCCGTGATGAATTGCCCAGTACACCAGCAGTAAATAACCCACACCTGACCACTGAACAGATACCTGACTTCATAAAAGCGGTGGAAGCTGGCGATATGGGCGAGGTGGTTAAAATTGCCATACTGTTTACCATGCACACCTTGGCACGTACTGGTGAAACCCGTTATGCACAATGGGCAGAGTTCAATTTTGATGAACACATCTGGCAAATACCAGCAGAACGGATGAAGATGAACAGGCCGCACATGGTGCCACTCTCAAGCCAAGTGCTGGCATTACTGGAACAGCTCCGTGCTTTTACCGGGCAATATGATTATTTGTTTGTGACTCGTGGCTGGAATAAGCCTATGTCAGAGAATGCGATGCTTTACGCTTTGTATCGCCTCAACTATAAGGGGCGGCTTACAATTCATGGTCTGCGTGGCACTGGCTCCACTATTTTGAATGAGGCGGGCTTTCGTAAGGACGTGGTGGAGGCCGCGCTGGCCCATGTTGACGACAATAAGATTCGCGGGGCTTATAACCATGCGCAGTACTTAGAGGAACGGCGCGAGATGCTTCAGTGGTACTCAGAGTATTTGGATGGATTAAAAGAGGGGGCGCAGGTTATACCGATCAACCGGAAACGGGCATAATGGTTAAACGTCAGGGATAGGTCGGCCAACCGAAAGCCAGATCACTTCACACTGGTTTCCCTGATGGTTTT
>PDPH01000040.1 GCA_002747435.1 Pseudomonadota bacterium
TAGTGTCAACGGTTTAGTCATGGCATTTACGGATTACGATCTATCTACAACATTAGCATACTATATGTTGTAAAAAAGTCACATCAAAAGGATTGATTAAGGCCATCGCTTTTAACGGTTCCGGTAGGTAAAGTTAATTTGTGCTATACATTTGTTAACGTTTTACCTGACTACCTGAGCCATAAAAATACAGATGTGAGGGAGCAAACCACGTGGATGTGGATCACGCCCTGCGTGAAATCTGCCACTAAAATTCCCCTTAAACATCCCAAAGTTTCCTATTCGGCTGAATTAGCCGGATACCCTGTTGCATTATTGACATGGACGCGCCATGCCATCCATTGACAACAGAGAGAAGAAACTAGCTATACTTCCCTGCATCACTTTAGCAACTTACGTACAACTAGACAGATACCATGATTTTTCAGTACACAGACACGCTTGACCCATCTTGGCATAACGCATTGGCTGAGCATCTAAATGCACCTTATATGCAACAATTAGCTGATTTCTTGGAGCAGGAAAAAGCTCAGGGCAAAACGATTTTGCCAGAAGAATCCTTGCGTTTTAATGCACTTAAAAGCACTCCTCTGCACCAAGTTAAAGCGGTTATTTTAGGACAGGATCCTTACCCTACACGGGGGCATGCCCATGGTTTGTCTTTCTCGGTGCTACCGGAAGTCAAGCCGCTGCCACGCTCGCTCAATAATATTTACAAAGAGTTGGAGAGTGATCTGGGGATTAATAATAAACACACTGGCTATTTGCAGGCTTGGGCTGAGCAAGGCGTGCTATTGCTCAATACGGTACTAAGCGTTGTAGAAGGTCAGGCTGGCAGTCACCAAAATAAAGGCTGGGAAACCTTTACCGATGCTGTCATCCAAGCCGTCAGCGCTCAAGCAAATCCTATTGTATTTATACTTTGGGGCGCACAGGCGCAAAAGAAACAAGCCTTGATTGACAGCCATCGTCACCTCATCATTGCCAGCGCTCATCCTTCACCTTTATCAGCCAAACGCGGTTTCTTTGGCAGCAAACCTTTTTCACAAACGAATGATTTTTTGCAAGCGCAAGGACGTGAACCTATTCAATGGGCATTGGCTTAAATCCCTATCACGCTACATTTCAGCTACAATAGCGCGTTTTTGAATTACCTCGGACAGGATTTGCTATATGGAACTTTCTGCACTAACCGCCATCTCCCCTGTGGATGGTCGCTATGCTAGTAAAACAGCGGCACTGCGCCCCTGGTTTAGTGAATATAGTCTGATTTATCATCGTGTCTTAGTAGAAATTCGCTGGTTGCAATGGCTAGCGGCTCAGGAATCCATCGCTGAAGTTCCCGACTTTTCCGCTGAAGCGCATACTTTCCTAGAGCAAATCCTGACTGATTTTAACGAACAAGAGGCACTGCACGTTAAAACCATTGAGCGTACCACTAATCATGATGTTAAAGCGGTTGAATACTTCCTGAAAGAAAAAATAGCACAACAACCGGAATTAAATGCTGTCAGCGAATTTATCCACTTCGCTTGTACCTCGGAAGATATTAATAATCTATCCTATGCACTGATGCTTAAAGGCGGCATCGAACAAGTCATACAGCCTGCTATGCAGGCTATAATTCAAGCAATTGCACAACTTGCTCGGCAATATGCAAAACAGCCACTATTATCACGCACACATGGTCAGGCCGCCTCACCCACCACCTTGGGCAAGGAAATGGCCAATGTCGCTTACCGCCTGCAACGACAATTCAAGCAGCTTCAAGCCAGTGCTTATTTAGGCAAAATCAACGGCGCAGTAGGCAATTACAATGCTCATTTAAGCGCCTACCCAGAGATAGACTGGCAAACATTAGCAGAGCAGTTTGTCCATCGCTTAGGCTTGGATTGGAATCCTTATACCACACAGATTGAGCCTCATGATTATATTGCTGAAGTATTTGATGCCACTGCACGCTTCAATACGATTTTAATAGATTTTAGTCGTGATATTTGGGGCTATATTTCACTGGGACATTTCAAGCAAAAAGTCATTGCAGGTGAAGTAGGTTCTTCCACCATGCCACACAAAGTCAATCCTATTGATTTTGAAAATGCCGAAGGTAATCTCGGTATTGCCAATGCACTATTAACTCACTTGTCGCAAAAATTACCCATTTCTCGCTGGCAACGTGACCTGACTGACTCTACCGTATTACGTAATCTTGGCGTAGGCTTGGGACATAGTTTGATTGCGTATGAATCCATCCGTAAAGGTATCAGCAAATTAGAAGCCAATCCAGACAACATGTTGCAAGACCTAGCTGCTAATCAGGAAGTCTTAGCCGAACCGATTCAAACGGTTATGCGCCGTCATGGCATAGAAAAGCCTTATGAAAAACTGAAGGAACTAACGCGAGGACAACGTATTACAGCAGAGCGCCTGCACGCCTTTATTGCAACACTGGATATTCCTGAAACTGCTAAAGCTGAGCTGCAAAAACTAACGCCCGCCACATACCTTGGTAATGCCGTCGAACAGGCACATCATTTATTGCTTTAAACAGGCATCATCAGATCAGGGCGAGCATAGGAAAACGCCATCTCGCTCCTGAATCCACTAGTTACCTATCCGCTAAACTACAATATTTACAATGTTCCTGCATAATCTTTTACAAATGCTTTGAAGCGCCTACCTATCTGAGGGTGACGCACTCCATATTCCACATTTGCCATCATATAGCCTAGTTTGGAACCACAATCATGGCTTTTGCCAGTCAAATGAAAAGCATTGACTTGATACTCACGCATTAATAAACCGATAGTATCAGTCAACTGAATTTCATCACCCGCCCCTAAAGGTGTCTTTTTCAGCCAATCCCAAATATGTGGCGACAGGACATAGCGGCCAACAACAGCTAGGTTGGAAGGCGCATTTGTCACATCGGGCTTTTCTACAATCGCTGTCATAGACACTGAAGCACCAGCTTCCAAGGTATGTCCATTAATATCGACGACCCCATAGGCAGATACTTTTTCCATCGGTACAGGCTCAACCATGATTTGGCTAATACCTGTTTCATCATACAATTGCAGCATTTGTGCTAGATTGTCACGACTCAAATCGCAGGCAGCATCATCAATCAAGACATCAGGTAATAAAACAGCTACCGGCGCATGACCAACGACAGGATGGGCACACATAATCGCATGCCCCAAACCTTTTGCTTCCCCTTGCCGCACATGCATGATGGTGACATTTTTAGGGCAAATCGAACGCACTTCATCCAGTAACTGGCGCTTAACCCGTTTTTCCAACATGGTTTCCAATTCGAAACTCGTATCAAAATGATTTTCGATGGAGTTCTTACTGTTATGGGTTACCAAAACGATTTCCCGAATCCCTGCCTCAACACATTCAGTCACTATGTATTGAATCAAGGGCTTATCTACGACGGGCAACATTTCCTTAGGAATAGCTTTGGTGGCTGGTAGCATCCGAGTGCCAAGACCCGCCACAGGTATAACTGCTTTACGGATTTTGTGCTTACTTTGATCCAACATAGATAATGATCCTGTGTAAATTTCTTATCTGTTAAGTGTATATTAATAATTGTTGTAAAACTGCTAAAAATGTATTAGCGGCACAACGCCACAACATTAGCATCACACAGTGATAGTAATAACTCAGGGTCAAGTTCTATTTCTAAACCACGCTTGCCTGCACTGACAAAAATCGTATTAAAGCGAAGTGCTGATTCATCTAAAACCGTCGGGAGGCGTTTTTTTTGCGCTATGGGGCTAATGCCGCCCAGCACATAGCCACTCATACGCTCAGCTTGCTTAGGATCAGCCATATCAGCCTTCTTTGCCCCCAAAGCTCGCGCGAATGCTTTCATATCTAATTGGTGGCTAACAGGTACTATGCCTACTGCCATACGCTTGGAATCACCCTCCAAGCTAAGCAGTAAGGTTTTAAAGACACGCGCCGCTTCTAACTGCAAAGCTTCTACTGCTTCCAATCCATAAGCATTCACAGCAGGATTATGTGGATATTCATGAACTTGAAAAGCATGCCCAGCTTTGCGAAGCGCTAAGATAGCAGGAGTCATTATCATACCGCTCTGTCATTCTTATATCAGCGCTCATTATGCCTGAGTGTTGAGTGGAAACAAATTTTCATGCATTTTTTCAGTCATTCGATCTAGCGCGGGCAAATCAAACAAAGCGTGGTATTGATGAATAGCATAACGATCTGTCATACCCGCAATATAATCCGCAATCGCACGTGCTTTACCCCCTTCTCCCTGCTCATCCGCATACTCTTGGGCTAGCTTCTGATGCTTAGCGGGCAATAAACGGGTGTCATTTAGAAAAGCTGCAAATAAAGCATCAATAATGCGCTGTGCTCGCCAAGTCATACGATAGACCAGCGGATGAAAATACAACTGCTCGCGTAAAAAGCGTTTTAGCGTATTTTTTTCGATACGTAAACTTGCACTGTATTGCATCAAAGGACTTGTTTGAGAACGCACATCATCAAGGCTTTGAACCGCTGAGGCTTGAATGGCTGCCCCACTCGTTTCAGTCAAATCAATCGCCATATGATTAATCAAGCGTCGCAAGGTTTCATGCACTAGACGCCTGCCCTGCAAATTCGGATATTTGCTTAATACCTCACGATAAACCTGAGCAAATAATGGCACTTCATCTAATTGCGACAAGCTAATTAAACCAGAACGCAAACCATCATCAATATCATGATTATTGTAAGCAATTTCATCAGCAAGATTCGTTAGCTGGGCTTCCAAAGAAGCTTGAGTTTTATTGAAAAAGCGCTCACCCACGTCCCCCAACTGAGCCGCATTGCTTAAAGAGCAATGCTTAAGAATACCTTCACGAGTTTCAAAGGTCAGATTCAAACCAGGAAAATCAGCGTAAACAGCCTCCAGATAATCAACTACTCTAAGTGACTGCAAATTATGCTCAAAACCACCAAAACCAGCCATGCACTGATTCAAAGCATCTTGTCCTGCATGACCAAAAGGTGTGTGTCCTAAATCGTGGGACAGTGCAATCGCCTCCGTTAAATCTTCATTTAAACCCATTGCTCGTGCAATAGAACGGGCAATTTGTGCCACTTCCAATGAGTGCGTTAAACGGGTGCGATATAAATCGCCTTCATGATTGACAAAGACTTGAGTTTTATACTCTAGGCGCCGGAATGCCTTGGAATGAATAATGCGGTCACGATCACGCTGGAATTCACTACGGTACTGCGGTGATGGCTCAGCATATTGCCGTCCACGCGAATTACTTGCTTGTACCGCATATGTTTTTAACATTATGTCGCCTCACGCAGAACAGCTTGTAAAGCATCAGGATCAAAATCAGCGGTAAGCACACCCTCACCCAGCGAACGCAATAAGACCAAACGCAAGCTGCCATCTAACACTTTTTTATCTACCGACATATAGCGAATAAAATCATTTGCTGTCATTTGAGCAGGAGACTCAACCGGCAAACGAGCCAGTTGCAACAAATCACGCACAAAATCCAAGTCCTCCTGATTCAGCCAACCCATACGCTGTGACAGTTCAGCCGCCATGACCGTACCGATTGCAACCGCCTCACCGTGCAAATAATGGCCGTAGCCCATAGCCGCCTCAATCGCATGCCCAAAAGTATGCCCTAGATTCAGCAGGGCGCGCTGTCCTGACTCACGCTCATCGGCAGCCACCACTTCAGCTTTATGTTCGCAAGAGCGGTAAATAGCATAAGCCAAAGCATCCGCATCACCAGCCAATAAGTGTTGCATATTTTCTTGTAGCCACGTGAGAAAAGCCATATCCCGAATAAAGCCATACTTGAGCACTTCCGCTAGACCGGCACTCAACTCACGAGCTGGTAAAGTCTTCAAAGTATCCGTATCAATAATGACACACTGCGGCTGATGAAAAGCCCCGATCATATTTTTTCCCAAACGATGATTGACACCTGTCTTGCCTCCCACCGAGGAATCAACCATTGCCAATAAGGTCGTAGGCACTTGAATAAAATTCACACCACGTTGATAACTGGCCGCAGCGAAACCTGTCATATCCCCGACAACACCGCCCCCCAAAGCAATCAAAGTTGTTTTACGGTCAACATGTTGCGCTAATAAATGAGAATAAACCTGATCTAGTACATCCAGCGTTTTATAAGATTCGCCATCAGGCAAAATGACCGCACTATGCTGTTTGGTTGCCAAGTTTTTTTCTAGCGCGCTAAGATACAAAGGTGCTACGGTTTCATTAGAAACGGTAACACAGGTTTTTCCCTGAATATGAGGCAATAATAATTCCTTTTGCCTCAATAAATTAGCACCAATATAAATAGGGTAGCTACGCTCACCCAAATCAAGCTTTAGGGTTTGCATGAGAGAACTCCTCTAATTGACCTAATTGTAATTGATTCAACTGCTGGCTGATCACATTAAGGATGTGGGGAATCTTTTGCCGTCCCGTAGGCATCACAATAGTAGCCACCTCCAAATAATACGGCTCACGGATTTGTAACAGTTTGCGCAAGGTCTCCAAAGGTTTAGCCGATTGCATTAATGGACGACTGCGATCGTGACGAATACGGCTATACAGTTGCTCGGCTGAAGCACGCAGGTAAATCACCGTAGTGGCAGACTTAATACATTCACGATTAATCGCTCGTATAACGCTTCCCCCTCCCGTAGCAATCACCTTGCCAGGCAGGCCAGCCAACTCACGAATAACTTGTTCTTCCCGATCCCGAAAACCGTCCTCCCCCTCAATTTCAAAGATGGTAGTAATCGGAACACCTGTGCGCTCCTCAATAACTTTATCGGTATCTATAAAATCAAGATGATAACGTTTGGCAAGTTGCCGCCCAATTGTAGATTTGCCAGCCCCCATTAGGCCAACCAAAATAATTGTGTCTTGAATAGTGTCTTGCATGTGGCGTTTATGCCAGCAGAAAGGGCGGGAATCAAGCCATATTATTATGCAATGACTTGCGTTCCCGCCCTAATTGCCTGATTCAGACTGAGTCAGATAAAATCAGGATTTGCCGTCAATAATACGAGGTGTTACAAAAATCAACAGCTCGCGTTTGCCTTGCTCCTTGGAATTTTGCCGGAAAGCCTGACCAATCACAGGCAGATCACCCAGCACAGGCACCTTAGTTTTACTATTGATATTGGTTTCCTCATGTACACCACCCAATACAATCGTTTGACCATTCTCAACCAAAACTTTGGTTTGCAACTGGCGCGTATTAATACTAGGCACATTGGCATACACTTGCCCAACCGTATCCTGACTCACTGACAGATCCATAGAAACGTGCTCATCCGGCGTAATTTGCGGAGTCACTTCCAAACTCAGTACAGCCTTCTTGAATGAAACCGTATTTTTGCCATTCTCACCAGCTTCTTGGTAAGGGATTTCCACCCCTTGCTGAATCACGGCCTTGGTTTGATTAGAAGTAATCACCCGAGGTGTCGCAATAATTTCCCCCTTACTTTCCGATTGTAGTGCAGACAACTCCAAATCCAACAAGAAGTCACGAGTCAGTATGGAAAGACCAAAGCTACCCGCAGCGCCTGGCACAGGCAAATTCACACTCAAGCGGTCTCCTAAACCAGGCAACTCAATACGCCCCCTACCAGAACTATTAACGTTACCGAGCGAATCATAAAAGCCATCAGCACTGCTAATGCCACCACCGCCAATACCGGCTGAAGCACTATTATTCCAGTAAGGAGTCACACCAAAACGAGTCCCCAACTTTTTACCAAATTCATCGGTTGCACTCACAATGCGCGACTCAATCAATACTTGCTTGACAGGCACATCTAGGACTTTTAACAGATCACGGATTTCACTGACTCGCTCAGCCGTATCTTGTACTAATAAAGTATTAGTACGCTCGTCATAGGACACACTACCCCGATCAGACAATAAAGAGTGTGATCCTTCATTATCATTATTAGAGCGCTTTTTAATTAGCTCAGCTAAATCAGACGCTTTAGCGAAATTGACTGGAATATACTCTGTAACCAAAGGTTCCAATTCAATTTTCTTCTTTAACATTTCTAACTCATGCGCTTCTTTTGCTTCCAGCTCAGCATTGGGGGCCACCCAAATAACATTACCATTTTCACGCATTCCCAGATTTTTGGACTCCAATACAATATCTAAAGCCTGATCCCAAGGCACATCTTTGAGTCTTACTGTAATATTGCCATTCACTGAATCACTTACAACAATGTTTTTATTAGTAAAATCAGCTAATAACTGCAATACTGCTCTAACTTCAATATCTTGGAAATTCAGTGATAATTTCTCGCCATTGAAAACTTTCTTTTCTTTTTCACCAAACTTAGGCTTTTCGTCTTTAGCCGCTATTTTCTTAATATAAACCGTATATATATTGCGATCCATACTAGTGGTATAAGTAAAGCTTTTACTTGCAATAATACTAATACGACCATTCAATCCACGTTGAGATATTTGAATCTTGGAAACTGGAGTAGCAAAATCAACTACATCCAAGCGCTTTTGCCAATTAGGTGGTATATCGACATCATGTAAAGCTAAATTCAACACATTGACTGCTTTATTATCTGTCACTTTGACATTGGCATGTGGCAATACAACAATGACACGCCCACCGCCATCTGCATCACGACGAAAATCAACTGAACGCAGCGCATTCACCGATTGCTGTAAATTCTGAGTCGTAGAACGCATCGTTGGATTGGCCTGCACAGTAGTGGTTACTGGAACATAGCGTGCAGGTGGTTGTTGCGCTGGAGCCGTAGCTTTTGGTGCAATCACGGCTGCTGGTGGCTCAGTCAGATTCAAAGTCGCCGAAGCCTTGGGCTTTGCCAACGCATTCCCTGATTTACCATACCAACTATAAGTATCCTCAGGACGCACACTCGACTTATTAACAAGGTTTGGAGCTTGCTTAGCGGAAGAAGTCGCACGTCCGGCTGCACCTTTAACTTGATTATTGCCTGAATCAAATACTAATAATAAATCACTTCCCATAGACTCAATGGAGTAATTGACCAATTGACTCAAGTTAACCACCAAACGGGTTCGTCCTTTACTATTAGCCGCCACAATACCTTTAACAACGCCCCGACGGGTCGCATTCTTGCGGGCAGTTGGCACAATATCTACACCAGGAAAATCAAATACCAAACGAGGTGGATTGTTGGTAGCAAATGCTTTAGGTATTTTCACTGCCTGATTAAAATTAAGATGAACCTCGACTTTTCCAGCGGCAGCTTCATTAATACTAATATTATTTAGCTGGTTACCACTAGCTGAAACCAAGGAAACCCAAAAAAGACATGTTATGACAAGAACATGTCTGAACTTGGTCTGCTTTATTATTTTCATTATAGCCAACCTTTTCAGCAATATTATAGGGGTTGATTGGGATTAGAAATTTTGAGCTCATTATCTCGTTCTTTATAACCACCAAAGCCATTATCAACCACTTCAGTCAAGGAAATACTGATTTCCTTAATTGAAGTAATTTTACCGTAATTTTGACCTAGGTAGCTACCTTTCTTAACTCGATGCACTGCACCATCTGGAATACGTACTAATGCCCATAATTCATTTTCCAGATTGACTGTACCCACCATACGCAAACTATCTAAAGGAAAAGACTCTAAAAACTCAGGGGCACGATTTTTATCGATCACGACTGAGTCAGGAATATCTTGCTTTTCCTTAGAGGCCAAACTAGTCGAGTCAAAAGGATCTTTCTCATTACCCGGATAGATAAACCTAACATAAGGCTTAATGACCGGAATAGGCTCAATAGGAGAAGCTGGCCTAGCTTTTACTGAACTAACATAGGAACGCAGATCGCTCATGTCATTGCCGCAGGCTGTCAGTAAAATAGAGATCATTACCAAACTGCTAAATCGAGTGGCTGTTGTAAAGTACACTATTATTTTTTTCATAATTTCACCTGAATACCTTACTTACAGATTGAGATCACTTAAGCCATCAATATCACTGTCTTCTAGATAGCGGTAGGTTTTTATCAAGGCTTGCATACGTAAGCGCTTGCCTTTTGCTGAAGTATCATTATTAGAATTTTTCACAGAGTTATTACTCTTATTCTCCTGCTCAGGCAAAAGATCAATATCATGAATGGTTACAATACGTGGCAGACCAGAAATATCACTGACAAACATAGCCAGCTCTTTATAAGTGCCTAGAGCAACTAGATTAATGGGCTTTTCTGCATAAAACTCTTTTAAAAGCTCATCTTTCGGTTCAAATTTCTCAATTTCCAAACCATTAGATACGCCTTTTTCTGAAATATCGAGAACCAAAGATGGTATTTCTGTACTACTAGGCAATTGCTGCATTAAATTACCAAAAGAATGTTGCATTTCTTTTAATTGCTTTTCATAAGCAGGTAGCTGACTAGAACGACGGGCTTTTTTTTCAAAAGCGCTACGTAACTCTGTCTCTTTGCGTTCTGCTGCTTTTAATGTATCAATACTGTCTACAATAACCAGTTTATACCCCAAAAAAACAATCAAACCCATCAATGCAATAATGGCAATAACTTTAATAGGCCAAGGTACACTACCTGGATCTTCAGCAAGATTATTAATTTCCTGCAGATTCATGATTCTTGTCCTCGCCCTGTTTTAAAAGTTGCTTAACATCCAGCTTAAAGTCACGTAATGGCAATGAACGATCGTTACCTTCTCTCACAACAGAAATAATATTCAAATTAGAAGAACTCAACCATTCAGAACGATCCAAACTATTCATATAGCTAGAAACCCGTGCATTTGACTCTGCCTTGCCTTCCACATGCACGACCGTACCTTTTTGTGAAAGTTTATCCAGATACATACCATCAGGTAACACCGTAGCCATTTCATCAAACAAATGCACAATAGCAGGACGAGTACTTTGGAGATTTTCAATAATCTGCATACGTCCTAACAAAGCCTGCTTCACCGCATCTAGTTTTTTAATCCTTGCAATCTGTTTATCGAGCACGGTGATTTCTTGCTGTAAAAACTGATTGCGCTGATTCTGAAAATCAATCACAGCATTCATGTATAAGTGCCCCATAAATACCAAGAAAGAAGCAAATAATGCGGCTATACCCAGCAGGACAAAAAACTGTTGCTTTTTACGTTCACGCTCTTGATCACGCCAAGGTAATAAATTTAAACCAGCCATTAGTCCAACCCCCGCAAAGACAAACCCGCAGCAATCAACAAAGCCTGCATATCATTGGTAAAACGCAGTGGACTGACTCGATTTCCCAAACCGACTTGAATAAAGGGATTAATAATCTTAACTGGCGTTCCGATTACCGACTGAATTTGCTCATCAATGCCCGGAACGCGTGCGCAGCCACCTGAAATTAATACCTGACTGACGCCATCCTTTTGACTGGAAGCATAATAAAACTGCAAAAAGCGATGTAATTGCCGCACCATGTTGTCTTTAAAAGGATCAAGCACTTCAGAAATATAGTTCTCTGGTAAGTTACCCTCTTTCTTAGCTAGACCCGCCTCTTGCCAAGTCAAACCATAGCGCTGCATGATTTGTTCAGTTAATTGACGGCCACCAAAAGTTTGTTCACGCGAAAAGGTCAAGCGACCTTGTTCAAACACAGTGATACTGGTCATAGTCGCACCAAAGTCAACGACCGCCACGGAGTCGTACTGATCTAACTCATTAGTGAGAACTCGCAATACTTTTTCCAGTGCATGCGTTTCAGTATCTACAATATCAACCGTCAGGCCAGCCATTTCCGCAGCAGCCACTCGTACCTCTACATTTTCAGAGCGAGTACCTGCTAACAAGACATCGACGGTCTCAGGATTATTGAGAGAAGGTCCCAATACTTCAAAGTCGTAACTGACCTCTTCCATTGCATAGGGAATATGCTGATCTGCCTCAATCGCAATTTGCGCCTCCATCTCCGAAGCTGGAATGGAAGCTTGTAAGGTAATAATCTTATTAATGGCCATTGAAGTGGGAATAGCCAAGGCGCAATGCTTTAAACGCGTACGACTCTCTTTCAGTGCTTTGCGTATCGCTTCACCAATGGGCTCCGGTTCAATAATATCTTTTTCATTACTGATGCCCTCCGGTAAGGGAGCCACCGCATAACTTTCTATACGGTATTCGCGTCCTTTGCGACCCATCTCAACCAGTTTAATGGCGGAAGAACTGATATCAATACCCAATAAATTGGGTTTTCGGCTAAATGAAAACACGGCGACTCACATCTTATTTTTGTTATTAACATCACAGAACATGGTAGCGTTGAACTCCAAAATAGTCTACTCTGAAGGTCTCCGAGGTGGGGCAATTTCAGACAAACGGGGATCAGATGAATAACAAAAAATATCTTGAAAACCAAACTGATCGCGTCTCAACGGGCAAGAGACATCCTGCTTTAAACGGTGCTCTCATTTAATAAAAACACTTCAGGAAAAGTTTTACTTAACGATCATGTGGCTTGTTTTAAAAAGTATTTTAAAAGGTATTATACCCGCTTTTTTTAGCGCTATTTTCAGCTTTATCATACTGGGAATGTTAGGTATTGTCGGTTTATATGTGTATTTTTCACCACAGCTACCCGATACACAAACGTTGCGGCATATTGACTTACAAGTTCCTTTACGCATCTATTCGCGTGAAAATCGTCTCATTGCAGAATATGGCACTCAGCGTAGCCGCCCTGTCAAACTCAGTGAAGTACCCGATAAACTGCGCCTAGCGTTTATTGCTATAGAAGATTCACGCTATTATGACCACCCAGGCATTGACATAGTCGGTGTTGTGCGTGCCTTTTTAAGTGTTATGTCCACCGGCAGTGCCTCCCAAGGTGCCAGTACCATCACCATGCAGTTAGCTCGAAATGCCTTCCTAGATCACGACAAAACCATTTCGCGTAAACTGCGTGAGATATTACTAGCCACCCGCATGGAACAGAACTTCTCTAAAGATGAGATTCTTGAGCTTTATTTAAACAAAATCTATTTGGGCAATCGTGCAACCGGTATTGCAGCAGCCGCTGAAACCTATTACGGTAAGGAAAACCTGTATGAGCTCACCCTTGCGCAAATGGCCATGATTGCTGGCCTACCTAAAGCACCTTCGCGTTATAACCCGATTGTTAATCCACCTCGCGCTATGACACGGCGAAATTATATTTTACTGCGCATGCTTGAACTGGGTTTTATCCATCAAACTGAATACGATGAAGCGATAAAAGAGCCCAATACTGCCGCTGTGCATAAGCCAGACGTGCAAACGTATGCCCCCTACTTAGCCGAAATGGTGCGCCAATCCATTATAAAACGCTACGCCGATCAGGCTTATAAGCAAGGTTTACATGTTTACACAACCTTAGACTCAAATATGCAGGCTGATGCTATGCAAGCACTGCGCGCCACTTTGGATGAATATGACCAAAGACACGGCTACCGTGCTCCAGAAGAACACATTAATCTGGATGCGCTAACTAAAGAAGAATGGCTGGATAAATTAGCGAATCACCCTCCCATTGGGGACTTGCAAAGTGGCTTAGTACTGAACAGCAACCAGCAAATGGCTCAAGTGCAATTAGTCAATGAACAAGTTATAGAATTGAACTTAAAAGACGTGCAATGGGCTAGACCTTTTATAACTGCTGACCGACGTGGCGCAACACCCAAAAAGGTCAGTGATGTCTTGAAACGGGGTGACATTATTCGAGTACGGCAAGTGACGCCTGCTGATATTAAAACCGATCAACACTCAAACAATAAATCCAATGAGCCCAGCGATGCCGCACCAATAAGCACTTGGCAATTAGCGCAGATACCTTCGGTGAGTGCCGCACTGGTGCTTATGAATCCTAAAGATGGTGCAGTACGGGCTATTTTGGGGGGCTACGACTTCTATCACTCTAAATTTAATCGAGCCACACAAGCCATGCGTCAGCCAGGCTCCAGCTTTAAGCCCATTATTTATGCAGCAGGACTCTCCCGAGGATTCACCCCTAAAAGTGTAGTCAACGATGCCCCCATTAGCATTCCAGGTAGTAATTGGCAACCGAAAAACTTTGGCGGCAGCTATATTGGCCCTACCACATTGAGTGAAGCGTTAGCAAAATCGCGTAATTTGGTTTCTATTCGGGTATTACGAGATACGGGTATTGATTACACCATTAACTATGCCACACGCTTTGGTTTTGCCAAAGAAAACTTGCCTCGTAATCTAACACTCGCACTCGGTACAGGTTTAACCACACCGTTGCAAATGGCAACTGCTTACTCGAGCTTTGCCAATGGTGGTTTTAAAATTGCTCCACACTTCATTACTCGTATTGAAGATCATCAAGGCAGGGTCTTATATGACGCGACACAGGATATACAAATGGCCTGTGGCGACGTACAACAATGTATCATACCCCCCCAAACTGCACAGCATGAGGCTAATGAAACTAATGAGGAACAAACATCGACAGACTCAGACTCACCTGAAGCAGCCGACAAAACAGAAGTTCAAACCATTACTCTACCCGCAGCCAAGCGTATTATGGACTCCACCACAGCTCATAATATCGTGAGCATGATGCAAGGGGTGACGCGATTCGGCACAGCCGCCAAAGCAGGACGCACACTAAAACGCAAAGACCTTGCTGGAAAAACAGGCACAACCAATAAGCAGCGTGATGCTTGGTTTTGTGGTTTCAACCCAACCTATGTCGCGGTGGCTTGGGTTGGCTTTGATGATATGTCCGAACTGGGCGAGGGAGAAACCTCAACCAAAGTAGCTGTTCCCATGTGGATAAAACTAATGAAACCTGTCTTGCAAGCAATACCAGAACAAGCATGGAAAAAGCCTGAAAAGCTACAAACAGTCAGTATTGACGCTGACACTGGCTTATTAGCAACAGAAAATTCACTGAATGTTATTGAGGAAGGTAAAGCTTTATCGCGTGCAGTTGCTCCAGCACAAGTCACACAATCATTTGAGTATCAAAATGAAAACCTGCCTGCTCCTGCTGCTACAATACCAAGCTACCCACAAGCGATACCGATGCAGCAACCACGCCAACCAGAAAGGGTCGAAATTCCCGAACAGATTTTCTAATGTACCTAGAAGAGCAAAGTTTACGTCAATGGCTTGCCGCTGAGGCTGCGCGCCTGATTTATGAGGAAGGCTATCGTGATTATCGCATTGCCAAACAAAAGGCAGCACAGCGTTTAGGCGCAAGCAAACAGCGCAAACATCAGCCGTCCAATGAAGAAATTGAGCAGGCACTGCATGACTATATACGTCTAACGGATACGGAAGAGCAACGCGCCATTTTGCGTCATCACCGTGAAATTGCTTTGGAAGCCTTGGATTTTTTACAAGATTTTTGCCCTTATTTGACTGGTTCGGCCTTGGAAGGCACTTCTGGGGAGCACTCGGCAGTTACCCTGCACTTAGCCGCCAATCGAGCTGAGGATGTGATTTTCTTCATGGAAGAAAAAATGATTCCATTTCAAATACATGAACGCAAAATCAAATCAAGCAAAAAAAAAGACTATCTACCCTTATTGCGCTTTTATGTAGACGAAGTAGAGGTGGAACTAATTATTTTTACTGATGACGGCCATTACCAGCACTCAGCACTCAGCAATACCACAGGCAAAGGCATCCGCCGTGCTGATTACAAAAAGCTGCAAGAAATCATAGCAGCCGACGCAGCAGCAAATACCAATGCGCCACTGCCAGAAACCAACTAAGCGCGCAAACGTCGCCCTGCGGCGTGTACCGTATCTACCAAAATTTTGACATTATCAGGATCAATATGCTGGTGAATACCATGCCCCAAGTTAAAAACATGACCTGTTTTACCCGCAAAACCTTGAACAATTTGCTCTGCCTTAGCCTGAATCACTTCCGAGCTAGCGTAAAGCACACAAGGATCCATATTACCCTGTAAAGCTACCTTATCCCCAACACGCTGCCGTGCTTCAGCAATATCCACGGTCCAATCCAAGCCCAAACCATCGCAGCCTGTATCAGCCATGCTTTCTAACCAAGCGCCCCCATTTTTGGTAAATAAAATGACGGGGATGCGTTGACCTGCATAATCACGCTGCAAGCCTTCCACAATACGCTGCATATAGGCCAAGGAAAATGCTTGATACGTTTCGGGTGTCAAAGTACCGCCCCAAGTATCAAACACCATAAGCGCTTGTGCACCTGCAACTATTTGCGCATTCAAATAGTCCGTAACCGCCTGAGCAAGCTTCTCCAACAAAAGGTGCATAGCCATAGGATCGCTATACAGCAGACCACGAACCTTAGCAAACTCCTTGCTGGAACCACCTTCCACCATATAAGTCGCTAAAGTCCAAGGACTACCGGCAAAACCAATCAAAGGAACGCGACCCTCTAATGCTTTGCGAATCATGCTCACAGCATTCATGACATACGCCAGTTCGTCATGTGGATCAGGTATGAACAAAGCCGCTATATCCGCTTTAGTACGCACAGGTCTTTCAAAACGTGGTCCCTCACCTTCCGCAAAATAAAGTCCCAAGCCCATTGCGTCCGGCACAGTCAGAATATCGGAAAATAAAATAGCTGCATCCAGCTCAAAGCGTTCCAAAGGCTGTAAAGTTACCTCACAGGCCAGCTCAGCGTTACGGCATAAATCCATAAAGCTTCCAGCCCGTTGTCGAGTAGCACGATACTCAGGCAAATAACGTCCTGCTTGGCGCATAATCCAAATGGGCGTAGTGTCTACTGGTTGTTTTAATAAAGCTCGTAGAAAACGATCATTCTTAAACTGATAGGCGGCAGTCATGTAAACACTCCACTAGACAGACAAAAAGGTAGGTAAGCAATAGAACAATAAACGGAAATGAGGAATTGAATCAATTATTGATTCAATTGATCCTTAATCAAAGCACTGACTTTACCCATGTCAGCCCGACCTTGGACACGTGGCTTGATCCAAGCCATCAGCTTACCCATGTCTTTAGGAGACACCGCCTCGGTTGCAGCAATAGCTTCCGCAACCAAGCCTTGCAATTCAGCATCACTCAAGGCTTGGGGTAAATAAATCTGAATAATGTCGATTTCCGCCTGCTCTTGATCCGCTAAATCGGTTCGACCCGCCTCACTGTACTGACGAATAGATTCACGCCGTTGCTTGACTAATTTGTCAAGCACGGCTAATACAGCGGTATCATCCAATTCAACTCGCTTGTCTATTTCTTGTTGTTTTATGGCTGCCAAAATCAAGCGAATAACACCCAAACGCACCTTATCCTTAGCACGCATGGCATCTTTCATGTCACTAGTGATTTGTTCTTTCAGGCTCATAAAGCAGTATACAACTTAGTACTTATCCCAACTTATTCCAGCTTGCAAAGCAAAAACACAGAATTAATACATTCTAACGCGACGATTAAGATCACGAGAAATACGCTTGAGATTACGTTTGACGGCAGCCGCACGCTTACGTTTGCGTATAGAAGTCGGCTTTTCATAAAATTCACGAGCACGAACTTCTGCAACAATACCGGCTTTTTCACAAGTACGCTTAAAACGACGTACGGCAACTTCAAAAGGTTCTGTATCTCTTACTTTTACGCTTGGCATATACTCTTCAGTCTCAAAAATAGAACGCAAAAAAACAGACCGCAACCCGAGTCTGCTCCAGTAAATGCGCGATTATAGCGAAGTAAGGGATAAATGCAAAAGCCAGCAAACACTTTTCCAGCGCTTTTCAAGATTTTTCGATGAATTCTCCGTAGAGAATCAATGAATGACCCGTAATACGGAAGTTATGTGCTTTAGCAATCTCTTTTTGGCGCAGCTCAATAATTTCATCATAAAACTCAACCACCTTGCCTGTCTTAACACAGACCATATGGTCGTGATGATCCTCTGAGGCCAACTCAAACACAGCCTGTCCCCCTTCAAAATTATGGCGAATCACTAAACCAGCCGCCTCAAATTGGGTTAAGACGCGATACACGGTCGCCAAACCGATCTCTTCACCCTCTGCTAGCAAAGTACGATAAATTTCCTCCGCACTCAAATGGCGTTCAGCAGAAGTACCCAATAAATCCAAAACTTTCAAACGAGGTTGAGTAACCTTTAATCCCGCCTGTTTAATATCTTGTTCTTCCACCCTGCACTCTCCAGTCTGAATGGTCTATCATGCTCTTCGATATTAATCGCAGATAGATAACGACCATGATAAAACTCTTAGCTACTTTTTTACTAACACTGACCCTGCTAAGTGCTTGTGGAATCTACCGCATGGACATACAGCAAGGCAACTATATTACTCAAGAAGAACTCTCGCTGGTTCGCCAGGGCATGACCCAAGAACAAGTGAGAGATATTCTGGGAACACCTTTGCTAACAGATGACTTTCGACAAAATCGTTGGGATTATGTCTTTTACCTTAAAGAAGGCAGAAAGCTTAATAAACGAACCAGCGTAACGATTTTCTTTGATCAGTCAGGCAGAGTCAGCAATATACGTACTGGCTAATGACCTAGCAAAATCACAGCCAAGCTTCTAAATAATAAATAAACCGCCCTTCGGAAAACTTCGAAGGGTCTGTCACCACAGCCGCATACCAACGTTTACGCTCACCGTTTTCACAAAAATCTACCGTAGTCTGTAGTCTATCGTCTCCTGTGTACAATCCCTAATTTGCACACAACGAGTCGGAGAACACTAGGCATCCTACCTCACATTAATTTGCCGCCGCATCACTACCACCCTTTTTCATTTTCTTACCCGCAGCAGCACGTTTCTTGCGTACCGCTTTAGGATCAGCAATTAGTGGACGATAAATTTCAATGCGGTCACGTTCGCGCAATACGGTTGTTGCTGGAACAAGTTTGCCAAAAATACCGGTATCCAAAGCTTGCCAGTCAAGCTCAGGATAATGTTCCAATATACCACTAGCTTGAATACCTTCAGCCACAGTACTCCCTGTGGGAATGGAAGCTTTAAAAATCAATTGCTCATAGGGTAAGGGGTAGACCACTTCCACCGTAATCCCGTTAGTGTCCATAAACCTCTCGTGCTCGCTTTACAAATGAATCGACTAATGTATTGGCAATTTGATTAAAAATAGACCCCAAGGCCATTTTGACCAATGGATTGGAAAACTCAAAGTCTAGCTCCAAAGATACCTTGCAAGCATCGGCCTTCAAAGCGTCAAATCGCCAAAAACCATGTAAATGTTTGAAAGGACCGTCTACCAGTTTCATTTCAATCTGTTGATTTTCCTGCATCTGATTTTGCGTGGTAAAAGTTTTATTAATCCCTCCTTTGGCTATTTCTATACTGGCCTCTACCTGTTCTTCACTGCGGCTTAGCTCTTTGACACTGCGACACCAAGGCAGGAAAGTGGGATAAGCCTCGATATTATCGACCAAGCTATACATTTGCACAGTGCTGTAAGGCACTAAAGCACTACGATTCACATGAACCATTCAAGCTCCTTTCGTTTATCTATCTGTAAACAATGACAGCAAACTTTTCTATCCACCCCGGAACGCGCTATCATCTGACCGTTTCGCTACTATAGTAATTCAAATGGCTAAGCAAAAGAAAAAATCCACCTTTGGTGGAGCGACCATTGCGCTTAACAAAAGTGCGCGCTACGAATATTTTATTGAAGATACCTTTGAGGCAGGTCTCTCCCTAATGGGTTGGGAAGTCAAAAGCTTGCGTGAAGGCCGCATACAACTGAAAGAAAGCTTCATTTTCTTAAAAAATAATGAAGCTTGGTTATTCAATGCGTTGATTACCCCACTGCTGTCTGCTTCAACGCATATCATTCCTGAGTCACGCCGTAGCCGTAAACTGCTATTGCACCGTTATCAACTCGAACGTCTCAGTGCTGCTGTGGAACGCAAAGGCTATACCGTTATACCCACAGCCATGTATTGGAAAAACAACCGTGTCAAACTAGAAATCGGCCTAGGCAAAGGTAAACAGTTACACGACAAGCGCGCCACTGAAAAAGAACGTGACTGGAATCGGGAAAAATCCCGCGTCTTATTAAAAGGCTAAGCATGAATAAACTTGATCAACTGTGTATTGTCATGGTAGAGACTTCACACCCTGGCAATATAGGCTCAGCAGCGCGCGCGATGAAAACCATGGGTATCCATGACCTTCGTCTAGTCAAACCAACACGCTTTAACTCCCCAGAAACACGCGCCTTAGCTTCGGGTGCAGATGATATTTTGGAACAAGCTAAACTGCTTGATAGCTTGCCAACCGCATTGACTGATTGCCATTATATTATCGGCAGCAGCGCCCGCTCTGAGCGCAGTTTACCTTGGCCGCAAATGACTGCACGCACTTGTGGCTTGCGTGTCAATGAGCGCCTGCCTGAACAGAAAGTAGCTATCGTCTTTGGACGGGAACGCTCTGGATTAAGCAATGAAGAATTGGAGCATTGTCATGCCTTAGTACATATTCCAATGGCCTTTGATTTTTTCTCACTCAATATTGCCGCAGCCGTGCAAATTATTTGTTATGAGTGCATGATGGCCAGTCATAGTGCCCCAAATCAACATGAACACCCTACTCCAACGCTCAATGAACCGCTGGCAACGGCTGAAGCAATGGAAAACTTTTTTCAGCACTTAGAAACAACTATGATTGAAGTCAGGTATCTTGACCCTGCCAATCCACGCCTATTAATGCGACGCATGCGCCGTCTGTTTGGCCGCATTACACCGACCCAAAGCGAAGTTAATATACTGCGCGGCATGCTGTCAGCTTTCCAAGGAAGAAAATTTCAACACCGCTCACCATAAAGGCTTGCAATGCTAAAAAAGCTTGCATAGAATACGCCTTCCTTGCCGGTATAGCTCAGTTGGTAGAGCAACTGACTTGTAATCAGTAGGTCCTCAGTTCGAGTCCGAGTGCCGGCACCATATATATCAAGGGGTTATAGTGTTTTACGCTGTAGCCCTTTTTTAATTTTGGCGTTTACGGTACGCTTTCCCCCTGATTCACTTTAATCATTGAATTTTTCTATCAATCCCATAAGCAAGCATCAGGCATAAAAAAACCGGCACAAAGACCGG
>PDPH01000041.1 GCA_002747435.1 Pseudomonadota bacterium
ACAACTGACGAGTACGCTGGCCATTAGAAAACCTCAATTAAGTGTAAAATTTGAAAGTGTACAACAATAGAGTTTTCAACGCATCTAAATCACGACCCGTGGGGGATTGCCGTGGATACTATGGGTTGGGTGCTGTTGCTGGTCGAGCGCTTAAGCTACATCGCTCATGGCGTGGCGCACACAGCTATGTGCTGAATAAGCCCTTGTCTTATTGCTTAACAAGCGTTTTCAAGTATTGAATTGCCTGCCTGTACTGTTTATCCACAATAGCTCGCCGGGCATGCGTTTCTAGCTGTTGTGGAGTTAACCTGCTTGGATCGAAGGTATTTTTCGCTGTTTTACGCTTTTTATTTCTGGACAAAAGGACATTCCTTATCCTACAAAAACCACAAAATCCTGACATACCTCAGACTTACAGCAAGATAGCGTCCATATTGGTAAAGTAAAAACCTTTACCTGTAAACGAAATAGCCCGAAACTACGGTTTCACTATTTATCTGGAGGACATATCATGACAAACCATCGAGTCACTCACTCTGTAAGTCTTTTTAGTAGTCTTATTGCGCTCAGCCTTTTCACCGCCACGCTTCCTATCAACTCTTCCGCCGCTAATGTTCCTGAGGGCACTCAATTAGCCAAAAAACAAGAGTTTGTACGCAGTAATGGCGCAGAACCTGCCACGCTTGATCCCCATAAAGTAGAGGGTGTGCCTGAGTCAAATATTGTTCGTGAAATGTTTGAAGGCTTATTAATCCAAGACGCAGACGGCAATTTGCTTCCCGGTGTCGCTGAAAGTTGGGAAACGTCTGACAATCAGGTGTATACCTTCAAACTGCGTGATACGGCTAAGTGGTCTAATGGCGATCCTGTGACGGCTGAAGATTTTGTGTATAGCTTCCGTCGTGTGGTTGATCCTGCCACCGCTTCGCCTTATGCTTGGTTTTTAGAAATGGCTCAGATAAAAAACTCAGCACAAATTATTAAAGGAGAAGCCAAGCCAGAAACATTGGGGGTCAAAGCACTAGATGAACATACGCTGGAAATCACACTAGAAAGCCCATTACCTTATTTTATCAATATGACGGCGCACACGACTATGGTGCCAGCTCATCGGGCAACGGTAGAAAAATACGGTGATAAATGGACTTCTCCAGAAAATATTGTCAGCAATGGGGCTTACAAATTATCCAACTGGGTCGTAAATGAAAAGATTGAAATGGTGCGCAATGAGCAGTACTGGGATAATGAGCACACCGTTGTCAATAAAGTCACTTTCCTACCGATTGAAAATCAAGTCACTGACATGAATCGCTTTTTAGCAGGCGATACCGACATGACTTATGAAATGCCGTTGGAGCATTTCAAGCGTTTGAAAAAAGAACACCCCGAGTCGGTTAAAGTAACACCTTATTTATGTTCGTATTACTACGAATTTAATAATGAAAAAGCGCCCTTTGATGATGTACGTGTGCGTAAAGCGCTGTCTTATGCCATTAATCGTGACATTATCACGGACAATATTCTCGGCATGGGACAGTTAGCCGCTTATAACTTTGCCCATCAAAAAGTCGCAGGCTTTAAAGCAGAGCCCACTGATTATTCACAAATGACTCAGGCTGAGCGCGATGCCAAGGCCAAAGCCTTATTGGAAGAAGCGGGTTTTGGCGCAGATAAGCCACTTTCCTTTACTTTGCTGTATAACACCAGTGAAAATCATAAAAAAATTGCCGTTGCAGTCGCGGCTATTTGGAAAAAAACTTTGGGCGTAGCGGTTAAACTGGAAAATCAAGAATGGAAAACTTTCTTGGAAACACGTACAGCAGGCAATCATGAAGTTGCGCGTGCAGGCTGGTGTGGTGACTATAATGAAGCCTCAACCTTCTTGTCACTTATGCAAAGCAATAATGGTAATAACCACGCCAAATACTATAGTGATGAATATGACCAGATTATGAAAAACGCGCTCAGTGCCAAAACAACGGAAGAGCGTAGTCAACTCTATGCGCAAGCCGAGCAATTATTGGCAAAAGATATGCCGATTGCGCCTATTTATCACTATGTCAATGCGCGTTTGGTGAGTCCTAAGGTGGGTGGCTACCCCATGAATAATGCCGAAGATAATATTTACAGTAAGGACTTATACATGATTGCTGAGTAAGGGGACAATACCTATGCTCAAGTTCATTCTCAAACGTCTGTTGGAGGCGATTCCTACTTTACTGGTGCTGATTACGCTGACTTTTTTTATGATGCGTTTTGCGCCAGGTAGCCCTTTTACCAGTGAGCGAGCCTTGCCACCCGAAGTGATTGCCAATATTGAAGCCAAGTATGGGCTGGACAAACCTGCTTGGCAGCAATATTTCACTTATCTCGGTGGTTTATTACGAGGCGATTTAGGACCTTCATTCAAATACAAGGACTATACCGTGAATGAACTGGTGGCACAGGCTTTGCCTGTGTCCACCAAGCTGGGTATAGCGGCTTTTATCCTAGCTCTATGGGTGGGTGTCACTGTTGGTACGATAGCGGCTTTAAGGCAAAATACTTGGATTGATTATTGGGTTATGTCGACGAGTATGACGGGGATTGTCATCCCTTCCTTTGTCTTTGCCCCTCTGCTGGTTTATATCTTTGCCATCCAACTGGAATGGCTACCTGCTGGGGGTTGGAATGAGGGGCGCTTGCCTTATATGATTTTACCTGTCGTTGGTTTGGCTTTTCTGTACATGGCTTCCTTTGCCCGTATTATGCGTGGCAGTATGATCGAAACCTTACATTCCAATTTTATTCGTACCGCCAAGGCCAAAGGTGTGCCCAGTACTCGCATTGTGCTGCAACATGCCTTACGCCCTGCCATGTTACCTGTGGTGTCTTATATGGGGCCTGCCTTTGTGGGGGTTATTACGGGTTCGGTAGTGATTGAAACCATTTTTGGTTTACCCGGTTTGGGTAAGCTCTTTGTGAATGGTGCACTGAATCGTGATTACTCTTTGGTATTAGGCTTAACCATATTGATTGGATTTTTCACCATCTTATTCAATGCCATCGTTGATATTTTATATGCGGTTATTGATCCACGTATTCGTTATTAAAGAGGCTGATGAATGAAAAATATTAAACCGATCACACAGACTAAAACCAATGCGGTGGAACAATTTGCTGAGCAATTAAGCGATATGGAAGCCGTGGAAGGTCGTAGTTTATGGCAGGATGCACGGCGTCGCTTTAGGCGTAATAAAGCTGCTATGTTGAGTTTATTGATTTTAATCTGTATCACTTCGCTCACTTTATTCGGGCAACATTTCAGTGAATACAGTTTTGATGAGCCTGACTGGGTAGCCATGAGTGCGCCACCCTCACCGGAAAGTGGTCACTATTTTGGAACCGATACTTTAGGGCGTGATTTATATGTACGTACCTTGCTGGGAGGACGTATCTCTTTACTCGTTGGTGTATTGGGCGCATTGGTTGCGGTACTTCTAGGCACTTTATATGGCGCAACATCGGGTTTTTTAGGCGGCACAGTAGATCGCGTTATGATGCGCATACTGGAAATCCTGTATGGCTTGCCTTTTATGTTCTTGGTGATTTTGCTGGTCACTTTTTTCGGGCGCAACATCTTTCTGATTTTTGTAGCGATTGGTGCAGTCTCGTGGCTGGATATGGCGCGGATTGTGCGCGGGCAAACCTTAAGCCTCAAGCAGAAAGAGTTTATTGAAGCCGCAGAAGTCTATGGTGTTTCCAAGTGGAAAATCATTACGCGCCATATTGTACCTAATGTACTGGGTATTGTAGCGGTCTATGCCACCCTGTTAATTCCCAGCATGATTCTAACCGAATCCTTTTTGAGCTTTTTGGGATTAGGGGTGCAAGAGCCTATGACCAGTTGGGGCGCTTTATTACAGGAAGGTTCTCAAACTATGGAAGTCGCTATTTGGCAATTGCTGTTTCCCGCCGCCTTTATGATGGTGACACTGTTTTGCTTTAATTTCGTAGGCGATGGCTTGCGCGATGCACTTGATCCTAAAGACCGTTGAGGAGTTGAATTATGACATTATTGACGGTTAAAGATTTGTGTGTCGCGTTTACCACTCCTGATGGCACTGTAACAGCGGTGAACAATCTCGATTTCAGTTTAGAGCGTGGCGAAACCTTGGGAATTGTGGGGGAATCAGGCTCAGGTAAAAGCCAAACTGCTTTCGCCCTCATGGGTTTATTGGCTCATAATGGGCACGTGTCAGGCAGCGCTATGTTCGATGATGAGGAAATTTTGTATCTCTCTGAAAAAGCGCTTAATAAAATACGTGCTCAGAAAATATCCATGATTTTCCAAGATCCGATGACTTCGCTCAACCCTTATATGAAGGTTGGCAAGCAACTGACAGAAAGCCTGCAACTACATAAGCACATGGGGCAACAGGAAGCTGAACAAGCCGCTATTCGCATGCTGGAAGCGGTACGTATTCCTGAAGCTAAAAAGCGCATGAGTATGTATCCGCATGAGTTTTCAGGTGGCATGCGTCAGCGCGTGATGATTGCCATGGCCTTATTGTGCGAACCGCAATTATTGATTGCCGATGAGCCGACTACTGCACTGGATGTCACCATACAGGCGCAAATTCTCAATCTGCTACAAGAGTTAAAGCAAAGCTTTAATACGGCCATTATTCTAATTACGCATGATCTTGGTGTGGTGGCTGGTTTATGTGACAAGGTGTTGGTGATGTATGCCGGGCGCACGATGGAATACGGTAGCGTGGAGGACATTTATTACCATCCTACTCATCCTTATACCCAAGGCTTATTGCAATCTGTTCCCCGACTGGATAGCCAAGCAGCAGCGTTACCCACCATTGGCGGTAATCCACCCAACTTGTTAAAGCTTCCCTCGGGCTGCCCTTTTCATCCACGTTGCGAATTTGTTATGCCAACATGCAGGCTAAATGCACCTTCATTGGATAACTTTGCGGCGGAGCGTTTGCGTGCTTGTTACCTGCCAGTTAGGGAGTTGAGCTATGTCGACTAAATCTGCTTTATTGGATGTGGACAATTTGTCCGTGCAGTTTACGATCAAGCGTGATAATGCTTGGTTTTGGGAAGCCCCTGCTCAACTCAAGGCGGTAGATCAAGTTTCTTTTCGAGTTTATGCCGGTGAAACTGTGGGGGTTGTTGGCGAATCGGGTTGTGGCAAATCGACCTTGGCACGAGCCATTATTGGTCTGATCCCTGCTAGTGCTGGCCAAATGCTGTGGTTAGGGCAAGACTTGACGCAAATGAACGAAGTAGAGCGTCGCGCCAATCGGCAACATATGCAAATGATTTTTCAAGACCCTCTGGCTTCGCTCAATCCACGTATGACCATAGGCAATATTATTGCCGAACCTTTGCAAACTTATCATCCTGAACTGTCCAAAGAAGCCATGATGGACAAAGTTCAAGCCATGATGAAAAAAGTCGGGCTTTTACCTAACCTCATTAACCGTTATCCGCATGAATTTTCAGGAGGGCAATGCCAACGTATTGGGATTGCGCGTGCTTTAATACTCGAACCACAATTGATTATTTGTGATGAGCCTGTCTCTGCCTTGGATGTTTCCATCCAAGCCCAAGTTGTCAATTTATTGCAAAGCTTGCAAGCAGAAATGGGTTTAAGCCTGATTTTTATTGCACATGATTTGTCGGTGGTGAGACACATTAGTGATCGTGTCTTGGTCATGTACTTAGGCCATGTGGTGGAATTGGGGGAAGCCAGCGCTTTATTTGAAACCCCCTTACACCCTTATACCAAAGCACTCATGTCGGCAGTACCGATTCCTGATCCCAAACTGGAACGTGGTAAAACCATACAATTGCTGGAAGGGGACATGCCCTCGCCCTTGAATCCGCCTTCAGGCTGTGTTTTCAGAACACGCTGCCCAATAGTGGCGGCACAATGTGCTGAGCAAAAACCGCAATTACAAGGTGATGATCAACATGCAGTGAGTTGCTTGCGGGTGGAATATTGAACAAGCCTTCGGCTTATCTTGGGCAAGAATTAAGTAAGCTTGCAGGGAAGGCAAGTTTGGTAAGCTAATGACTTCTCAAATGCTCAGACGCGGCTTATCTAAAAAATAATCACCAGTTTGAAAAACCGAGCCATTAGCTCGGCTTTTCGTAAGTTAATTCATTATCGCAGACGGCGTAATAACTCAGGATCAGGATAGCCATCAGCAGGTAATCCCAATTGCTGTTGGATGCGGCGCACTGCATCACGGGTCATTTCGCCAATAATGCCATCAATTTTGCCAACGGGCAGGCCGCGAGCCTTTAGCTTGCTTTGCAACTGTTTCACTTGCCCGATAGAGAGTTTAGCAACAGGCGCATTACCCGCTCTAAGTGCAGGCGCACCCGCAAAACGGGTCGCCAAGTAAGCGGCTGTGGTTGAATAAACTGTGGACTCATTCCATTTTAAGAAAACGTCAAAGTTAGGATAGGCCAGAAAAGCAGGACCATTGCGTCCCATGGGCAATAATAAGGCTGCCCTACCGGCGTTGGGTAAAGGCTGACCGTTAACCAAGGTGACACCCTGCTTTTTCCATTCTGCCAAAGCTAACTTATTATTCAAACGCGCTAAGCTCCAATCCATTTCAGTTGGTACGCGAACTTCTTGTAACCAAGGTTCACCCGCACGCCAACCATACTTTTTTAGTAAGCGTGCGGCGGAGGCCAATGCGTCAGCACTAGAGCGAATTAAATCACGATGACCATCCCTATCATAATCCACTGCATATTGATTATAACGTGATGGCAAAAATTGCAGTTGCCCCAGCTCACCAGCCCAAGCACCTCGCATATTCGCTGCTGTCAAGTCACCTTTTTGAATCAGCCATAAAGCGCCCATTAACTCAGGCCGAAATAGCTCTGGGCGGCGACAATCATAAGCCAATGTCAAGACTGAACGCAGTGTGGGATAATTCCCGGTCACAACACCAAAATCTGACTCCAAGCCCCAGAACGCTGCCAATACTTCACCAGGTACACCAAACTGTTGTTCTATACGGCGAAACAAAGCAGCGTTTCTTTTTAAATGATTACGGCCATGTGTCAAACGATGCCTAGAAACCTTCTTGGCAGAAAACTCCAAAAAAGTCTGTGCAAAAACATGTTGAGAGCGATCACGGCGAATAACTTCAGGATCAGGAGTCAAACCCTGTAAAGCCTTGTCCATTACCTGTGGTGATAAACCAGCCGTAGCGGCTTCTCGTTTGAACTGATTTAACCACTGATTAAAATCAAGCGTATTGCGGCAATCTGCCAGAGCTGCTGAGCTAGGTAACAGGCAAGCGACAAGAAAAATGGATCTTAGATAACGCATAATTAACCCTTTTATTCATGATTCATCCAAGTAGTTCGAGTATGACAACAGAAAAATGTTCACCCGACAAGTTACAGAATGAATTGCCTACGACGGCAAGGAAGTGTCGTTAGCCGTTTATTAAGACGCACGTGTCTATGCTGGTCTTTGACATTAGCGCAAGCCTGCCTGATCGTGCTGCGCTATTGTTCAGCTTGGGTATTATCGCTAGACGGCCAAGGCAGTGTGCCACGCTGTTCCAAGCGCACACTGCCATCGCTTTGTTGCGAGCCCAATAAGCCTAATACATTACCCACGGAAGGTGGTGCTTCACCTGATGGCTTCAAAAATATTTCCAATTGATAATCATGGTTATCCATGACGTCAACATGACCATCCAATACAATGGCCGTTTCGTTTGATTCCAAGCCTAGCTTCATCGCCTGATCCAGCTCATTGGACTCACGGATGCGGACTTTGTATTCCCCCCCTAGATTCAATGGCCCAACAATAGGTGCTATTACGCTTCCATCACGCCAATTAATATCCCCTTCTATTTGCGGCAAATCTTTACGATTCCACACAATCTGGCGAAAATCACCACTAATATCACCCTGAGCTTGCATGCCCAACTCATTCGCTTCAGGAATCTGTTTGATCAGTTCACGCGCACTACTATTCAGCGTCAAAGGAGCACATTTCACCTGCGTCAAAAATGATATGCCACATTGCCCCTTTACTTGAATAGCAGTTTGTACTTTAGCATTCACATCCGCCCCCAAATAACCTCCTAGTAGCCAAGAAGGACGAAAATTCCAATACAAATTATCCACCTGTATTTTGGAGGTATGTAGACGTTGCACTTTGCCATGCCACAAAGTACCGCTCACTCCAGCGAACTTTACTTCAGGAGCGATTCGAGTGATTTGTTGTACGAGTACTGGCAAAGGTGCTAAAGCAGCTAAGGAAATCAAAAAGCTGCTGAGACCTGCCAACACCCAGGTAATTTGTTTTTTCATCGTTCCAAAGTTAGTGTTGCTCCAGTCAAGCCCAGCGTATCTGCTGGAACCAGCGACATGGTCGTGACATAAATGCCGTAACGAGACTCCAGCTCCCCCAAGAACTGAGCCAACTGATCAAATTGTGCATCTTCCAATTGAAGTGTTACATCATTGCGCCCCCTCGCATCTGAACGCTTTAACACATTGTCCCCGGTCAACTGGTATTTTTGCAACAAAGGCACTACCAAAAGCTGTACATTTTCATTTTTTCCCTCTAATTCACGCTTGCCTAGACCACGCAAGCTTTCTATATGGGGCTGAGATTGTTGGAGAAAGGCGTAATCACTCTCTAAAATGGCAATGTCTTCCTGTAAGCGCAGCTTGTACTTCATCCAAGGTTGCCATGCCAAAAACCATAAAAAAACCACCAATAAAACACCGCCCCCTAAGATAAGGAGGTAACGCTCTCGCTCGGATAAACCTATAAACCAAGCTTTCACGACGAGACCTCCAATACCAACTCAGCTCTGACCACATTATTAACTTGGCTGGAGCGAATAGTAACTTCATAACCCAAGGCATCCGATAATTGCTGCCGCAAACGGTCTGGCAATTGCAAATTGGGGGATTCAAAATTAATCGTCATGCGTTTATTACGCAATATAATTTCAATAATTTTCAGCGACTGTTCCTGCTGAAAAGCTTTGGCCACCAAAGACATTTTCGCTAGTGGACTACTTTTGACCATCTTGGAACCACTAGCCTGTTCCAATAGCTTGATTTCAGAAACTGCCCGCCCGCGCAGTCCTTCTACTGATGCATTGCTTATATTAGGAAACATGTCAGAAAACAAAGCTAAATTACGCTGTTCTGCGGCGGTCACTTCTTGCTGTAATTTAAAGGTTTCTGCCGCTTGTATTCCTAAAGCAATTGCCGAGGTCAAAGCCGTAATACCTGCCACAGCACGCCAACGTTTCCAGTGGCGGGTAAACGAAGACATGCTGCGATCTTGGTAGCCACTCAGTAAGTTAAGCCCCAAACCTTCTTGTAAACTGTTGAGTTGTATATGATTTGGTTGTGGCACGGTCAAGAGTTCAATATCCTCTGGCCAAACCGTTTCAATATCGGCTTCTAGGCGCAGCACTCTTGATTGCACTTCAGCATCCCATAGCTCATCCAACAGCAGGGGCAAAGCCGTAGCAGGGCAACTAAAACCACTGCGTAGGCCATTGCGTACCCAAGCTTGGCCATCACGAATCCAGACGGTTGGAATACCATCTTCATGCCAAGGCAAAGCAAAGATATCTGGCAAAATATAACGTGGGCGCAATTTATGTTGCTTAAGTATTTCGACCCAAGCCAGCAAACGATCACGTTCTACGACCGCAACATCCAACTTACCTGATAAACCAGCAGATTGCCAAACAAAATGCTGATCCTCCAACTCCCCCACCAAATTTTCTTCTAAAGCAAAAGGAAGTGCCTGCCGCAATTGACGCACATTCTGAGTGGGTAAAGTCGTCTGTGTTAACAAGACATCGTGTGTAGGTACTAATAGAGTGATGACTTGACCAGCCGCAACTTTTTCAATATCAGCCCAAGAGCCTTGCCACCATTCAGCGGAAACAGCCTGATTATCCAATAAGGCATAGGTAAAGTGAGTATCAGTTAATTGTTGTAAATGCAGGATCAACATATCATTTCGTCAGTTCAGGCCAGTTAGATTAGTTTGATCAGTTTGTTTTTTATACCTAGGTACACGTGAAAACTGCCGCATTATGACATGAACCTCACCTTCAGGTGAGCGAAATAGCACGCTATTTAGAAAAAGCCGTGTTTTACCCAACTTAACCTGCCCCGTCAAACGAAAATAATTGGAACTAACCCCTAAAGCAGCAGAAGCTTCAGGCGTCAAACCGGAGACACTCGTACTCAAGGCATTTATATCTTCAATGGGTCTAGAACGCCGCAATGTTAATAAAGCCCCCACTTGCTGTGATGTTAAACCCACCGCCAACAGGGCAACTTCATCGGCTGTATTAGCGTTCAAAGCTGTTGGGGTAGGCAAGGTAAAAGCATAAGGTAGGATCTCATTCAGAAGCTCTTGTTTTTCTTCAGCATTCGTTACGCTATCCAGCCGAATTGCCATCAATTCGGCTGGATCAGAAAGCAAATGATTCGCAGCTTTGTAAGGAGGGTCTTGTTGCTCATAATAACTAGATTCTGCACTGCCCGGATCACTCAGCTTATCATCTTCATCAATCCAGTCTAGTGTCGTAAAAGCAAAACTCGTTGGCAAACCATACGTTTGTAGTAAGCGCTGATAAGCTTTCATCATAAAAGCGCGTGGCTTTTTATCTTTGACATCGTAAATATTATTAATATTGAAATAAGCCTGCATATCTTCCAGCTTTATTTCAATTTGTCCAATGGCTTTCCCATTGTCATCGTCGATTTCAAATGGATCTAACGCTTGTGCCCAATCATCAAATAAAGAATCTGATTTATTTTTCTGTGCATCACGTTTCAATACCGCAGCCATCATATGTTCAGCCGCATAAGCATATTGATAAGCCTGTTCCATTGTCTGAATATTTTGTGTCAGACGAATACTGTAGCGCTGCTGCATATAAATGGCTGTAGCAATCGTCACTGCCAAAGCAGCAATCATAATGGCCATTAACATCGCAATACCGTGCTGCCGCCGTAACGATGTAATGGAAGTAGAGCTAAAGGCTATTTTCATACCTAAGTTTAATTGAGTTTAGCTGAGTTTAATTAGGCTTAATCGGTTTCAGTCGTAATGATAGCTTGACTCCCTTGCCACCACGCAGCTTATGGTCATAAATCGTGGTATAGGCCATCACTGTACGCACATAACGCCGCGTTTCATTAAACGGAATGCTTTCCACCCACTGATCTGCTTCAATGGTTTTATTGGGTGTCCATTTGGGAATACGCCTAGGACCTGCATTATAAGCTGCTGTTGCCTGTGCATAATTGCCCGCAAAACGCCGATACATTTCACGCAAGTAAGCACTACCTAATTTAACATTCATTTGTGGCTGTAAGATGTCTTCACGTCCCGATACCGTAACACCTAGCTTACGGCCTACTGCTTTAGCGGTGCTAGGCATAATCTGCATTAAACCTAAAGCGCGCGCGCTAGACTCGGCACTGGCATCAAAAGCACTTTCCCGACGCATAATACCCAAAATCCAAGCCGGATTAATACCTTGTGAGCGAGAATGCTCCAATACCAAATCTTGATACAACACGGGGAAACGTAAATCCACTACATTCCAATCACGTGTACGTGATACCGTCCAAATAGCCAGATTAGCATCACCCGCACGACTAGCGATTTCTGCGGCTGCCAGTATGCCCTCTTTGTCCATGCTCCCCAGCAAACGAAACCACTCGCGCCGTGCTTGGGTACGCTCACCTAAAGCCAGCCATTCACGCCAGCGCTTTAAAGAAGCCAACTTTTCCAATCCTTTAATACGTTCACTACGATCAGGAGCTGGCTCTTTCAAACGACGGTACTCAAGCTTTAGACGATCGGCTGCCATAAAGCCATAAAAGGTAGCATCAGCCGCAATATGCCCATACACTTGACGTGCTTCCCGTTTATGCCCTAGTTTTTCTAGTGCTCGACCTTTCCAATACTGCCAAATATCCTTATCACCTTCTCCCTCTGCTTGATTTTCAAGTCCCTTTACAGCTTCCAGCAAGGTTTTCCAGTGGCCTGTACGCAAAGCCAGCCGCGCTAGCCAGATATTGCCTTCAGCAGTACGGTATTTAGCCGGAATATTTTTCAGACGTTTAAAGCCATCAGAATCGTGCCGCCAAGCTTCCCACATACCCAAACGACTTTCTACTGCGCCTTTTTCTGCACCAGTAAACTTAAATTTAGCCTGTGCTTTACTCCATAAAGATAAAGCATCACTTAATTTTTTATCAGCAGCCCGTTGTATGCCAAATACAATCATTTCACGCAAACGTGCTGAATCATCAAGCTTAAATGCCTTATCCAAATTTTTAGATGGATCACGGCGTATCTCTATCCATAACTTGACTAGAGCCTGATCTTCAGCAGATAAATTTCCAGCCAATACACTGGCGACTGTCACGTAATTATTAGCAATCAATCGCCCAATACGATCCCACTCGTCCTCATCCGTGAGCTGGTCTTTTTCACGCATGAGCCGCAATAAATTATTGCAATCTGATGGTAAATCCGTATTTGCTTTATCCCAAATGGCTTTGCCTGCTGCTAAGCCTTCTGCTTCCCGCCCCTTCATGACTAGAGCTTCTGCGCGATAACATTGTATTGCAGTATGCTGTGGAATATCGGGGATATACTTCAACAAGGCACTCCAATCACGTCTATTAGCAAAACGATTAGCCATGCGTACATAAATGGCATCACTCATAATAGAATTGGGGTTGCGCTCAGCAAAGCGTACCAATTCACGGTTTGACTTTTTATCAAAATGATTTGTCAGAAACTCGTATTCAATCCAAGGGTACAGTGGATAAGATTTTAACTTGGGTAACTCAGTACGCCATTCGCCTGTTTCGCCTGCTTTAACCTTCGGATAAATATCCTGAAATAATTCGCGCTGTTCTTCTAAGCTGGCAGCGGACGCAGCAGATAAAATGCTACTGATGAGCAGACATAAAAAAGCTAAAAAGCGGCGGTGTAATTGCAATCTGTTTGATGCCATGATTTTACTGACTCTAAGACTTTACAGAAACGACAGCCTTGGATTAGTTGTTGATTTGGCTTTTTAATAGCCCCAGATAACGCTCATAACGACGCTGCGGTACTTTAGCTGATAGTACAGCGGCTTTTACAGCACATCCGGGCTCATGGTGATGTGTGCAGTTATTGAACCTGCACAACCCCATAAAGGGTTCGAACTCAGGGTGACCTGCTTGTAATTCTGGCACAGTCAGGCTACCCAACGCAAAATCCCGAACACCGGGAGAGTCGATTAATGTACCACAAGCGGGCAAGTGATATAAATTGGCGACAGTTGTCGTGTGCCTTCCTTCGCCGGTATCTGCTATTGCTCCCACCCGAATGCCTTTCTTTGGCAACAGTTTATGCAGCAATGAAGATTTACCGACGCCAGATTGCCCGACTAAAATAGCGGTTCTGCCTGCCACATAACGACAAATCGCTGCTATATCCTGATAGTCCACGCCAGACGCTTGAGTATGTAAAACAACATAGCCTAATCGTTGGTATTCTTCTAGGCAGGCAAGATGTTCAGTATCCGCATACTGACTACGTAGGTCTGATTTATTAAAAATAATCAGCGGGTCGGCTGATAATGAATGCGCGGTGATTAAATAACGATCCAACAACTCCCAATTGGGGGCGGGTCGCCAACTATTCACAATCAACAAAACATCAATATTAGCGGCGATTGTGCGCAATTTGCCGCGTATATCGGAGCGAGACAGGGCATTTTTACGAGGCAAAATTTCAATAACGCTGGCATTTCCCTGTGCTTCACGCTGCCAACGAACATAATCACCGCAAGCTACATGCTCTAGCTTGCGGCGTGTCGTGCAACGTATGTGCTCACCTTGATCATTTTCCAAAACCAATTCAGCACCATAACGGGTTATGACTCTGCCAACATCACCTGCTTTCATAAAGCTATTGTGAAGGAAAACCGGACAGTTGCGAACCCTCCAAATGGATTCTTTCTACTTGATTTACTGTTTTTGTTTGGCGGGAGGAAATTTGTAATAAACTTGGTTTAACCAAGCCACAACATCTAATACTTGATCATCGAACCAGTTTGTACTCAAACTAGCGTCACAAATACGTACTTGTTGATCCAACTCAGTCAAACTATTGACCTTACGGTCAACACGGGTAAATACATCAGTGCCATGACAATGGAGGCAGCGGGATGCTTCAAACAACCTCCTGCCATTATCTGGATTAGGCTCACCGGCCCAAGCCGGTTGAGTTAACCCCGCCAATACCAACAGCAATACAGGGACTTGATTGAGTTTCATTCTTTCCTCACTCATTGATTTCTGGTAGCCCTTGCCTTTGTAAGTGAGCGATACGAATCGCCGCAGGCGGATGGGAATCATAAAAAGCCGAATACAATGGATCAGGTGTCAAAGTATTCGCATTTTCCTTGTAGAGACCGACCAGTGCTGCAATGAGTTCCGCTGCACTAGACTGATGGGCAGCAAACTCATCCGCTTCAAATTCATGTTTGCGCGACAGTAAAGCCAGCAGCGGGCTAATAAAAAAGGTAAATACCGGACTAACCAACATAAATAGTATTAAGGCTATATAATTGGAAGGCTCACTCTCTTGCACGCCCAAGCTGGTATAAAACCACGCTTGATTCATCAACCAAGCCAAGATAGCAAAGCCTATGAAGGTCATGCTCACTGACAAAATCATGCCTTTAATAATATGCTTACGTTTAAAGTGCCCTAGTTCATGTGCCAGAACAGCTTCTATTTGCGCAGGTGTTAAATGCTTAAGCAGGGTATCAAAGAAAACAATGCGCTTATTTTTGCCAAAGCCTGTGAAATAAGCATTACCGTGGGCGGAACGCTTAGAGCCATCCATCACAAAAACACCTTTGCTATTGAAACCTGTTCTTGTTAACAGCTTTTCAATGCGTTCCGCTACCTCGCCTTCCTCAAGCGGTTCAAAGCGGTTGAATAAGGGCGCAATAAATTTTGGATAAGCCCAAGTCATCAATAGCGAAAAAGCCGTTAAGCCCAGCCATGCATAAATCCACCAAGCACTCCCTGCCGACTCCATCAGCCACAAGATAAATATAATCAAAGGAACGCCAATCACTAAACTCAGGATGAGTCCTTTCAATAAATCCATCACAAAGGTTTGGGGTGTGGTTTTATTAAAACCAAAACGCTCTTCCAGCACAAAAGTACGATACAGCGAAACAGGCATATCCAGCACAGCGGAAATCAATGCTAGGCTTAAAATTACGGCTGCGCCGGTCAGTAAAGGTGTCCAGCCCATACTGCTCCAAGCCTGAACCAGCCAGTCCAAACCACCACCTAAAGTCCACACGAGCAGCATTAACAAGCCCAGCATTAAATCCACTTGACCCAAACGCCCTTTGGCAAGCGTGTAATCAGCGGCTTTTTGATGCTCCTGCAAAGAAATCTTGTCAGCGAAGGCTGCCGGTACTGCGCTACGGTGCTCACTCACAGACTGGCTCTGACGTAAAGAAAGCCACAAGCGTGTGGCGGTAGCGGCGAATAAGAACAATAAAAAAACGAAGGTAAAGCTTTGCATAATGATCTGTTACTATCCTAAATAAATAATTTGTAGTTGATTCTACTGAAACCCGACACGAGTATAAAAAGCAATGGCTGAAAATCAGGAAAAAATGGATCCATACAACCTTATTTGGATAGATCTGGAAATGACGGGTCTAGACCCACAAAATGATCTGATTATAGAGATAGCCACCGTTGTCACCGATAAGCATTTAAGCATATTGGCCGAGGGACCAACAATTGCTATTTATCAGACACCCACAACATTAGCCGCAATGGGGGAATGGTGTCAGGTACAACACGGTGGTTCAGGGCTAACAGAGCGTGTTAAAAACAGTACTTGGAGCGAACAACAAGCAGAGCAAGCTACCCTAGCATTTCTGCGCCGCTATGTAGAAGCAGGTAAATCGCCCATGTGTGGTAATAGCATCTGTCAGGATCGGCGCTTTCTTGCTCGCTATATGCCTAAATTGGAGGCTTTTTTCCATTACCGTAATCTGGATGTCAGTACTTTGAAAGAATTGGCAAAACGTTGGAAGCCCGGTTTAGCAGAACAATTCCATAAAACGGCTAGTCATTTGGCGATGGATGATATTCACGATTCAATTAATGAATTGAAATTTTATCGGGAAAGACTACTGGCTCTTTAAAGTCAGAGTCGACGGGTGTGCCAGCCATAGGAGAATAGCGTGTGCATATCCTCACTCCAGCCCACAGCGCCCTAATCATATTCAGTGTCTTTCCAGATACGTAAGGTCGCAAACACTTCCGCAGGTGATTTTAGGTCACGTTTTGCAACCTCTTCTGCTTTGGCAATAAGCTCAGGCACATGCGTGCGCAAAAATGGATTGGTCGCAAACTCACCCTCCAAAGTAAAGGGCACTGTAGCACGTCCAGAATCCAACAAATCCCAACAGTTTTCCAAACGCTCATCTATATCACTATTTTCTGGCTCTACCCATTTGGCAAAGCCCAGATTATCGACAGTATATTCATGGGCACAGTAAACGAGTGTTTTCGCAGGTAAACTTGCCAACTTTTGCAGAGAAGCAAACAAGTCTTCCATGCTGCCATCAAACACACGTCCACAGCCACTGCCAAACAGCGTATCACCACAAAACAGGCTGTCTTCTCCGAAATAAGCAATATGCCCAGCGGTATGTCCGGGCACATCCAACACCTCAAACCGCAAACCTAAGTCATCCAATGTGACGCTATCCCCTTCTTGCAAGGGCTGCGTCAGATGAGGAATGACCTCATTACGTGGGCCATAAACCTTAAGCTCAGGATAATGCGTGCAGAGCTGCTCAATACCGCCCACATGATCACGATGATGATGCGTAATCAATAAAGCCAGCGGTTGCATCTGGCGCGCTGTTAATTCTGCAATCACTACCTGTGCATCACCTGGATCGACAATGGCAGCGTGTTTCCTTTCTTCATTTGTCATTAGCCAAATATAATTATCGGTAAAAGCCGGGATACTGATAACCTGAATCATGCTTAGCACCTCCCTTATCGTTTCGTGCTTGTTGCAATTTTCAATATAATCGTCATCTTTCTATAATCGCATATCCGCTAACTTACCACTTTGATAGCTTATACGGAATAATGATGATTTGCGTAAGAATCTAGCAATTCATCACATAATTCGACACGAATTCGTAAAAGAAACAGCCATACTACTGGCATAGCTAGGCTAATCTGACCGAGCGCTTAAATCAACAGGCTGGCTAGGCCAACTTATTAGGCAAAGGAACGATGACATGAAACAGGGACAACTGTATATTGTTTCCGCCCCTTCTGGTGCGGGTAAAACCAGCTTACTCAATGCCCTGCGCGGACAACTCAAATATGTGACTGTGGCCGTCTCACATACCACACGCCCACCTAGATCCGGGGAAAAAGAGGGTTGGCATTATCACTTTGTCAGCGTGGAAGCATTTCGTCAGGAAATCGACTACGGCAATTTTTTGGAATATGCGCAAGTCTTCGATAATTACTATGGCAGCAACCGCGTAGGCGTAGAGCAATTACTGGATGCTGGCAAAGATGTCATTCTGGAAATTGATTGGCAAGGTGCACGGCAAGTCAGAAAAGTTCACCCTGATATTATCAGTATTTTTATTTTACCTCCCAGCCAAGCAGCACTGGAAGAACGTTTACGTAGCCGCAAACAAGATAATGAAGCCACTATCCAACGACGTATGCGCGATGCTCGTAGTGAAATGTCACATTATCCTGAGTATGACTACCTCATTATTAATGATGATTTTGAAGATGCCTTGGAAGAGTTACTAGCTATCTTTCGCAGTGGTCGTCTGCGCCTAGATAGGCAAGTACAACACCGCAAAGATTTGTTGGACTCATTGACGGGTAATTAGCTATTTGAAATTCAGCTAAATCAAATCGCTCAGGCGAACAATGATGATTTTTATTAAAGCATGGTTAAGTGAATTTTATTAGTTGTCCTGACGCGGCTTCTTTGTTTTGCCCAATCTATCACGGGAATGCGCATAAGGATCTGGTTTATGGCGCGTTGCTTTTTTCCGCGCTGTTGGGCGGTGGGACGCTTTGTCGGTTGAGTTCGCTGCTTTGTTAGAGGAGGACTTATGCTCACTTTGCCAGTCCGAACCGTCATCAAAACTTAAACCTACTGACTCATACAGTTTGCGAGTCATTTTAGCCTCTAGTTCTTGATGATGCCCCAGCCGCAAATAACGCGGTAAACTAATCTCACCATAACGAATTCGGATTAAGCGGCTGACCTTTACGCCCTGAGACTCCCACAGGCGACGCACTTCACGATTGCGTCCCTCAGCCAATACAACGTGATACCAATGATTTGCGCCTTCACCGCCAGCCTCTTTAATCCGCAAGAAATTGGCTGAACCCTCTTCCAACGCCACCCCCGTCTGTAAGCGTTGTAGCATATCGCCATCCACTTTTCCCAACACACGCACAGCATACTCACGTTCAATCTCGGAAGACGGGTGCATCAACTTATTTGCCAATTCGCCATCGGTGGTAAACAGCAACAAGCCATCGGTATTGACATCCAAGCGCCCAATCATGACCCAACGCCCCTGGCGTAAACGTGGCAAGCGATCAAACACCGTCGGGCGACCTTCAGGATCATTGCGTGTAGACACTTCACCCGCACGTTTGTGGTACATCAATACCTTAGGTGTTGCGCGTAAACGCGATTCTAGGTGTAACGTTTTACCGTGTAAGATTACTTTATCAGCAGTATTAATCTGCTGTCCCAACGTGGCAGGCTTACCATTCACTTGTAATTCACCCGCCTCAATCCAGCGCTCAATTTCACGCCGCGAACCGTAACCGGCACGTGCTAATAACTTCTGGATGCGTTCTTTCATACGGCTGTTCTCTGCGCTGCTTGAGGGTAAGTTGGGAAAAGGCGCTAGTATGCCATGTTCTAGCAGGATAGGGTGCGCTTGTATTAATTATTAATAAGCGTTGGTATCTCCAGTATAAATCAGCAACAATGGTCCTGTTAAAATTTAGTAAGAGAATGCTTATGAAAACTCAGTCTAATCAGTTGAATGTTCTATTGCGTAGTGCTGTGTTGGCTGCATTGCCCTTAGCTAGTGCTTGTACGGTAGCTACTCCATCTGTGCCATCACCATCCACACCGCCAAAGCCTTCACTCCCTGCTGAGTCTTCCGCACCGCCAGATACAGAAAAAGATCGTTGTTTTGGCCCCCCAATACGAACACAGGAAACTTTAAGTATTAATCCATTGGTTAATAAAGTGAATGCGGACACCTCTTATGCGCGTTGTGTTAGTTTGTGTGAGCAAGCGGCACGAGCGAAGGTCAATCCACGACGCGGACGCAATTTTAATCCTAAACGTATTGAAAATTTTAAGGTGAGTTCTTGCAGTCTCAATCCAGAAGGAAATCAGTATCGCCTAAGTTGTGAAGCGACATTTAATACAGAACAGACTGTTTTCAAAGGTGGTCCAAAGTGCCCTGTGCCAGGTCGTATGCCTGCGGGATTACATGCTCACCAAGCTGAATCGCATACCGCTTTAGGGCACTATTTTGCTGAAATGACCGCAATGGAAAGTGCAGCAGTCACCGCTTTTCGTTATTTAGTACGTGAGTTACAAGCCTACCAAGCTCCTACAGATTTAATCCAAGCAGCAGAAGCCGCCATTAACGAAGAAATACAGCATGCGAAACTAGCCGGTTTACTCGCTAAAGCGCATGAAGCAGAAATCCCCAAAGTTGTAGTAGATGATTTTCAGTTGCGTTCCCTGTTTGAAATCGCTTTAGAAAATGCGGTGGAGGGTTGTGTCCATGAAACCTTTGCAGCAGCTTGTGGTTTGTGGCAGGAGCAACGAGCAGAAGATGAGTTATTTCGCACGGTCATTGCCCATGTGACTGAAGATGAATGCCGCCACGCGCAATTATCATGGGCTATTCACGAATGGGCCATGCCACAATTAAGCACTGCCGAACAAGCACGTATTCGCCAAGCCCAAGTAGAAGCAGTGGAACAGTTAGGTCAAGGCTTCCAGCAAGCCTCACAGCCAGAGGACGTACAACGTGCTTTGGGTTTGCCAAATGCAGTGGAGTCGGAGCGATTAATGGTGGAATTGCGGCGAAGCGTTTGGAGTTAGGGCAAATCATCTGCTATCAATCACTCTTTGTCATGACTGATATTTTTATCAGTCATGACTACACCGATCGGTGCTTGAAGAATAAGTTGATAAGTTGGATGTGGTCGTCAAATTCAAGCAGGTGATACTGTAACTGTAGTAAGGGTAGACTGCTCTGAAAGTACTTTTTTTCGCTAAAACCGCCGTATTCAGCTATCCTTTTCCCTAATACCACAAGCTTATCTGCACCCATGAAAGAAAAATACATCAACTTATTCACCGACTTTGGTTTTAAAAAAGTCTTTGGTGAGGAGGCCAGCAAAATCCACCTGATAAGCTTCCTCAATACGTTGTTGCCCGCAAGACACCAAATCCGTGAATTACAGTTCAATCAAACTGAAAACCAAGGTGCATCGGTCTTAGACCGCAAAGCGATTTTTGACCTTAGTTGTGTCAGTGACAGCGGTGAGTATTTCATTGTCGAACTACAAAAAGCCAAACAGAATTTTTTCAAAGATCGCAGTGTGTTTTATGCCACCTTCCCGATTCAGCAACAAGCGGAACGCGGCGATTGGAACTTTAAACTGGCTGCTGTTTATACCATTGGTATTCTGGACTTTGTT
>PDPH01000032.1 GCA_002747435.1 Pseudomonadota bacterium
TGGACTCTAAAGCGGGTGATTCGCTGGAGGCGCCGCCACCACTGCCGCTAGGTAAACTGCCTGCGGTATGCTCATGTCCAATAACGGTTATTTCATCAGCTTCAGCAAAGTCAAAGCGGTGTTGTACTCTACGCAGCATAAAGCCGGTGAGTCCGAGCATTGCCCCTAGGAACAGGAATACAATGGTTGGAAAGCCCGGAATGAATCCCATTAGGGTAATAACCGCAGAGGCAATCAGCAAGGCATTAGGTTGTCCGAGCAATTGTCTGCCAATGTCTGTACCTAGATTACTTTCTTCATCAACAGTCACACGAGAGACAATAATACCGGCTGTAATGGAGACGAATAACGCAGGTATTTGTGAAACCAAACCATCGCCGATGGTTAGAATGGAATAGACTTGAGTAGCTTCACCTATAGGCATGCCACGTTGGAAGCCACCAATGGCAATACCACCGAGAATATTAACAAAAATAATGATTAAGCCTGCAATGGCATCCCCTTTAACGAATTTCATGGCACCATCCATTGAGCCAAACAACTGACTTTCTTTTTCCAGTCGGGCGCGACGATTGCGAGCTTCTATCATGCTAATAACACCCGCACGCAAATCGCTGTCAATACTCATTTGCTTACCGGGCATAGCATCGAGCGAGAAGCGGGCGCTAACCTCAGCAATCCGCTCAGAACCTTTAGTGATTACCACGAACTGCACAATGGTAATAATCAGGAAAACGACCAAACCGACAATCAAGTTACCCGCTACAACGAATTCCCCGAAGGTTTGAATAATTTTGCCTGCATCCGCTTGGCTCAAAATCATACGAGTCGTAGAAATACTCAGTGCTAGTCGAAACAGAGTACTCAGCAGTAATACCGAGGGGAACGCAGAGAAAGACAGCGGTGAGGGTAAGTAAACCCCCAACATTAACATAATGATAGCCAAACCCATGTTTAAGCTGATTAAAATATCAATGATCAGTGTAGGCAGGGGCAAGATCATCATAAAGATAATCATGACCAGCAACACTGCAACAGCAATGTCACTACGTTTTGTCAGTTTGTGAAGCAGACTGCTTGATTGCGTGGAGGTGGAGGCCATGTTTTGATCCTGTTACTTAGCGGTTGATCCGAGGAGTGATGGTTGATCGTTGGCTAAAGTGATGTAATTAATTGTGCCGGTCAGTTTTAAGACATCCAGAATGTTTGGGCTCGCATTGAGCAGTACCGGTTTAACGCCAAAGTGTTGATAGAAAGCCAATAAAACCCTAGAACCAGCCGCTGTGATCAGGGATACCCGTGAGGCGTCAAAAATAATGGGAGGTGTCAGCTTTTCTGCTAAAGGAACCAGGCTGCGAGCAAATTCATGATCCAGCATGCCTTCCATAATAACGATGTTTTGATTGGTTTGGCGTATAACACGCAAGTTACCTTCGTTCTGTGTCATGTCAGCCTTTCCTGCTTGGAGTGTTTGGGGTTGTCTGGAATGACATACAATGTCTTGGCATCCAGCGTGACAATTTTTACCTTGCTGCCCATTGCACAGTCGGGGCCTGAAACTAGCCATTCACGCCCATCCAGAGCCGTCCTGCCTTTGCCGTCTACAATAGAATGGGTTAGCGTAATCACTTGGCCGACCAAGTGTTGATATGCCGTATGACTGAATAGACTTTTCAAGGTAGCGGGTAGCTCAAAAAAAGCGGGGGCCAGAAAAGTGAGCAAGATAATCAGCGGAATTTGCCAAAACCAGAGTTTTTCCGGGCTAAACAACATCAGTAAACCGCTAATACCACAAGCGACCCCTAACCAAGTAGGCCAGTCTTCTTTAAGGCGATATTGGTATTTGGAAAGCAAGCTGTTTGATTCTTTAGCTTGTTGGGTTTGCTTGAATAAAAAGTATTGCAGGCGCGCCCGTAATTCGCCGCTACGAACCCGTTCACCAATCGTTGCGATAAAGTGGCGAGCACTTTCAATAGAACCCAGTTTGTTTTGCTGCTTATTGTTTTTGCTTACTGATGGTTGTTGCTCTGCATTCATTGTAATGGTCTGCTTTTGTATTATTTCTTGCAAGTTTGCCTAGTTTGGGCGGCTTAAATATTCTGGCGATTTTTATTTAAGATTATTTCCGCACCTGTGCTCATGTTTTGATTGGCAGACTTGCTTAGTCTGGCCTTGTTGTGCTGTTAACCTTAATTATTGTTTACTTGTCTTGCGCATAGCTTGTGCTACCCGATCAATGGTCGATGTTGGTATATATTGGTCAATTTTTCCGTTTTCGACCATATCGGCGGTTAAACGGGCGTCGCTAATGATGGGTACATGCTCTATTTGGGCGATTTCAACCATTTTGCGTGCCATACCTGCTTTACCAATGGCGACAATCAAAGGCAAGGGAGTTACACCCTGTTCATAGTGAAGCGCAACCGCAACGCCAATGTCTATGATTACCAGACGGGCTGTTTTAATGCGCGACTGTATATCTTGCTCGGCTAATTCACGTCGCATGCCTTGTCGTGCACCGCGCACTTCAGGGTCACCAAATATATCCTTCATTTCACGTTTGACTTCATCCTTGGTCATGCGCTGGTCTTTTTGAAATTGAAAGCGCTGAAATAGATAGTCCAATACAGCCAGAAAGATGATGAGAGGTAAGATCATCATCATCATCTTGTTCAGCATATTGGCAATCAGCGTTTCCTGACATAAGACGTCACACTGCTTAATTTCATGCAGCAAATCTCCAAAACCCAAGTACAGAATGATGGCCATCGCTGCTGCAATTGCAATGGTTTTCAGTAGGGAAAGAAGGGTGTTAACCACCTGCTTCATGGAAAAAATGCGTTTGAAGCCATCAGTAGGGTTGATTTTCGAGAAGCGCGGAATAATCGGGTCAATGGCAAATATCACACCGAACTGAATGATATTGGTCAGTATGCCTGTGAGAGCGGACATAATCACAAAAGGTAGTACTATGGTTGCAAAGCCGATTTGCATGCTGATGTCAATACTTTCAGACAGTGCCTGATTGAAAGGTTTGTTTTGCAATTGCGGTATGACAATAAATAGCTCAGCTAGTTTGCCTAGTAACCAGTCACCCATGACCCAGAAATAGATACACGCTACCAGTAAAATAAGGGCGGAAGGAATGTCTTTACTGCTGGCGACTTGCCCCTTTTCTCTGGCTTTTTCCAGTTTTCGGGGCGTGGCCTGTTCGGTTTTTTCGCTACTGGACTCATTGCTCATTTAGCAAGGTATCCAGTATTTGTAAGTTTGTGCCAAACGCAATGAAACTATCACGCAGAAAATGAGCGATAAACGTAACATAGAAGATGAGCATGAAGAAAACCAAAGCACTTTTGACTGGCATGGCAATCAAAAAAACATTCAATTGAGGTAAGTATCGACCTACCAATCCTGTACCAAAGTCAATCAAGAACATAATGCCTAAAAAAGGGCCTGCAATTAACACAATGGTATAAAACAACAAATCTAGTTGTTTGAGTAAAAAGCTACTGGCCTCTGGTGTAATAGTGGGCAGAAAAGTACTGAGCGGCCAAACTTTGTAACTGAGCATCATGGTTTCTAACAGCATTAGAAAACCACCACTGACAAACAGCACGGTAATGGCCAATTGAGCCAATAAATTGCCTAAAGGTGAGACCATGCCTGAAACGGGTGGAGAGAAAAACAAAGCGCTCATTGCACCGCGCTGTAAATCCATTAAAAAACCCGCACCACGCATAGCCCAAAAAGGGATACTCATGGCATAGCCTAAGGCAAGTCCAATAGCTGCTTCTTTGAGGATTAATAAGGTCAGCCCGGGAATATCTAAGGCTGTATGACTGAGCTGCTCATGGGTTAATGGTAATAAGGTCAGCGATAATACAACCATCACACCATTGCGGATCATAGCGGGAAATACTGACTGGGCAAATACTGGAATAATGCTAAAAGCAACCAGAATACGGGGTGCAGTCAGAATCAGTGCGAGATACCAGGTTTGAAAATCATCAATGATGTCCATTAACGCCTAACCTGTGGGATCTGGTCAAAGATTATACTTGCGTAACTATAAAGTTCTGGACCCATCCAGCGAATGGTGGCGGCTAGAGCAAAAATAATAGCGACTAGTTTAAAGCCGTGTGGCAAGGTTTGTTCTTGAATAGAAGTAAGTGCTTGAAATAGACCAATAATCAAGCCTGTTATAGTTGCTGCTAAAATGGCAGGCATGGATAAATACAGTACTAGCTGCATGGCCTGAGAGGTAAAGTGGAGTAGGTTATTCTCATCCATCGCTAGGTATAACTCAGTAAAAGGCCGTGAATCAACCTTGACCAGCCATCTATCAGTACAAATAGTAATAGCTTGAATGGCAAGGAAATAATGATCGGTGACACCATAATCATCCCCAAAGACAATAAGATGTTTGAGACGATCAAATCGATAATAATAAAAGGTAGATAAATCAGAAATCCAATCTGGAAGGCAATCGTTAACTCACTGACTAAAAAAGCAGGGATCAGTACCAGCAAATGACGCTCGTCCACATCACGAGCATATTGTTCAGGCCACAGTTCTTTAGTAGTTTGTACAAAAAAATCGCGCTCACTGGCGGAGGAGTGACGGTTAAGAAAATCCTGTAATGGTCGTGCACTGCCTTCTAGTGCATCAACGAAGCTAGGGTTGCGAATATCGGTGATTTCTATGCCATAACTATTGAAAATTTCATAAGTTTCAATAGCGACGGGTGCCATAATATAAATTGACAGAATAATCGCAATGCCACTGAGTGCCATATTCGGCGGCTCCTGCTGCAAGCCTAAGGCACTGCGTGTTAGCTGCATAACGACAACCAGTTTAATGAATGAACTGACCAAAATGGCTAGAAATGGTGCCAGTGCTAACAGCGTCAAAAAACCGATCAGCAAGACCGGATTTGGAAAAGATTCCATGCTAACTATTTACTTATTTTATTTAATTCGATGCCTTATTTGGAGCGCGTTCCAAACAGGCTCAATATTCTCACACCAATGCGGCCACTGATGTCGACCAGCTCCCCAGTACCTATCAGTTTGTTTTGGGCGCGGATATGCACGACCTCGGGAAGATTCTGTGAAAGGTCAATCACATAGCCAGGGCGTAATTGTTTAACCTCGTTAAATGACATGCTTTTCTGTCCTAAGTCGAAAGAAAGCTGCACCGGAATTTGATTGATTTGATTAATATTTTGATTAGGTTCGTTATCAGCCATAGTATTCCACTCTGTGGTAATGGTGAGTGTTTTGCCCGTTTCAGTATTGAGTTGGGCACCGCAGTACAGATGGTTGTTAAAGCGCAGCTTGAGCAGACCTTCTTCTTTAAAATAAGTATTGTCCATTAAAATGACATCAGAAGGACTAAAGCCATTAATGTCTTGGATAGAAACGTTTGCTGTACCAATTTCTATAAATGCCCAAGTTTCTAGGTTTTCCCAGTGATGGTTGTAACTAGACGGCCAGAAACGCATACGCTCTTGTAATAATGGATACAAACGCTCTTCCAATTTGAGAATACCTGAGATTAAGCGCGTCTGATGGGGAGGCTCATCATTGGGTAGGCCCTCTAGCAGTTCAAAGCCAATCGTTAAATCATTGATATGGCTTTCAAGTTCGGCAGACAAAGACTGTATTTTGATTTTAATCCCTAGGCTGTTTTCAGCCACATTCAGCAAGCTGTCCAGAGCATTTTCTGTCAAAGCGATACCGAGGTTTTCGGGTAGTCGAGTCAGCATGCCCTCTGGTATAAAAGCGCGAATATTATCCTGCATTGGCCAATCAGATACCCAAAGCCCAGCAGTAGAATCACCCATGCCCAATGTCATGCTGATGGGATAGATGATTTGCTGTTCATGCCAAGGAAACAGGCTGAGTTTGAAATAGTGGTTTTCACCCAAACTAAAGTTGACAGGCTCAGCTTTGTTCAACAGGAGGTTATTGACGCGCAGGGCTACCGAAGTCCAATTAGACAAAGTTAATGGTTTTAACTTGATGCGCCGACGATCATTACTCATTTTATTATTGTTCTTTTAATGGATAAGGTGCACCCTGTATTTGCCTACTTTGAGCAGGAAAACTGGCTGAGCAATCACAGCTATGCAAGAACCCGATTATTATTGGGCTTTTATAAGATAATATTATACAGAATAATGAATTCCTGCAAGCTGAACGGTCAACTGGTAAAATCATATGAAAAAGTTAAGCTTTTCAGATAGATAAAAAGACTGCTTACGATTGGGCAAACAGACATCCCTCACGCTGCTTCCTAAAACATACAAACAACAAAATGCTTAGGATAAAGCCGTCCTAGGTAGAATAGGCTGTTTAACATCACTTATGGGACACTAAAGATGAGTTAGAGACAAATGGTGTTAAGCAGCAGATAAGCTGTATGTGTCTCCTGAGGTTCATTCGGGTATAGTCATAAGCTTAAAAAGGTCGAGCAGCACCGCTTCAACTGTTTTAAGCTGTTGTTAGCAATACAGTGAGATTGATTAAACAGCTAATGGGTAGCAGGTGTTCAGTGTTTTTGTTGCGTTTATCCAAAGATGCTTCGACAAACCATCGGTGCTTCTGAAATGATGATTTATAAATATTATTTATGGAAGTCTAATGATAGTAAGAAGTCTGGCTCTGACGGTGTTACTCCTGATGACATCAGTCGTGCAAGCCGCCCAGCTTGACTGGAGCACTAAAAAGTATTCTCACTTCTCTGATCAGGAACCCTTGTCTGCTATGTTGCAGACTTTGGCTGCTACAGAGAATACGCCGATTATCGTTAGTCCTAAAGTAAACGAAGTAGTGAGCATGCATTATAAGCTGCGTCCGGCTCGGGAGATTTTTGATGATCTGGCTAAAACACATGGCTTGATTTGGTTCTTTGATGGCGAAACTTTATTTGTCTATAAAGAAGAAGAGGCACAGCGTGGTTCAGTGAGTTTGGAAAAAATGTCTCCTCGAGAATTTACCACCGCATTAGAGCGTTTGAATGTTTTGGATGACCAATATCATTGGGAGGTGTCTGAAATTGATAACGTTATTTACTTTGTAGGTCCAGAGCGTTTTGTAAGCTCTGTATTGGATATGGCAAAAATGCTGGATGGGCAGACATCAAAGCGTACTCAGGTATTTAAGTGGGTGGATGCAAATGGTCAGGTAAATTACAGCAATGAACGCCCGGTTAACTCTATAGATGTGAGTAAGGATGTTAGTAAGCGTGAGCGCTTTCCTGGCTTTGATGTAGTGGATGTCATTAATCGCTAATAGATTAGGAGCTATGCTTCTATGCCCTGATAAACTAACGAGTGCTAGCTCTTTAATCTTATAAAATAACTAAACAGTAAGCAGAGACATGGCCGTACAACACACACCTTATTTGCTGAAAGTACTCAGTGGTACCAATGCGGGAGCATTAGTGCGTTTGAAAGTGGGCGATATTGTCATCGGCAAGTCAATGACCAGCGACATTATTCTCCACGATGAAAATATTGCTGATTCTCATGTTTGTCTTAATGTTACTGATGAAGCCATTATTTTAAAGGTATTGGCTCGTCCGGTACAGGTAGATAGTCAATCTGTCGAAACCAGTGAGTGCGTACTAAAGCCCTATCAAGTGGTTACGATCGGTGGCGTGGACTTTTTTATTGCCGATGTTCGTAAGCCCAGCTTTAAAACTACCGCAGAGAATGCGGAATCCGTTGCGGCGCGTAAATTGCCTCAGCAAGAACCTGATATTGCTAGTGGACAGGAACGAGCGGCTTCCTCCCGCACCACAGTCGCACCAAGCATACCTAAAAGAGTGGGCAATAAATGGTGGCTCTTATTGGGTTTAGGTTTGTTGTTATTGGCTAATGTGATTTTCTTTTGGCCTGCATTGACTGGTTTTGCGGAAAAAATCGGCCTTAAAGAGTCTTCGCAAGTCAAGGCACAAAGTCTTTTAGAGAGCTTTAAGAGCGATGGTTTGGTGGTGACCAAAGAAGAAGGTGGACAGGTATTTGTAACAGGTTATGTAGATACACGCAATGAACGTAGAGATCTCATCCACCGTATTGGTCAAGCTGGTGGGGGGGTTAGTTATAAAGTCTGGGTCAATGAGGAGCTGGTAGATAATGCAGAACGTGTTTCACGCGCCCTTGGACAGTCTGATTTAAAATTCCTTAGCCAGGGCGATGGTCGCTTAAAAGCTCAAGGTTATGTCAGTAGTGATACGGATTGGGCGCGTATTAAGAATAATATCATTAACGATGTTAGTGGTATTGAAAATATCGACGATAGTGAAGTGCAGACCTTAGTAAAACGCAAGGATGCTCTGGTGCAGTTTATCGAGAAAAAAGGGCTGTCTAGCCGCGTAAGGGTTACTATCGAGCGTGATCGCATTAAAGTTGATGGTGAGTTGACTAAAACTGAGTTGGATCGTTGGGATGAGCTTTACAAAGAATTTGTTAGTTTGAATGGTGAAGGTCCGGCGATTATTGAAAACTTATTTGATGCACGTGATAGGCTCAAATTATCAATTAGAAGCGTTAGCGTAGGGGATACACCGTTTTTAGTGTCAAAAGGTGGTAAGAAGTATATGGAAGGATCTAGTTTAGGTAATAACTATTTTATCAAAAAGATTACACCTGACTATGTACTTCTTTCAAACGGAGGTATTGAGATACCTATTTATTATGGTGCAGAGGCTGAACAATGATTTTACAAATAGAACAAAACCTCAAAAACGATATTTCAGGCATTTATAAAAATGAGCTTCTTGAGAAATTTAGCCAAGTGGCATCAGAAGTGCGTTTTGAATTAAACCAAGGTGTAGATCCTACTGAGTACGAGAAACTGAGTAAGTTCTTGCAAGCATTGGAAGCGAGTTCGGAGGTAGTAGAACAGGTCTGGTTCCAGAAATAACTGGAGCAGACTTGGCATGGAACGCAATGCCTCTGATTAATTTAATGAATTCCCTGCGTTTGATGAGTGTCATCGGGAATTATAGTATATCTAAATAGTTAAGGAGAAAAAACTAATGGCAGCATCAGTTGATACTAGTGCTATTTCAAACAGCATTTCGCAAATGCAGCAAAGTAACCAAGCTATGCTGGATTTCCAATCCCAGGCTGTTACTGAAAATAGAAAATTCAGCATGGAAACTTCCATGTTAGAGCATGAAGCATCTATTAGTGAAAAGATGCAAAGCTTGTTGCAAACTCTGGCGCGTAACGCAGCTAACTGATTTAGCATCAGGTATGGCTCTTTTGTGGCATCATGCTTCGGCATGGTGCCACTTCTGCTTGTCGGACTAACTAATAAATAAAGAGAAAATAATGAAAGCATCTACTGAAATTCTGCAATTGTTGTCTGAAATTGGATACATGGCCTGCTTCAAAGGTGACTCGACACGTTCTCAGATAATCATGGAAGGTGTGGACGCAATTGCTAGTGAACAATCTTCGGTAAAAATGGGGGTTGCTGTTGCAAAAATGTATGCAGGTGACATGGACGGCGCAATTGACATATTCCGTAATAATGTATTGGCAAAAGAACCTAATCACATGAGTGCAAAATGCTTTTTAGGGATAGCTTTGACCCTTAAGGGTGAGCAAGAAGAAGCCAAAGCTTTATTTGAAGAAGTCTCCAAACATGGAAACCCTGACGAAAAAGGTATCGCAGATTTTTATCTTTCGCAGTAATAATCCATAGAAGGTAGGTAAACAGCCATGATGGATCCCAGTTTATTAGGTGTACAACTGCCTCTGGCAAATATGCAGTCCTTGCCGCAGACTTTGCCAGATGCGCAACAGACGGATGTTACCCGATTCCAAAATATGTTGGTGAGTGGTCAACAGATTGACTCCAGCATTCCACCTTCATTAATGGATCAACCTGTTTTGCAACGGGTAGATGCAACACAGCCTGCTAGCGAAGGGGGATTGAAAAATGCCTTGATAGAAAAAGCATCGCAAATGGATGCTTCCTATCATTCCATTATTGATCAGTTACGCAATCGTCCTAGTTTTAATGATTACTTAAGTACAGGTGCAGATGTTTCATCTCAACCCTTACGTACCTACCCTGAAGTTTCTTCGATGGCGGGGGGAAATGACTTAGAGTCACGTATGAAGAACCTAGTCGATGGTATGAATCAGCATAATACCGCATCCATTGAGTATCAAAAGGATATGACTGCTTGGGCAATGAATTTCCAGATGTGGTCGTCCGGTGTGGAGTTGATTTCATCTATGGTGTCGCAGGTATCTAAGGGATTCCAGACGCTATTCCGTGCCAGTGGTTAAGACATACTATATAACTATTGTTTGAGTGGAGACATGCCGTGAAAAAAACAACGACAAAGGCTATCGCCTCCTGTTCAGGTGTTTTTTTGCTACTTATGCTGTTAACAGCGTGCAGCAAAACGGAACTGTATAGTGGATTGGATGAGCAAGATGCTAACAATATGCTGGCGATTATGTTGGACAATGGTATTGATGCGCAGAAAACATCGAATGCTAGGGAAGGCACTTATGTTTTGAGTGTTGATGAGTCCAGTATTCCTAATGCTGTTCGTTTACTGCGTGAGCGCGGCTATCCACGTGAGAAATTATCGACAATGGGGGATATGTTCAAAAGTGATGGCCTGATTTCATCACCAACAGAGGAGCGTATCCGTTATATTTACGCATTATCCCAAAGTGTACAGGAAACTTTGGGGCAGATTGATGGTGTATTAGTTGCTCGTGTGCACATTGTTGTACCGGAGAATGGGCCAACCGGTAAAGAACTCAAGCCTTCTTCTGCATCTGTCTTTATCAAATACCACCCTGCTTATGACCTCGAAGGAATGAAGTCAGATATTAAACTGATTGTTGAGAAAAGTATTGAAGGTCTGAGTTATGACAAGGTGACGGTCGTGATGGTACCAGCGCAATTCTCTCCTCGCTAATGGCAATGATTATCCGTCCTTATGAAGTTAAAGATATAGGTGCGGTTGCTAGACTTTATCAATTAGCACGTCCCTATGAATTTGCTGCTGAGGCGGCAGCAGATTTGGTGTTTGTACCTTTAACCCAAGAAGCAAAAACAATGCGCTTGTTTGAGCAGACTATTGTTCGAGTTTTGGAAGAAGATGGTGTTATCAAGGGTTTTTCTGGCTATGTCTATGATTATATTGCCTGGATGTATGTGCATCCTGATTATCAACGTCAGAAGGTTGCTAGTCGTTTGCTAGAGGATATGTTGAATACTATCTCTGTGTGGCCTGTAAAGCTGTCATTGGTCAAATCCAATCATATTGCTCGAACTTTTTATGAAAAGTTTGGATTTCGGGCTACAGAAACATTCAACTTTGAGTTTCAGGGGTATCACATGCAAGGTCTACGTATGGCCTTGGATAAAGATAAGCGAGCTTAATACAGTGGTTTTTCTCCCATTGGGCGGGTGCGCAGTAATTTGAGCATCCATAAATATTGTTCTGGGGCATCTTGTATTAATTGTTCAAAGCCAATATTCATAAGTTTGGTATCTTGTTCGGGTGTGTGTTGCCCAAACTTATCTAGCGCATTACCTATTTTGACCAAATACTTCCCTGTGGATTTGTCAAAGAAGGCCATGACTGGAAAAGTAGTGGCTTTCCCTAGTTTGGCGATACGTGCGGGACTGGTCAGCGTTGCCTTGTTTGTTGCAAAAAAGGGGGCAAATACCGAGTGCTTCTCGCCATGATCCTGGTCTGCTAGGAAAAATAATAATCGCCCTGGCTTGAGTGAGCGTACTAGTTTTATCATGCCTTCCTCTCGCGCAATGATGAACGCTACATCCTTCAAGCGGCTGCGTGCAATAAGGTAGTCGAATACTGGGTTATTAAAGGGTTTGTAGGAGCCGTAGCTGGTATAGTGATGGCCTATTGCCACCGGAGCAAATTCTAGCCAGACGGAATGACCTAATAATAGCAATACATTGTTTTCTTTCTTGATTACCTTATCCAACTTGTCTAGTCCATCAATATCGATTCGTTTCAGCAGCCATTGTCTGGAGCGGAAAAATAGAATGCTGTAATCCAGTAGCGCACAAGTATATGCTTGAAAATGCTGCTTGACTAAGTTTGTTTGCTGCTCATTGTTTAAGTTCGTAAAGCAAGCGGCTATATTGGTACTAACAATATGGCGGCGTTTTTGATTGCGTCGATACATGAGTTTGCCTGCTTTGACGCCTAGGGAATAGCGTATTGTCCAAGGCAAAAAAGCCAGTACTGCTAAGCTACCCACGCCTAACCAACTGAGCCAGTGACGTGGATGTATTAATGGGATGAAAGCATTTGAGCTTGTCTGCACGGATAGCACGGATAAATTTAATAGGTTGGGTAGCTGCGTGTACAATCAATATGAGCGGCTTGCATTTGTTGCTCAAACCAATTCGCGGCTTGTTGTACCGCAGCTCTTTTGCCTTTTAAGCCAAAATCAATTTGCAAACGCTTGTCAGTGCTGGGTAGGCTAGAAAGACGAACATCAGGAAAGTTTTTTAATAATTCTTCCATCATGGGAATCAGTTCGCTTTCTGGCACGTTTTCTAATAGCCAGCGTTGATCAATAGCGGGTTCAGGGTCAAACAAATGGGAATAGTAAGTTTTCAAGCTCCATTCAATCATTGGCCAAGCCATATTAGGAAAACCTGGTACAAAATGATGGTTGAGCAATTTGAATCCAGCGATTTGATTGATCGGGTTTGGAATTAAGCTTGCACCATCAGGTAGTTCCGCCATACGGATACGGTTGGGGTAGGCTGCTGTGCCAAAACGCTCTTTCAGTAAGGCAGTTAGTTGTGGGTGGCGATATAATTTCAGACCTAAAGCATCTGCAACACAAGTGCGGGTAAGGTCGTCAGGTGTTGCACCAATACCGCCAAAGCTAAAAACAATGTCAGATGTTTTAAAACTCTCTTTAAAGGTATGAATTAATAGCGTGTAATCATCGCCTACCATGCGTACCCAGGCTAATGGCAAGCCACAAGTATTTAATAGTTCAATGACTTTAGGCAGATGCTTGTCCTGCCGTGAACCATTAAGCAATTCATCCCCAATCAGTATAATCCCTACCTTATGGCTGCTTTTCATTGTTTTGCCCCTTGCGCCTTGGCCAGTTTCTGGCTCAACTCGGCTTGTTGTTGCTGTTTCTGTCTAGTCCAGTCTGGTGAGGTTTCCGCCCAGCCTTGTGTGTGATGTTGAATAAGGTCAGCAAGTGCTTTTATGTGTGCAGTCGATGCGTTTAAGGCCGGAATATAGTGATAGCTTTCGCCGCCTGCTGCCAGAAAATATTGTTTGTTTTCTTGCTGAATTTCTTCCAGTGTTTCCAAGCAATCTGCTGCAAAACCCGGACAAATAATGTCTACGTGTTTGATGCCTTGGTTGGTCAAAGTTTGCAAAGTTTTATCGGTATAAGGTTGCAACCATTCTGATTTACCAAAACGTGATTGAAAGGTCACTCGATATTGATCTGGTTTGAGGTGCATCTTTTCTGCCAGCAAGCGCGCTGTCTTGTAGCATTCACAATAATATGGATCACCTTGCAGGTGGTAGCGCTTGGGAATGCCATGAAACGACATAATTAACAATTGGCCACGTGCTTGTGTGCTCCAGTGAGCATCTAAGCTTTGTGCTAAAGCTTCAATGTAGCTGGGATGATCGTGATAGTGCTGAACAGTGCGTAGTTCTGGCATCCAGCGCCAACGGTTTAGCGTCTCGAAAGCACGAGCAAATATAGTAGCAGTCGTAGTCGAACTGTACTGAGGGTAAAGTGGCAGTATTAAAATACGCTGAGCATTTTCTTGTTTGAGTTTGAGTAAGCCTGCTTGAATAGAGGGATTACCGTAACGCATGGCTAGCTCAACACGTACTGTGCCCCGAAAACGTGTTTCCATCTCTCGTTGCAAGGCTTTTTGTTGTTGTTGGGAAATTTGCATTAAAGGAGAGCCGTCTTCTGTCCAGACTTTACGGTACTTAGCAGCACTGGATGCAGGATATTTGTTGAGTATGATGCCATAAAGTATGGGATACCACAGCAAGCGAGGTAACTCTATTATACGCGGGTCAGATAGAAATTCGCGCAAATAACGCCGTAAAGCGCTTTTCTCAGCTTTATCCGGTGTACCTAAATTAACGAGCAGGATACCGGTGCATTCGGTTTTGCCATGAAAATAGTCTTTTTCGTTTAGAAGTCGGCTCATTGTGGTTTGGGTCTATGGGTTCTTTGTATGAAACTTAAGTCGTGATTCTTGGTGGTAAAAAGCATAAACCTATCGAGTAGTGAAATAAACCAATCTAAGTGAATTTGTCGGTCTATGTTGGCTTGACGGCTGTAGTGATGCCACTTAGATTGACAGTATTCTTAATAAGAAAGGATAAGTCATGCTCCCTGAAGTCGATTTGTTGGCGGATATGGTAAGTCAGGTGGCTCAAGACGAGATCATGACCCGTTTTGGGCAAACTGGGTTTCGTCTCAAGGGCGATGGTAGCTTGGTGACAGAAGCCGATTTGGCTGCCAATCAACGCCTATGTGAGTTGTTAAAGCAACATTGGCCTTCCATTGCTTTTTTAAGCGAAGAAATGGATGTTGAGCAGCAAGAAAAGTTATTGCTCGAATCGGATTGGTTGTGGTGTTTGGATCCTCTGGATGGTACGACCAATTTTGCAGCAGGCGTGCCATTATTTGCTACTTCTTTGGCCTTGTTTCATAAAGGCAAGGTTGTCATGGGGATTACCTATGATCCTGTGCGCCAAGAAAGTTTTACGGTACAAAAAGGCCAAGGCGCTTTTTTAAACGGTGTTCGTTTGCAAAGTCAGCCAAGCGGTTTTTCATTAAAGCAAGCCGTCGCTTTGCTTAATTTCAAGCGCCTGCCTAGTGTTTTGCAACAAGTGCTTTTGCAAAATATGCCGTTTGCTTCACAGCGTAATTTGGGCGCATGTACCTTGGAGTGGGCGTGGATAGCTGCTAATCGTGGGCAAGTTTATTTACATGGTGGTATGAAAATCTGGGATTTGGCAGTAGGCACACTGCTATTGTCTGAGGCTGGTGGCTATGCTTGCACCCTAAAAGGGGAAGCCGTTTTTCGGCCTGTGGTGCAAAATCGCTCTGTTGTTGCATCGCTGGATAAAGCCTTATTCGAACAATGGTATCAATACTTGCAGCAGCATGATGTGTAAAGCCTTGGGGATTTTTGATTCCGGCCTTGGAGGCATTTCGGTGTTGCAAGCAGTTCATACTTTAATGCCCACGGAACCCCTGATTTATGTGGCTGACTCTGCTCATGCTCCTTATGGCGGTAAAACGGAAGCTCATATTGTGGCGCGTAGTTTGGCTGTTAGTCGTTTTTTGTTGGAGCAAGGGGCTAAGGCCATTGTCTTGGCTTGCAATACAGCGACCGTTCATGCAGTAGAGCAATTGCGTGCAGAATTGCCTGTGCCAGTGATTGCTATTGAGCCAGCCGTCAAGCCAGCCGTGCAATTAACCCAATCAGGTGTAATTGGCGTATTGGCGACGGAGCGCACTGCTCACAGTGTCCGCTTACAGCGTTTAATTGCTCAATACTCGGCAGGTAAACAGGTTTTGGTGCAAGCTTGTCCTGGTTTGGTTGAGCATGTGGAAGAGGGAGATTTTGATAGTCCTGCTTTGCAGTACTTATTACAGCGTTATGTGCAGCCTTTGCTTGATCAAGGTGCAGATACATTGGTTTTAGGGTGTACGCATTATCCTTTTTTAAGCAATGTTTTGCGTGAATTAGCAGGTGATAGCGTTACTATTTTGGAAACGAGTTGGGCAGTAGCGCAACAAGTGCAGCGCGTTTTAATGCAAAAAGCATTACTGTGCCAGGAATCCTGTCTTGGTTCAGTACGTTTTTTTTCCAATAAGCATACTGGGGCGCATTTACAAAGCATGCAGTGCTTATGGGGGAAGGCTCTGTTAGTAGAGCGATTTGAGGCTTAGCTGATTAACTTTTAACTTTGCCTGACTTGAGAAGCTCAGGCAAAGGCACACATATACAAAAGGTATACAGGCAATAACGTTATGCGATAGTTATAAATGGCTAGATAAGCGCAAATGCTTGCTCCATATCTGCAATAATGTCATCCACATGCTCAATGCCAACGCTGAGGCGGATACTTTCCGGGCTTACACCTGCTTTAAGCTGCTCTTCGGGTGTCAGTTGGCGATGCGTGGTCGAAGCCGAGTGGGAGGCCAATGTTTTAGCATCACCGATATTGACCAGTCTTTTAATCATTTTTAGTTGATCATAAAATTTTACGCCCGCCTCAAAGCCACCTTTAATGCCAAAGGTCATCAGTGAAGCGGGTTTGCCGTCAAAGTATTTCTGTGCTAAATCATAATATTCATGGCCTTCCAATCCGGCAAAGCTGACCCAGTCCACTTTTTCATGATTTTTTAGGTAATGGGCAATTGTTAGCGCATTCTCGCAATGACGTTCCATGCGTAGACTAATCGTTTCAATGCCTTGTAATATTAGAAAAGCATTAAAGGGTGACAAGGCTGAGCCGGTATTGCGTAGTGGCACGGTGCGGGCGCGGCCAATATAGGCGGCAGGACCAAAGGCTTCGCTGTAAACCACGCCATGATAAGATGGTTCAGGTTGGTTAAGTAGAGGGTAACGTTCCTTGTGTTTGGCCCAGTCGAATTTGCCAGAGTCGACAATAATGCCTCCTAATGAAGTACCATGACCGGCAAGGTACTTGGTCAGTGCGTGTACGACAATATCAGCACCATAGCTAATAGGTGTGCATAAAATAGGCGTAGCCACGGTATTGTCTACAATCACGGCTACGCCCTGTTTGTGGGCTACCTGAGCGATGGATTCTATATCGACAATATTACCGGCAGGGTTACCGATGGTTTCGCAAAAGACGGCACGGGTATTGTCATCAATCAGTTGCTCCAGATCGCTGGCTTTATCGCTGGCAGCAAAGCGTACTTCTATGCCCAAGCTAGGCAGCATATGAGCAAACAGAGTGTAAGTGCCACCGTAGAGTTGGGGGGTGGTAACAATATTGTCACCTGCTTTGGCTAAGGTAAGAATGGCGTAGTTAACCGCTGCCATGCCTGAGCTAAGTGCAAGTGCCGCTAAGCCACCTTCTAATTCAGCGACACGCTTTTCCAGCACATCATTGGTGGGATTCATAAGGCGAGTGTAAATATTGCCAGGTACGGCTAGGTTGAATAAGTCCGCGCCGTGTTGGGCATTGTCAAACTCATAGGAAACGGTTTGATAAATAGGTACAACGACTGACTTGCTTGTGGGTTCGGTGGTGTAGCCCCCATGAATTGCCAAGGTTTCTTTCTTCATATAAAACTCCTCCGGTAAGTTAGCGCGTGTAGATATACCATAGACTTTGCGTTTTTGCATGGTTTGTGGATTATGCTTTGCTAGTATTTGGTAGGTTTAGTAATTAATTGAAAGGAATCCAGCATGGCTTACGAGTTTAATGTTACCTTAACGGTCTATAGCAGGTACATTATTACCCTGCAATTTTATTATGTATGAGCAAGAGGATGGTGATGTGGTAGTGAGCTTTATGGATCCTGCCACTGTGCTGGCTTTGGCGGAGAGTGCGGATGTTCAACGTGTGGGGTCTATCGCAAAAGAGAAGCTATTGCGGGTGATTGCTAAGCTATCTGCCTAATAGGTGGATGCACGCGGTGCTACTCTCATACTCTCGCGTGATAGTTGAAGCTGCTTTAGCTTTACAGCTTTACTATTAGGTCGGTGTCATTATTTTAACGATAGGGGACTGTACGCTCATTAAGCGTTGTAGGAATGTAAGTTCCTGGCATTTGATAGTAACGGAAAAAAGTATCGGCGTAGTCAATCCAGTCGCTTTCAGTATAGCGCTTGGCTGGTTTGAATAATACTTCTGATAAGTCAAGTCCGATAGCTAGTTGTAGCTCAGTTTTCTTTTCATTGTAGTGTTTTTCTTCATTCTTCTTGAAACCTTCCGTGTGGTAGCCTAATTGCAGTTCTACATATTTTAACGGGGTATTTTGGAGGCGCTCGAATCCCCCGAGCTTCAAAACACCCGAGTAGGTATAACCAGAATAATCAATAATGGGGTGATCACCATGTTCTTCCGTGGGATGATACTCAACACGCAAGTCGATTTTATCGTCCAAGCCAGGAACGGTATTTTTTAGATAAGAAATACCAATACCTGTCGTGTTAAGTACAACATCTTCATAGGAAAAACCGTGGTCAACTGAGTAACCATCAAATGCCTCTACCCATAGCATGATGCCACCTGCCAACAAAGCACCATTACGAGCAGCTTCTTTGGGAGAATAGCCTTTGTCAATCAAACGCTTGGTAAATAGTTCATTCATCAGGTAAGTACTATACATGTGCCCCAGCTTATCCGCGCCAGCACTGCCAGTGTCTGTGCCAAACCAACCTTCATTGACTGTTTTAAAAGTATTGCTGCTGCCCCAGTTCCAATTATCCAGACCTAAGTAAGTTGTGCCAGCGACCACTGAGCCAAACTCCCATTTTAGTTCTTTAATGGCTTCTATTAGGCTTAGATGTTGTTGTGTGTTATCGGCTACAATTTGTGCTTCCCAGTTGGTCTCAGCCAATAATGATTTAGAAAACAGTGTAGTAAGTATGGCAATAGGGACTAGCTGTTTGAGGCTCATGGAATTTTTCCTGGGTGAAAGTGTAAGTATTGCGATTCTATACTGTTATTTAAAAGCTATTATCATTAGCTGTTGAGAGTTAAAATCTCAAGGTACATAGAACCATAAAACAAATCAACGCTCAAGCTTATGGCTTTAGGTTAGGTTAGTCATTAAATTATTCACTAAGCAGCCGAAGCAACAAAGGTGATGGAATGTTTAAATTAAAAGCGGTATTAATTTTTATAATGGTGGGACTTTTTGCATTGCCTGTATGGGCGGGTGGTGGAAGTTTTGGCCTAGCTATTTATGCAGGCCAGTTTTACGATAGTACTCCGATCAAGGCATTAACTGGTTTTCGGGATAGTCAATTTGAAGATCATTATATGTTTGGATTAGCTGTGAATCGTGAAATTTGGGCATCTGCAAACTGGCCTGTTTCTGTTGAATTAGAAGGCGTTATGGCTCAGCAGTTTGGTAAAGCAGATTTAACCGAGCTGGCAGTTGCCCCTGTGTTGAAGTGGCAGCCTTTTGCGTCGTCTAGCTTACTAAGTGGTGTTCAGGTACGTTTTGCTCCAGTGGGCGTTTCGTGGCTATCCAAGCCTAGTCCTATGGAACCGCAAGATAAGCAAAATGGAAGATTTTTGAACTACTTGGTGGCAGAGCTAGCGGTTTCCACTGCCAATAAACAGTTATCTGAAAGTGAAATTTTTGTTCGATTACATCACCGTTGCACGGTTTTTGAGTTATGGGGTGATAATGTAAAAAATGGTGAGGATTTTTTAGCTGTTGGCTATCGCCATTATTTTTGAGATGAAAGCAAGTCGCGTACCATGTAAAGCGCAAGTAAACTGCGACCTTCGCTGCACTCATTGCTATAAACTAGTTGATCTAAGTGCTTTAATTTCCAGGGGATTACAGCTAGGGGCTCAGGCTCGTCACCCTCTAGTTTGGCTGAATATAAATCCTGAGCAAATAATACATGGGTGCGGTGTGCCATATAACCAGGTGCTAAAGTCACTTGCTTTAGCAAGCGTATATCATTAGCACCGTAGCCCACTTCTTCCATAATTTCTCGGTTTGCAGCGGTTAGTATATCTTCGCCTATTTCCACTTTACCTTTAGGTAGACCCAGCTCGTAACGCTGGGTCCCTGTTGCATATTCACGAATGAGTAAAACGGTTTCGGTCGTGATTTAGATGCGTTGAAAACTCTATTGTTGTACACTTTCAAATTTTACACTTAATTGAGGTTTTCTAATGGCCAGCGTACTCGTCAGTT
>PDPH01000033.1 GCA_002747435.1 Pseudomonadota bacterium
TGGTACTATTGAGGTCAATATCTTCAAACAGCTTGTTAAAATCCTCCTCACTGTCCGTGCCCATTGTACTCTGCTCGATATTATTCAGCACCGCTTGCAGGTCTTCCAGAATGAAATGACTTTCACCCTCCTGCGGCGCATTGCCCTTCTGACTGATGGTGGTGAACAACTCATCCGGGCGGAGGAAATAGCCCAGATTCTCCAGTGAATCTTCCCTAATAGCTTCAATATCGTCTGCATCCGTCAGTGAGGCATAATCCTTGACGGTTTCGTTTATCAGCAGCTCATTGGCATGCAGATATTGTTTTTCAGAGAGATATTTAAAGAAGATGAACCCCAGAATGTAATCACGGAACTCATCCGCATCCATCTTGCCACGGAGTTCATTGGCGATAGCCCAGAGCTGCTGCTCCAGACGCTTCTTTTGTGCTTCTGTCATGGTGTGTGCTTATACTCAATAAAATAGCAAACGGTAACTTGCTCGGGACAATAGCATACCCACTCGATTTAAGCCGTTGCTTGAAACAACAAAACCACCCGCAGCCCTGGCTGCTTATCTTCCAGTTTGATCTGTGCAGCATGCATATCTGCTACGGCCTTGACCAGACTTAAACCCAAACCATTGCCCGGCGTGCTGCGTGCATTGTCTAGCCTGACAAAGCGCTCAAATACTCGCTCACCTTGCTCTGGCGGAATACCCGGTCCAGTATCACTGATACTAACGGCTACTAAGTGATTTTGAGCTTGGGCATGCAAGCTAATCTGACCACCTTCAGGCGTGTACTTAACCGCATTATCCAGCAAATTAGTCAAGGCTTGCGCTAATAGCTGCCGATTACCATACACTTGCAAGCCTATTTCTGAATGATAGCTAAACTGAATACCCTGCTCTTCAGCGACCACCTCATACAGTTCGCCCAAATCCGCAATCAATTTATCCACCCGCACATCAGACCAGTCATCTCGATGCACACCTGATTCTGCTTGGGCAATGCCCAACAAAGCATTAAAAGTCTTGATCAAATCATCGACATCTTGTAGTGCATCCTGAAGCAAGGATTGTTGACTGTCCTCATCGAGTGTGTGAAAGCGGCTGGCCTCCAAGCGATTGCGCAAACGATTCAGCGGGTTACGCAAGTCATGCGCCAAATTGTCTGTGACTTCGCGCATAGCCTGCATCAGTTGCTCAATGCGCTGTAACATACTATTTAACACCACACTGAGGCGATCAAATTCATCATTACGATTCGTCACGGTCATGCGCTGAGTCAGATCGCCATTGATAATACTATCCGCTGTTTTACGCACACTATCAATACGCCGTAATACACCGTAACCCATTAATACACCGCCCAAAATGGCCAGCGCAAAAATAATAAATATCGCCAACACGATATTGCGATATAGCGTATTCAGCAGCTCCTCTTGATCACTCATATCGGCCGCTGCCAATAACTGCCAGCCATCTGGAGATGTCGTAATCAAGACCCGCGCCTTATCTTCACCCTGCGGCACACTTACAGGCTGATCAATCGCACGTAATAGACTGGAAAAACTGGCCGTTCCAAACGCTTGGGAAGCCTTGGCCTTGCTGTCTGCTGGCATATCCAGACGCACGTACTCATCAAAAACGGGGGTCTGGCTATTTGTTAGACCATAGATAAAAAAGCGCCGCCCCGCCCGCCGACTGTCTTCATTACGTAACTTAATGGTTTCGCGCAAGGTATTCACTGAGCCGGTACGCAGCAAATCTTCTAATGCTTTACTTTCCAAACGTAAACGCGTATCTGCTTGGAGCACCAATTGTGCTGCCGCCCCCCAATAAATTGAGCCCATAGCCACCGCCACCACGGCACTAAACAATAGGGCATATACCAAAGAAAGACGAAAAACAGTGGTATTAAGCAGTCTCAGGATCATGCAAGATATAACCTGCACCGCGAATGGTGTGCAATAACGGTACATCAAAGTCGCGGTCTATCTTGCCACGCAAACGGCTAATATGCACATCAATCACATTGGTTTGTGGATCGAAGTGATAATCCCATACTTTTTCCAATAGCATAGTGCGTGTCACCACTTGTCCCGTATGGCGTAGCAAATATTCCAGCAAAGTAAATTCACGGGGCTGCAAATTAATAAGCACACCTGCCCGACGCACTTGACGCTTGAGCAAATCCATCTCCAGATCACGTAAACGCAATACAGACTGATCCTGCACCGGCTGAGCACGGCGCAATAAAGCTTGCAAACGGGCTAGTAATTCGCTGAAAGCATAAGGCTTAACCAAATAGTCATCCCCTCCTGCCCGCAAACCTTCCACACGATTATCCACTTCACCTAAAGCACTCAGGATCAAAACAGGTGTATCCCTATTTTCTGAGCGTAGCGCCTGTATAATCGACAAGCCATCACGTCGAGGTAACATACGATCGACAATCAAGGCATCATACTGCCCGTTCATCGCCCAATGCAGACCGTCCTCACCATTATCAACATGGTCAACAATATAACCACTTTCAGTTAGACCTTTCTGGATAAAACTGGCGGTTGCTTTATCATCTTCTACAAGCAGAATATTCATGTGCTATAGCATAAACCAAATCAATACTGATTCAGCATGAACATTTGTTAATGTCAGCAAAGTCGTCTAAAAATTAACTTTTGGTAATTTTTTGGCAAAAGCACGGTAAGGTTAGGTGGTGCATGATAAGCCGCAAGCTAATTTAATATCCGAGGAAAGCAATATGCCAACTTTATCTGCTCTTACGAAAAAACCCGTTTTACCCGTCTTAGGTGCAGCAGCACTCAGTCTAGCGTTAGCTTTTCCGGCAACCATGATGACTGCACAAGCCGATACACTGCCGCAGTTAACCCAATTAATTAAAGACAATCGTGATGCTGTCGTTCATATTTCAGTCGAAGGTTCCCGTACCACTAACGGCCTACGTAATTTTGAATTGCCCGACGGCATACCCGATGAACTGCGCCAATTTTTCCGCAATATGCCACACCACAATATGCCCAACTTCCGCCATAGCGCGATGGGCTCTGGCTTTATCATCTCAGAAGATGGCTATATTGTTACCAATGCCCATGTCATTGACGATGCGGGGGAAGTCACTGTTACCCTGAACGATAAACGCGAGCTACCCGCCAAAGTCATAGGACAGGACAGTTATAGCGATGTCGCCTTATTAAAAGTAGAGGCAAATAACTTACCCACTGTGAGCTTGGGTAATTCTGATGGCTTGGAAGTAGGACAATGGGTATTTGCGATTGGTGCACCCTTTGGCTTGGATCACTCAGCCACTCAAGGTATTGTCAGTGCCTTATCACGTAGCTTACCTGACGGTACTTACGTGCCCTTTATTCAAACGGATGTGGCGGTTAACCCGGGTAACTCAGGCGGCCCTTTATTTGACCTGAATGGCAATGTAGTCGGCGTTAATTCGCAGATTTATAGCCGTAGCGGCGGTTACATGGGAATTTCTTTTGCCATACCCGTTAATCTGGTGAAAAATGTTACCGAACAATTGAAAGCCAATGGGCAAGTGAGTCGTGGTTGGTTAGGTGTAGAAATCCAAAATCTAGATCAGCAATTAGCGGATTCCTTTGGCATGTCACACCCTTATGGTGCATTAGTCGCCAGCGTAGTACCTTCTAGCCCTGCGGACAAAGCGGGTGTACAAGCAGGTGATGTGATTGTGGCCTTTAATGGCACTGAAGTGAACTCAGCAAATCATTTGCCTTTACTGGTTGGTAATACTGCCACCGGCAGCAAAGTCGACCTGACTGTGCGTCGTAATGGCTCTGAAAAAAGCCTACCTGTCACCATTGAGCAATTAGCTGATAAGGGCAATCACCCCAAATTTGCCAAAAACAGTGCTGACACAGCGACAGGCGAATTGGGTTTAGCCATTGCCCCCTTATCTGACAATGAGCGCAGCCAAGCAGGTGTAGAAAATGGCGTGGTTGTTCGCAATGTTCGCAGTGACAGCCCTGCCGAACGCGCTGGTGTGCAAGCCGGTGATATTATTTTATCCGTGAACAATAAAACGATTAATAGCCCAGCCGACTTGCAAGCTAAGGTAAAAGAAGCTCCCGCAGCCAAACCATTGGCTGTCTTACTTCAACGTGGCGAACAAAAACGCTTTATTGCCATTACTCGTTCTTAAAACTAAGCGTTTCCTTTACGAAATGGTTTAACACTTGGCTGTAAACCTCGCTCCCCGCTGTCATGGCGGGGATTTTACGCCTATAGCCAGATTGTTCGCGCGATTCGATTGGCAAGCTATGATGCCCCTGCCTCGGATACCGCCAAAGCTTGAAGCAGCTGTACAACGCGCTCACGATTATCTCGGGCAAGACTACCATCCGCATGCCATAAACTATTTTCAAATCCGACTCGCATTTTGCCGCCTTGACGCGCGGCTTCAAGCAGGCAAGCGGTTTCGGCCATACCGAAAGCACACACCGCCCAATCCAGTTCAGTACGTAAGCCACGTTCATCCATCAGCGCCAAAAAAGGCTGTAAGTCGGATGGGGAGCTTTGTTGTGCTTGAGTATAACGTCCCAAAACAAACAACAAATGCGGCTTTCCAAGCGGGCTGGTAATCAAGCCTTGCTCTACATACATTAACCAGTTTTGTAAATCTGCCGCCGAATACAAAATATGCTGTACACATACCTCTTCAGCCGCCGCCCAAGTATAAAAAGCTTGTGCCTGTCGTTGAGTTTGCTGATCTGAATCAGGTGACAACATTTCTCGCAAACCTACGGAAACATAAGCCGGGCACAATTCACGAATGATGGCTTGTTGCTCTGCGGCCTGATAACGCCCTGCCGCCTCTGAAGTCACCTGTACACGCAAAGCAGGTACTGTTTGTGCTAGTGCCTGCATAAGCTCTCGATACAAACCGACATCCAAGACATGCTGCCCTGCTGCATCACGGATATGGGCATGAATCCCTGTCGCACCCACTGCAAAACATTCCTGCGCACACTGTACAATCTCATCAATACTCAGCGGCAAGGCCGGATGATCCAGCTTGCTACGCCTTGCACCATTAGGCGCAAGCATAATGCGTGGTAATTCAAAGCGGTAGTTCATTAGCTCTGGCTCTTATCACTTTCCTTATGCGACTTGAACAATCGCTTGATCAATGGCACTGGATAGCTTGCTGACCAATTCATCTAGCTGTGATTCTGTAATAATAAAAGGCGGTGCTAGTAAAATATGATCACCCCACTCACCGTCAACCGTTCCGCCCATAGGGTAGCAAATCAAACCATTGGCAAAGGCCGCGACCTTAATGCGCTTGTGCAGAGCCAGCTTGGGATCAAAAGGCATTTTGCTGTCACGATCAGCCACCAGCTCTACACCTCTAAACAAGCCTCGACCACGAATATCCCCCACATGAGGATGCTGGGCAAAAGCCTGTCTTAAGGCCTGCTCTAGCTGCATGCCTCGTTCACTAACCTGAGATAAAACCTGACGCTCACCTAATAAGGCATCCAGTACAGCATTACCAGCCGCGCAAGCCGTTGCATGCCCCATATAAGTGTGACCATGTTGGAAAAAGCCGCTACCTTGTTCTATCGTCTGATAGATCTTTGCACTACACAACATGGCACCAATTGGCTGATAGCCTGCACCCAAGCCTTTTGCAATGGTGATAATATCCGGGCGAATACCATCTTGCTCACAAGCAAACAAAGTCCCCGTACGCCCCATGCCACACATCACTTCATCCAAGAGCAGCAAAATACCGTATTGATCACAAATCTCACGAATTCGTTTGAAATAGCCTTGTACAGCGGGCACCGCACCGGCTGTAGCCCCCACCACCGGCTCGGCGACAAAAGCCATCACGGTCTGTGACCCTAGTTGCAATAATTCGGCTTCCAATTCATTGGCTACCCGCTGACCATAATCATATTCGCTTTCATCAGCCGCCTGACCACGATAAGCATAGCAAGGAGAAATATGCCTTGTTTCAATCAGTAAAGGTGCAAACGGTTTACGTCGCCACTGATTGCCACCAGTCGCCAAAGCGCCCAAGGTATTACCGTGGTAACTTTGATGACGTGCAATCAAACGGGTACGCTGTGGCTCACCCTTTTCTAAAAAGTATTGCCTCGCCAGCTTAATACCAGCTTCAACCGCTTCTGATCCTCCTGAAACAAAGTAAACACGATCAATTTCGGCAGGCGCATGAGCCACCAAGCTTTCTGCTAAATGTTCAGCTGGTTCCGAGCTAAAAAAACCAGTATGGGCAAAAGCTAACTGATCAACTTGTGACTTAATCGCCTCACGCAAACCCGCGTCGCTATGTCCCAAACAGGACACTGCCGCCCCCCCCGAAGCATCCAAATAACGCTTACCCTCAGCATCAATGAGGTAACAGCCATCACCCGCAACAGCTATAGGATAAGTAAGCTTACAATGACGAGGGAAAACGTGACTCATAAAGTCTCCATAAAACATAACAGAATAGGCACAAACACGTGCAGCACAGAGCATACCAAAAATAAAAAAACATGCCTGTACTGCATTTGCAGTATTTTAGAAAAAAATCCTGTTAAGCTAGGCTAAAAAGCAGTACCTGTCTTTTCTTTAAACTAATAAAAACACCTATTACTAGCCAATATCAGGAGGCACTAATGGAGAATGCGCCTAACGCTGCAATCCTTGCGGAGATTCAGCAAACAATTAGCAAGAACAATCAAAACACCGCAAACAATCTCACTTGGCTAGCAACAGCCATGCACCCTTTCTTTTTTACATTCAATCAAGATGAAATCGAAGCACTGGCCATGTTGGCCAATGGCATTAATCGTATTGACAAGCTGCCTTATATTAGACTGGCGGATCGTCCAGAGCGTTTATTATTAGCCCAAGCAGGTATCACTAATTCACTGCATAGCACACTAAAACACCTGCCTAAGCGAGATAATCTGCTCTATGCTGAAATCAATACGTCCTTGAAACCCTTGCCGGACAACCATCATTACCTAGAAATCCTACGCTTTGACTATACCCTTCAATCCGATACGGACATTGCCGCTGCAATAGAAGCAGGTGCAGGTGAGCAACTCCCACAAAGCATTATCGAAGCAGTCAGCGCCGCTGCTGCGCATGATTACACGCCTAATTTTGGTCGCCCTCAGTTGGAGGAGCTGCTAAAACTATTATGGGTCAATAATCAGGACTATGTGCGTGTATCCCATCCAGAGCGCTTAGTACGGGTTATGGATTTATACCGCAGCACTAAAGCCAATAATGGCATCCATCTAGACATTCAGCCGCTGCAACGCTCAGAAGGTACTGAAGTTGCGCGTGTCTTGTTTGGTGTCAGCAATCCGCCGCAACATGATTTCCTTCTGCAAGTCATTGATGTATTCAAACGCTTAAATATTGGCGTAAAACGGGCTTATGTCATGACCATGAGTAATGGTGTTTATCCTAACTTCCTTGCAAGTTTCTATGTTAATCCACGCGATGGTGCAGCACTGGACAAAGGCAGTGAGCGCTTCCAACAGTTACAGGCAGAACTTTACAACACGCAAATACTGTCCTCTGACTCAGCTAGCTTTCATAATCTGGTGGAAACCGGCTTAATGGATGGCCCTGATGCAACACTGGTTAAAGCCATGATTAGCTTTGTACATACTAATCTGGCTCATTGCTACCCCGAGCGCTTTGATCCTGAAGGTATTCAACGTGCCTTCCACAATCACCCTGAAATCAGCTCACAACTGATTAAACTGTTCTACGCCCGCTTCAAACCTGAGCTGGAAGAACGTGAGCTGTTGTATTCAGCCTTACTGGAACAAACACGCGAAAGGGTGGATAATTTCAATACAGGTCGCCGTTTTCTGGATGAAACCCGCCGTATTATTTTCCGCTGTACGATTAGCTTCATTGTGAACTGCCTGAAAACCAACTTCTTTGTCGCTGAAAAACACGCCTTAGCGTTCCGCTTAGATCCTGTTTATTTGGATGAATTAGACGCCTCATTCACGGCCGATTTGCCGCCAGAACGCCCTTTCCGTATTACCTTCTTTTCAGGTCGCAGTAGCTGTGGCTACCATATCGGCTTCTCAGATATTGCACGCGGGGGCTGGCGTACACTTATGACACAAGGCCATGATGATTACGTTAGCAATGCCAATACACTATTCAAAGAAAATTATGTACTGGCACATACCCAACACCTGAAAAATAAGGATATTTACGAAGGCGGCTCCAAAATGGTCGCTATTCTTAATACACGACCTGATACACCACACACCACGGTTATACAATATTTATACAAAATGCAATTTGGCTTTACACAAGCCTTTCTTGACTTATTTGTCACCGACGACAGTGGCAAAGCCAAAGACCGGCGGGTAGTCGATTACTATGCCCAGCAAGAACCTATCGAATTGGGCCCCGATGAAAACATGCACGATGTCATGGTTGAAATCATTGCAGAGCAAGCAGTCGAACGGGCTTATGTTCTCGGTTCTGGCATTATGTCCAGCAAACAAGTGGGCATTAATCACAAGGAATACGGTGTAACCTCCATTGGCGTGATTCGCTTTGCTGAAGTCACTTTGGAGGAAATCAAGGGCATCAACATGCACCAAGATGCCTTTAGCGTCAAAATTACTGGCGGCCCCAATGGGGACGTTGCGGGTAATAGCATGCGCTTATTGCTGGAGCGTTGCCCTAAAGTCGAAATCCGCATGATTATCGACGGTACGGGCGCTGCTTTTGATCCCCAAGGTTTAGATCACTCAGCTTTGCAGAAAATCATCCTTCAGGATGATTTACATGCTTTTGATCCAGAAGCACTGCATGTTGGTGCTTACCTTATCTATCGCACTCAACGCAAAACTGAAGGCGTACGTGAACTATTCCGCAAAATGATTCGCACTGAGCAAGGTTTGGAAGAACAGTGGATTTCTACTGATGAATTTTACAAGACTTTCAATAGTTTGCCCTTTACGGTTGACACTGATCTGTTTATCCCCGCAGGAGGCCGTCCAGAAACGATTGCAGCGCATAATGTCAATCAATTCTTCGATAGCTTAGGCAATCCTTCTGCTGATGTCATTATTGAAGGCGCCAACTCATTTATCACACCCGATGCGCGCATGGTATTACAACAACGTGGCGTGGTCATTATGCGCGACGCTTCTGCCAACAAGTGCGGCGTGATTTCATCCTCTTATGAAATCCTGGGTAATTTAATGCTCAGTGATGAAGAATTTTTGGCAAACAAAGAACGTTATGTGAGTGATGTTATTGACATACTCAATCGTTTGGCGGAGCAGGAGGCACGCACCATTATTCGCCGTCACCGTGAAGCAGGCGGCAAGTTGGCTTATACTGAAATTTCCAACCAGCTTAGCCGTGAAATTAATGAGCATTACAGCCGTATGTTTGCTTATTTTGAAGCCAAGCCTGAACTGAGTGATCGCCCTGATTACCGTAATGCCATGTTACAACATATGCCCGCCTTGATTCGTGAAGACGACGCCTGGCGTCATCGCGTTGAGCGTTTACCACCTAAATTAAAGTCAGCCGTACTCGCCAGTAAACTGGCCGCTTCGCTGATCTATCAAGGCAATGATGATACAGTCTATGCTGACTTAATAGAGGCTCAAGTGCGGCGTTTGACACATTAATCAGCCAGAATCCAGCCAGCTCATCATAAACAGGTTTCAAGTATTTACACACTAGCTTTTGCCAATTCATGGAAAATGTAGTTTACTTGAAACCTGCTGTTGGCTAAATCAAAACGCTTTTACTGGTACTCACTGTATGAACTTATACCCGTTTAAAGCGCCACACTTTTTTTAAAATAACCCCTTAAAGACCCTTAACTTAAACAAAGGGTACTATGGAAAATATGGAAAAGAGGAGACACACATGAAGAAATCCCCATTATATCTTGCATTGAGCAGTACATTGTTTGCCAGTTCACTTTTTGCTACACCCGCCAGTGCAACTGACTTTATTACCATTGGTACGGGCGGCCAAACAGGTGTTTACTATCAAGTCGGTCTGGCTATTTGCAAATTGGTCAATGCGGGTAAGGATGAGCATGGTCTGGAATGTAAAGCGCCATCAACTGGTGGTTCGGTAGATAATATCAATGCCATCAAAGCTGGCGACCGCGAATTCGGGGTCGCTCAGTCCGATGTGCAATCTGAAGCTGTCAAAGGCACTGGCAAATTTGCAGAAGCCGGTTCAGATGACAAACTGCGAGCTGTTTTCTCAGTACACCCCGAGCCATTCACTGTAGTAGCACGTGCCGATGCTGACATAGCCAGTTTCGATGACCTCAAGGGTAAGCGTGTTAATATTGGTAATGAAGGCTCAGGCCAACGCTCGACCATGGAACGTGTTATGAAAGTTAAAGACTGGAAAAAGGCTGATTTGGCTTTGGCAGGTGACTTAAAGTCTTCCGAACAGTCACAAGCACTGTGCAATAATCAATATGACGCGATTGTCTTCACAGTAGGTCACCCCAATGGTTCGATCACCGAAGCCACGACTTCTTGTGACACTAAACTCGTTCCAGTGACTGGTGAGGAAGTCGATAAGCTGGTCAAAGAAAATTCTTATTACACCAAAGCAACGATTCCAGGCGGCATGTACAAAGGTACTGATGAAGATACAGAAACCTTTGGTGTAGGTGCTACCTTTGTAAGCTCTAGTGACGTACCCGAAGAACAAGTCTATCAGTTGACCAAAGCGGTCTTTGATAACTTTAACAAGTTTAAGAAACTGCACCCGGCATTCGCCAACCTGAAGGAAGAAGAGATGGTCAAAAACATGCTGACTGCTCCTCTACACGATGGCGCCGTGAAGTACTACAAGGAAAAAGGCTGGATGGAATAAAACTGCATGGTTTGACGCAGTATTTTTCCAGCTTGATTTGACTGTACTGGGAAGGGGGCGCGCTGTTCGCCCCCTTTCTTTTCTGAATCGCCCCCAAAAACAAGGAACAGTGTATGAGTTCAACAAAACAAAATACCCCCTTATCCGCTGAAGATCTGGAGGAAATGGTCTTAGCTAGTGATACGGGAGGGCGTAATCCTGGTAAACAAGTTGCCTTAATTATTAGCGGTCTGGCACTGGCGTGGGCTTTCTTTCAGTTATGGATCGCCTCACCGTTGATGTCCTCCATACCGCTCAGCTTGCGTGAGTGGACGGGCATGGATTTCTCTTGGCTGGTCTTCAATTCCGGTAAAGCACGCTCCATTCATCTTGCTTTTGCCCTATTACTCGTTTTTTTATGCTACCCCTTTAGTGGCCGCTCTCCGCGTGATCGTGTTCCCATTTATGACTGGATACTGGCAACACTGGGTATTATTGCCACGCTTTACTTATTGTTTTTTGAAAAACAACTGGCCTTACGAATTGGCGCACCCAATACGCTGGATATTATAGTCGGCATTACTGGCTTGGCAGTCTTGCTAGAAGCCACCCGCCGCGCACTGGGTCCACCACTAACCATTATTGCAACTATTTTTCTGGCCTACAGTATCGTAGGGCCGTGGATGCCTGAATTGATTGACCATAAAGGCTTTTCTGCTTCAGAAATTGTTAATCAGCAATGGATTTCCACTGAAGGTGTCTTTGGCGTTGCGCTCGGTGTATCAACCTCAGTCGTGTTTTTGTTCGTATTATTTGGCTCACTTTTGGAAAAAGCTGGTGCTGGTAACTGGTTTATCAAAGTAGCGTTTGCCTATATGGGACACATGCGGGGTGGGCCAGCTAAAGCCGCTGTTGTTTCTTCCGGTTTGACTGGCCTCATTTCAGGCTCGTCTATTGCCAATGTGGTAACCACAGGCACATTCACGATTCCACTAATGCGTCGTGTGGGTTTTAGCGCAGAAAAAGCCGGTGCTGTGGAGGTTGCTTCCTCAGTTAATGGTCAAATCATGCCGCCTGTTATGGGAGCTGCTGCATTTTTAATGGCTGAACGTCTGAATATGCCCTATTTCGATGTGGTGAAACATGCTTTTGTTCCGGCCATTATTTCATACATGGCTCTCATTTATATTGTGCACTTAGAGGCCATGAAGGCTAATTTACAAGGCTTAACACGTAGCTGGGAACCACCACCCCTAGTGCGTCGCTTATTGGGATTCATTGGTGGTTTCTTGGGGATTGGCGCATTGAGTTTCGCCGTGTATTACGGTTTAGGCTGGATCAAACCTGTATTTGGTGATTATGCTGGCTTGGTGATTGCAGGTGCAATTTTTATCGTTTATGTCGTCTTACTAAAAGTTTCGCTGAAACACCCACCCTTAGTCATGGATGATCCCAATCAACCCGTGATGTCACTGCCTGAACCTAGACCAACCGTTATGGCGGGGTTGTATTACATACTACCGATGGTCATTCTAATCTGGTGTTTAATGGTAGAGCGCATGTCTGCTGGGCTTTCGGCTTTCTGGGCAAGCCTCTCGTTAATGTTTGTACTGCTGACCCAACACCCACTACGAGCCTGGCTAAGTGGCAAAAACGATCAAGGCGCTCTCAGTCGCGGCTGGCATGAGCTTATCCAAGGTTTGATTGCAGGCAGTCGTAATATGATCGGCATTGCCATTGCTACCGCTACCGCAGGCATTATTGTGGGCGCTGTAAATCAAACCCAGGTCGGCGCTGCTCTGGCTGAAGTAGTAGAAATACTCTCAGGTGGGTATATTCTGGGTATTCTGGCTTTGACCGCTTTATTGAGCCTGATTCTGGGCATGGGTTTGCCGACAACGGCTAACTATATTGTCGTCTCTGCTTTATTGGCTGATGTCGTCGTTCAGCTAGGTCTGGCCAATGGCTTAATCGTACCTTTGATTGCAGTACACCTGTTTGTGTTCTATTTCGGCATTATGGCCGATGTTACGCCACCCGTAGGACTCGCCTCATTTGCCGCCGCCGGTATCTCGCAAGGCGATCCCATCAGAACAGGCATACAGGCATTCGTTTATAGCATACGCACCGCTATTCTACCTTTTTTGTTCATTTTCAATACTGACATCATTCTTTGGGGTGATCATATTAACTGGTTTACTGGAACGCTGATATTCATCATCGCCACAACAGCGATGTTAATATTCACTGCGGGCTTTCAGGGTTGGTGGTTAACCCGTAATCGTATTTGGGAATCCATTGCACTGATCCTAGTGGCCTTTACCCTATTCCGTCCGGGCTTCTGGATGGATATGATTTACCCACCTTTTGAAGAGCAACCTGCTACAGAAATCTATGCTGCTGCTGAAAAGGTACAACCCGGTCAAACCATTCGCCTAAAAATTGAAGGTCAAGACATTATGGGCGATCCATTAAGATTCTATACTGACCTTCCAATCGGTGAAGGCAAAACCGGGCAAGAACGCTTATTAGACAGTGGCATTGAACTGGTTGAAGACGCTGGCACGATGACTATCGATACAGTGACTTGGGGTTCACCCGCTCAGGCAAAAGGCATAGCCATGGACTTTACTGTTGCCAAAGTTATGCAAGCTACCCATCCTCCCGCCAAGGAGTGGATGTATATCCCCGCCTTGTTATTATTAGGGCTGGTGGGTTACTTGCAATCAAATCGTCGTAAAAAAAATAATCCTCATCAAAAGACAAAAGGAATCAGCAGTCATGTTTAAAAAAGTTATCTTCCCGATTGACCTAGAAGACCTCGGCTCAATTGAGCCACATCTGAAAGAAATCGAAAAAATCATCCGCTATACCCAAGCGGAACTTCGCGTGGTTACGGTATTGCCTGGCTATACCATGCCAATTATTTCTTCTTACCTCTCGGCTGATATTGTGTCAAAGGCCAAGCAAAACGCGGCACAAGAGTTGAAAAACTTTATGGATCAACAACTTGCCTCGGACATCAAATTATCCTCCCATATTCGTGAAGGGCGACCGCACGAACAAATCTTGGCTGAAGCTAAAGAATGGCAGGCTGATCTGATTGTGATGCCCAGCCATATCAAGAGTAAATTCAGCACCCACATTGGCTCGGTTGCACAACGCGTCAGCGAACGAGCCAAGTGCTCCGTATTGATTTTGCGAGCCTAAGTTGTAAGAGAAGCTAAACGTCCTCTTAGCCTCTCCTATGCAAAAGGGAGAGGCTAGACTTAAGCCAAGTCACTGTCTGCTTTTTATGATTATCCCCCCTTAGGGTTTGCAGACCAAACACTGAATTATTTCGGAAAAATTATTTTACTAATGGATGAATCTCAATGCGTGTATCCCAGTTTCCTTTAAATACTTTGCGTGAAACACCTGCTGATGCGGAAGTTGTCAGCCACCAACTGATGTTGCGTGCCGGTTTGATCCGACGCACAGCTTCAGGTTTGTATACCTGGATGCCAATGGGTTTGCGGGTGTTACGCAAGGTCGAAGCCATTGTGCGTGAAGAAATGAATCGTGCCGGTGCGATTGAGGTATTAATGCCGTCGGTACAACCTGCTGAATTATGGCAAGAGTCAGGGCGTTGGGAACAATACGGTCCAGAACTATTGCGTATCAAGGACAGGCATGAGCGTGATTTTTGTTATGGGCCAACGCATGAGGAAATTATTACTGACTTAATGCGTAAGGAGCTCAGCAGTTATAAACAATTGCCGGTCAATTACTATCAGATTCAGACCAAATTCCGCGATGAGGTGCGCCCACGCTTTGGCGTAATGCGTTCGCGTGAGTTCATTATGAAGGATGCTTATTCCTTTAATGTGACACAAGCTTCGCTGCAAGAAACATATCAGCAAATGTACGATGCTTATGTACGTATCTTTACCCGCTTAGGGCTGGATTTCCGTCCAGTAGCTGCGGATACTGGCTCAATTGGTGGTTCGGCTTCGCATGAATTTCATGTGTTGGCGGCATCTGGTGAAGATGATATTGCCTTTTCTGATAGCAGCGATTACGCCGCCAATGTTGAATTAGCCGAAGCAGTCGCTCCAGTGGGTGAGCGTGCTGCACCGACGGAGACGATGCGGCAGATACACACGCCTAATACCAAAACGATTCAGGCACTGCTTAATAATTTCAATATGCCTGTAGAAAAGACGCTTAAAACCTTGATTGTAGCGGCATCCGATGAGATTGAAGCTGATTTTGTGGCTTTGCTGGTGCGTGGTGATCACGAACTGAATGAAATCAAAGCGGAAAAACTGCCAGAAGTGGCTACTCCTTTGCGTTTTGCGACAGAGGAGGAAATTCGTCAGCTTGTGGGAGCAGGGCCTGGTTCATTAGGCCCTGTCAATCTGCCGATGCCTGTCATTGCAGACCGTACTGTTGCCATGATGAGTGACTTTGGTGCAGGGGCGAATATTGATGAGCAACACTTTTTTGGAATCAACTGGGAACGTGACTTGCCTTTACCCAAAGTGGCTGACCTACGCAAGGTGAAAGCGGGTGATCCCAGCCCGGATGGCAAAGGTACACTGTCGATTGTACGCGGTATTGAAGTAGGGCATGTATTCCAACTGGGCAAGAAATACTCCGAAGCCATGAATGCTACCGTACTAGACGAAAATGGTCAGTCACAAGTCATGTGGATGGGCTGTTATGGCATTGGCGTAACGCGCGTGGTCGCCGCAGCCATTGAACAGAATCATGATGATGCTGGTATTATTTGGCCACCCGCAATGACACCCTTCCAAGTAGTCATTACACCGATTAATAAGCGTAAATCTGAAGCGGTAGCCGTAGCCGCTGAACAGTTACATCGCGCACTGGAAGAAACTGGCATTGAAGTGCTGTTGGATGACCGTGATATGCGCCCGGGTGCTATGTTTTCTGACCATGAGCTATTAGGTATTCCGCATCGTATTGTGGTATCCGATCGTGGTTTGCAGGCCGGTCAGTTGGAGTATAAGGCGCGTACCGGAACAGATTCAGAATCTGTTGCAGTAGAGGATATTGTGGCGTTTTTACAGTCCAAGCTGTAAGCATCTCAACCTGTCCGTACTCGCTCAGAACCAATCTGACAGTTATCCGCTTGTTACAGTGCTACTGTCAGATTGGATTTGAGTTGGATTCGTGTCTTAATCGGTATTGCGTGTTTCTCTTTCACTTGCCATAAATTCCCAATTAATGGCCAAGTCAGGAAATAAATCGACAGCGGTAGGCTCATCCATACTGGCCATGCGCGGAGCGGCATAGCGCCCATCACGCAAAGTATAAATCATTAGCCAATATTCACTAGGATGAATAATCCAGTATTCCTGTACGCTGTGCTGCTCATACAAACGACGCTTTGTGTCCATATCCTTGAAAGCGGTGGAAGGTGATAGAACCTCAATAATCCAGTCAGGTGCACCGCGACAGCCTTTATTATCCAGCTTACTAGCATTACAAATGACCGCTAAATCAGGTTGTATCGTAGTATCAACCGCACTGTCTGCTTCATTGTACCTAGGAAGACGAATATCAAAAGGTGCAGCATAGATGCTACATTTTTTATCAGCGAGATAAGAGCGAATTTGAAAACCCAGTTCAAAACTAACCAGTTGATGCAAGCGCGACGGCGCGGTCATGGCATAAGCAACACCATTGATTAATTCCCACCGCTGTTCTTCAGGCCAGCCTTGGTAATCACCATAAGTGAAGCCTGCGGGTATTTCAATGTTCATCTCGCTAGGATTCTCGAAAAGCCTGACAAGTAAGCCCTAACCATAGCATAAATAAGTAAGAGACAGGGGCATTGGCTCATAGTCGGATGCTCCAGCCCTGTGCGAGCCAAATAAGTGCTTGTGGGGTTTAGTCGCTACATACCTGTTAGACCGGAACCACATTAAATTCAGGGCCGTAGGGGTATTTTGTGATGTTTTCTGCACCATCTTCACCGACCACCAAAATATCGTGCTCACGATAACCGCCGGCTGCCGGTCTGCCATCAGGGATGGTGAGCATTGGCTCCATGGAGACGACCATTCCAGACACCAGTTCAGTATCAATGTCTTCACGCAACTCCAACCCGGCTTCACGGCCATAGTAATGCGATAACACACCGAAGCTATGCCCATAACCGAAAGAACGGTATTGCAGCAAATTACGTTCCTCAAATAAGGCATTAATTTCAGCCGTGATGCCAGAGCAGGTCGCACCGGGTTTAATCAGGCTAATGCCCAGTTCATGTGCATCAATGTTGGATTGCCAAATTTGCATACTGGCCTCATCGACTTCACCAACAAAAAGTGTGCGCTCTAATGCAGTGTAATAACCGCTGATCATTGGGAAGGCATTAAGCGAAAGAATGTCACCATGTTTTAACTGGCGACTAGTCACTGGATTGTGTGCACCGTCGGTGTTCAAGCCAGACTGGAACCAAACCCAAGTATCACGATACTCAGCATCAGGAAAACGCTTGGCTATTTCCAGTTCCATCGCATCGCGTCCGGCCATCGCCACATCAATTTCCCGCACCCCCACTTTAATGGCATCACGAATAGCAAAACCGCCTACATCAGCCACTGCTGCACCTTGTTTAATCAGCTCGATTTCAGCAGGTGATTTGTGCATGCGTTGCTGCATCGTTGCTGTAAATACATCAACACTTGCTTTGGGTTTCAGGAAACTGTTTAGCTTATCCTGTTGCAATACAGTCAAGTGGTCGCTTTCATAACCAATGACTTTGCCACTGCCAACGACTGACTGAATAACTCGCCAATAATTATCACGCTGCCAGTCAGTGTAAGTAATATTATCCCCGAAACAGCGCCGCCACGGCTGCCCGGCATCAATGCCTGCACTGATCGTTATATTGTCAGATGCGGTGACAAGCAGTGCATAAGGGCGACCAAAAGCACAGTATAAAAAGCCGGAATAATAGGCAATATTGTGCATTGATGTCAGCACGACGGCATCAATGTCTTGATCAGCCATGATTTTGCGCAAACCGGCCAAACGATTACTGTATTCTTCATCAGAAAACGGTAAAACCGTTTGCTCGCCATTATGAAAACGTAAGAAATCGGTGCGTGTAGAAAGTGTCATCGTGACCTCCATTAATAGGGGTCAGTGCAACCAGAACCCCTTGAAAGATCCCGGCGTACAGGAAAAATATCATTAAAATCTAATATGTAGAGAACGTACATATTGGAAGCGACGCCATCGCTTGCGGGCAATATAATATTGTGCAAATTAAATGGCAATACACCCGCCATCTTTCCGAATCAAAGCCTTGTAACACTCACGAAGCCGCAATAACATCGACCCTACTTTCCCTTGCACAATCTTACGGCCATCAATCTCAAATACCGGCGTTTGTGCAGCAAAAGTTAAAGTATAATTCTTTTCATACACCGGAATCCCTTCCACGCGGCAGATGTCAATGACCTTATTCGCCAGATTAAGTCATTAAAATTTATTCCTCGCCCAAAATGATTTGCCAGTAACCCACATCCAACCACTGCTCGAACTTACGCCCCACTGCTTTAAAATGTGCCACTGGCTGCATACCCATTTTTTCATGCAGGACAATACTGGCAGGATTGGGTAAGGTTATACAGCCAAGGACTGCATGCACTGAGGCTTGTTTTAATTCATTAAACAAGGCTTGGTACAATCGCAAACCCAAACCTTTTCCCGTTTGAGCTTGATCCAGATAAATCGTTATTTCCACCGCAAAGCGGTAAGCATAACGCGCTTTCCAGCGTGTTGCATAAGCATAACCCACCACGCCTTGCTCAGTTTCCAGCACTAGCCAAGGCAGCGCCAAGGTTTGCACTTTGTTGATGCGCTGCGCCATCTCTGCTTCAGAGACAGGCTCGACTTCAAAGCTAATGACTGTATTGACAATATAGTCATTATAGATGCGGATAATGGCACTAATATCCTCCACCCTAACAGGGCGAACTCGGTACATCAAAGACAGTCCTCAATCATTAATATTGCTAGCTCAATGCCACCTGTTTTTAGGGATCAATCGTCCAGTGTCATTCAATGGCAGACTGAGAAAGTAAGCAATAAAATACCACTTGCTCCACCGTACACGACAAAACATGTAACTAGTTGAAAAGCCGTCGGCAAGCTGGTTCACTCGCAGTGACCAAACCTAAAGAGTAAAGCCATGGATCTTGCCGACGAACTGAGAACCAGCCTAAAAGAACATCTGGGTTGGAGCAAGCCCCGTGTTACTTGTTTTGTCTATTTACTACTGGCGTTGCTTCGTGTGCA
>PDPH01000034.1 GCA_002747435.1 Pseudomonadota bacterium
AGTCGAGCTCGACCCGCAGGAAAGCGCCATTGCCGAAGCCGGTGCCATGATGTACAAAGACCCTGATATTACTATGGATACCGTCTTTGGTGACGGCTCGAAAAATGACAATGTCGGCGGCTTTATGGGCAAACTGATGGGGGCAGGCAAACGTCTGGTCACCGGAGAAAGCCTGTTTACCACAGTATTTACCCACCAGGGACGCGGCAAAGCTCGCGTTGCTTTTGGTGCACCGTTTCCGGGTACGATTATACCGTTGTCACTGGATAATTATGGCGGTCGCATTATCTGTCAGAAAGACAGCTTTTTAGCCGGTGCGCGCGGCGTGTCGATTGGCATTCACTTCCAGAAAAAAATCCTCACCGGACTGTTTGGGGGTGAAGGTTTCATTATGCAAAAACTCGAAGGTGATGGCCTGGTCTTTATCCATGCAGGCGGAACCCTGAAAGAGTTTGACTTGCAGGTGGGACAAACCCTGCACGTTGACACCGGCTGTCTGGTGGCACTGACTGACAGTGTTCACTATGATGTGGAGCAGGTCGGTGGTATCAAATCGATGATGTTCGGTGGTGAAGGTGTTTTCTATGCCCGCTTGCAGGGGCCGGGAAAGGTGTGGTTACAGTCCTTGCCGTTCTCACGTCTTGCCGGTCGTATGTTGCAGGCTTCCAGCAGCACCAGTGGCAAGGGTGAAGGTTCTGCCCTCAACTTCCTGGGTGGTATCGGTGATTTACTGGATGGGGATAATGACTGAGTTCAGCTAAGTTGTACGCTCGGTAAAATTTATGAAGTGGCGGATGAGATTTTTGAGCGGGAGATAGCCTCTGAATTGTATTCAACGAGTGGGGATTATGATTTATTGTTGAACTTTTACATTAACGCTGGCGAGCAGCCAGACAGAACCCGCTCGCCAGACCCACGTGTCGGTTAGGGCGGAAGCCATGACCGATAAGAGGGAAAACCGAGTGATTAGAATTGGTAGGATGCGCCTATCATGTAGACCCAAGGATCAATTTCAACTTTGCCCAGATTTGCCCCATCCAGCTTTGCATCGGTATCAATATCGGCATACCACACGCCGACATTAAATCCCCATTTATTATTAATGGCGTAATCAAATCCAAGCTCACCGGCTATGCCAGTTGAATCGTCGAGCTCCAAGTCACCTTTGCCTAAGCTGGTTCTTTCGGTAAAGAAGCGCGTGAAATTGAAACCTGCTCCCACATAAGGGCGCAAACCGCTGCCAGTGTTAAAGTGATATTGTAAAGTCACAGTAGGCGGTAAATGTTTGGTAGAGCCAATCACCTCACCATCAACTTTTAAATCATGTTTAAAAGGTGTGGCGGCTAATACGGCAACACCGATATTAGGGGTCATCATATAACTAGTGCTGACGCCTAGTTGGGTATTGCTTTTGACTTTCAAAGTACCATCAAGCCCACCATCACCGTCGGGGTCAACCAAGGTTGGGCCAAAGCGAAAGACGATATCGCCTTTTTCATAAGCCATAACAGGCGCACTGCATCCTATTAGTGCCACTAGGCTGACTAACAACATATTTCTCATTTTATTGCCTCAACTTTACTGAATGTTTGCTATAGGTGGCCTCAGTATGTGCTTTTCACACAAATGAAACATTGATGCAGATCATCCCTTTTTTTGAGTGAGGTTTATTCTTAGCCTTAAATATGTTTTCTGGTATTTATCGGAAAAAATGGCTGCGATAACTTATGTATGTATTGAACTTGCAGTAACATATTGAGCAGCAATGTGTACAAAAAGGCGGTGGGTCGTTTTAACGATTTAACCAGTGTAAAACCTGATCAATAACGGTTATTTGACGTGGATATAAAACTTGCAGAGCGCATTGGGCGCGTAAAACCCTCTCCCACTTTAGCTATTACGGCATTGGCGGCTCAATTACGCGCGGAAGGGCGTGATATTGTGGGGCTTGGTGCAGGAGAGCCTGACTTCAAAACACCTGAGCATATTCAACAAGCCGGTATTGAGGCGATTCGCTCTGGCAAAACAGGCTATACCGCTGTCGATGGTATTACAGAGCTGAAACAAGCCATTATTGACAAGTTTAAGCGTGACAATGGTTTGGACTATGAGGCCAATCAGATACTGGTTTCCTGTGGGGGCAAACAAAGCTTTTACAATTTATGCCAAGCGCTACTGCAAACGGGTGATGAAGTGATTATTCCTGCACCTTATTGGGTTTCTTACCCTGATATGGTGTTATTGGCTGATGCGACACCTGTGATTGTCGAAGCTACTCAGGAAGAGCATTTTAAACTTAGCCCGGAAAAGCTGGAAGCAGCGATTACCCCGCGCACCAAATTGTTTGTCATTAATAGCCCGTCAAATCCAACAGGTGTCGCCTATAGTGACGCTGAGCTGGAGCAATTAGGTGAGGTATTACGCCGTCATCCACATGTATTAGTTGCCACCGATGATATGTACGAGCATATTCTGTTTGAAGGTCGACGGTTCGTGAATATTCTCAATGTTTGCCCCGACTTGTATGAGCGCACCATTGTATTGAATGGTGTGTCCAAAGCGTATGCCATGACAGGTTGGCGGATTGGTTATGCAGGTGGTTCTGCTAGCCTGATTCAAGCCATGAAGAAAGTACAGTCACAAAGCACTTCCAATCCCACTTCTATTTCGCAATACGCGGCGGTGGCCGCATTAAATAGCGATCAGTCCTGTATTCAAGTCATGCTCAAAGCGTTTGAAGAACGCCATGCTTTTGTTTGCAATCGCTTGAATCAAATTGATGGTGTGGATTGTTTGCCTGCGGATGGCACGTTTTACAGTTTCCCTAAAGTCACAGCGATGATAGCGCGTTTAGGTTTAGCGGATGATACTGCTTTAGCGAGCTATTTGCTTGATAAAGTCGGTGTTGCCATTGTGCCTGGTTCTGCTTTCGGTTTACAGGGACATATACGTCTGTCTTTTGCCACCAGTATGGATAATTTGAAAAAAGCATTGGAGCGCATCGCTGCTGTATTATAAATACCCATGGGGTGTTAAGACTAAAGCGGGCTGTTCTAGTCTGTGAACTTAGCCCATCATCAGTTGATGCTTGGATGAGGCTGGGTGCTGCGGCAAAATAAGCCGTATTCATTCTAGCATGAGGTTCTCGGCATGTTGCGGCAATGGGATCAAACTTGGCAAGATTGGCTTCAAGCCAATGTAGCACGCCATTGTGATAAGGATGAACTGGCGCAAATTCTGTTTGATAATGGTTTTGATCCTTTGCTGATTGTGAATGAGTTGCAGTACTTACCACAGTCTTTGCCGCTGATTCTGGCGATGAACCAGCGTTTGGCTGAGAAGCATGAAGCAATGCAAGAGGTTGCTCTATTGCAGCAGCTTTGTGTGGCATTGGATGCGGTAAAACTGGATAGTGCAAAGCGTTTACCCACTGCGCAGGCGCATATGTACAAAGTTGATGATTTCTTATCAGCCGCCGAGTGTGAATATATTATTCAGTTGATTCGTGAGCGTAGTTATCCTTCTACGATTACCAGTTCGAATGAGCCAGACAAAACCTTTCGTACCAGTAGCACTTGTGCCTTATCATTGGAGAGTGATCCATTGATTGAGCAGATTGATCAGCGTATTGCGGATTATATGGGCATGGAAGTGAAACGCTCGGAAGGGATACAAGGGCAGTATTATCAAGTAGGGCAGCAGTTTAAAACACATACAGATTTTTTTGAGCCAGGTACGCAAGCGTTTCAGACCTTTGCTGTGCCACAAGGGCAGCGTACTTGGACGTTTATGATTTATTTGAATAATGTGCCAGCAGGTGGTGAAACACAATTTCCACGTTTGGGGCTGGAATTTAAACCTCAACAAGGGCAAGCGGTGATTTGGAATAATCTATATGCTGATGGTCGCGTGAATCCCGATACAGCACATTGGGCAAAGCCAGTCGAAGAAGGGGAAAAGTATGTGATTACCAAATGGTTTCGTACTTTTGGTAGTTTGGCCAAGCCATTTGAGCGCTGTATAGAAAGCTAAGTGTTGGCATCGATTAAAGAGTTGACCTGCGCCATTGGCTAATAGATAAATCAGGTCAGTCATTGTTTGAAGTGGTCGGAGTGACAGGATTCGAACCTACGACCCCTACGTCCCGAACGTAGTGCTCTACCAAGCTGAGCTACACTCCGACAGAATTAATTCAATGAGCCTGTTTTTTGAATGAGGCTCAGTTAGTACGGTCAACGGCAAAATTCGCCAGAGAAACAAGTGACTGTTTATGGTCGCTGTCTGGCAACAGGGATAAAGTTGCTATGGCGCGTTCAGCCTCTGCTTTAGCCGCTTCAATAGTATAACCAATAGCACCTGTATCGTGAATAGCCTGCATAATCAAATCGACTTGTTCAAGTCCGCCTGTTTCAATGGCTTGACACAATAGAGCCGCTGTAGGTTGCTCGCTGTGTTGCAAAGCATAAATCAGGGGTAAGGTAGGCTTGCCTTCGGTTAAGTCATCACCAATATTTTTACCAAGCTCTGCGCTGCTAGAGGTATAATCCAGCACATCATCAATAAGTTGGAAGGCTGTGCCTAAGTGCATGCCATAGCTGGCCAGTGCTTGCTCTTCTGCGCTAGTGCGTTCAGCCAATACTGCGCCCAATTGGCAGGCTGCTTCAAAGAGTTTAGCTGTTTTGGAGTGAATCACCTCCATGTAACGTGCTTCGCTCGTATTAGGATCATGGCAATTGAGTAATTGCAGAACCTCGCCTTCAGCAATAGTGTTGGTGGCGCTGGCGAGAATTTGCATCACACGCATGTTGCCAACGTCCACCATCATTTCAAAAGAGCGCGAATAGAGAAAATCGCCTACGAGTACAGCAGCTTGATTACCCCAGACATTATTGGCTGTTTCCCGTCCTCGGCGCAGTTCAGATTTATCAACCACATCATCGTGCAGCAAGGTGGCAGTATGGATGAATTCAACAATGGTCGCTATATCAATATGTCTAGTGCCTTCATAAGCGCAAGCGCGTGCGCTGATGAGTGCTAGTAGAGGGCGCAAACGCTTGCCGCCACTACTAATAATATAATGGCTAAGCTGATTGATCAGAACGACCTCTGAATGGAGTCGTTGTTGGATCAAAGTATTGACGGCCTGCATGTCTTGATCGACAAGCCTGATGATTGTATTGAAATCCATTGCCGAGCTTGCTACTTGAAAGCACTGCATGCTAGAAACAGGGCAGGGCTGTGTCAAGCAATACCATCAGTCTATTAAAAATCTACTGAAAAGTAGATACAAATTTATTTGACCTATAGCAGATTCGACAGTAAAATCCTGCGGCTTTTCACAGGATACTTTTTGGAGCTAGGCATTAATATGTATGCGGTTATTGTAACAGGCGGTAAACAGTACCGTGTCGCTGAAGGTGATATTATCCAGATTGAAAAACTGGACGCTGAAGAAGGCGCTAGCGTCGATTTTGACAATGTCCTGATGGTTGGGGAAGGTGACAGCGTAAAAATTGGTGCGCCTTATGTTGATGGCTGCAAAGTAACTGCAACGGTTCAATCCCAGTTGCGCGGCAAGAAAATTGAAATTATGAAATTCCGGCGTCGTAAGCATCATCAGAAGCGTACAGGTCACCGTCAGTACCTGACGCAAGTGGAAATCAGTGAAATTACTGCATAAATAAATTGCAATAAAGGGAATTCAAACATGGCACACAAGAAAGCAGGCGGTAGTACCCGTAATGGCCGCGATTCAGAATCCAAACGTCTGGGCGTCAAGCGTTTCGGCGGTCAGTTTGTACTCGCCGGTAATATTCTGGTGCGCCAGCGCGGTACAGTTTTTCATCCTGGCGAAAATGTAGGTTGTGGCAAAGACCATACTTTATTCGCTAAAGCAGATGGCCTTGTGGTATTCGAGCGTAAAGGCTCAAAAAATCGCAAATATGTCAGCATTCAACCAACAGAAGCTTCAGCGTAGGCTACTCTGGTTTAATAGGTTTAATAAATGCTACAAAAAAGCCCCGCTGGTCGGGGCTTTTTTGTATGCTTAACCTATGTTGTGGAACAGGAATTCCAAGGGGATACCAATCAATGCAATTTGTTGATGAAGCGGTCATTCAAGTCAAAGCCGGAGACGGTGGTAATGGCGTCGTCAGCTTTCGTCGGGAAAAATACATAGAGTACGGTGGTCCTGATGGGGGCGACGGTGGTGATGGTGGTGATGTTTATTTAGTGGCTGATTGCAATTTGAATACCTTGAGTGACTTTCGGCATGAGCGTCATTTTGAGGCTGAGCGAGGCAAAAATGGCGCTGGGCGTAATATGACGGGTTCACGTGGTCAAGATAAGGAAATTCCAGTACCTATAGGCACTGTGGCCTATGATGATGAAACGGGTGAATTGATCGGTGATTTGACTGAGGCTAACCAGCGCTTAATGGTTGCTAAAGGTGGTTTTCATGGCTTAGGTAATTTGCGTTATAAAAGCTCGGTCAATCGTGCTCCACGTCAATGCAAACCGGGTACGTTAGGTGAGTTACGTCAGCTTAGGCTAGAGCTGAAATTATTGGCAGACGTGGGTTTGCTGGGTTTGCCCAATGCAGGCAAATCAACTTTAATTAGTGCGGTGTCTTCAGCGCGTCCCAAGGTTGCCGATTATCCTTTTACGACTTTACATCCCAATTTAGGTGTGGTGCGAGTAGGGCAGTTGCAAAGCTTTGTGATGGCGGATATTCCTGGCCTAATTGAAGGTGCGGCTGAAGGGGCAGGATTGGGCATACAGTTTTTGAAGCACTTGTCACGTACGAGTTTATTGTTGCATGTGGTAGACATTGCGCCAATGGATGGCAGTGATCCCGTAGAGGCTGTGCGTATTATTGAGCGTGAGCTGGAAAATTACAGTGACGAGTTGGCCGAGCGTTCGCGTTGGTTAGTCTTGAATAAAATAGACTTGATTCCAGCCGCTCAGCAGGATGAACAGGTGCAGTCCATTGTGGACAGACTCGCTTGGGAAGGCAACGTTTTTGGTATTTCTGCGGCTACGGCTAGTGGCACACAAGCATTATGTTATCAAATCATGCAGTATTTAGAAGATGCAAAAGCGAGCTGAGCTTATTCATAAAACCCGGCGTTGGATTGTCAAGATTGGCAGTTCACTGCTCACGCAAGATGGCACTGGCTTGGATCATGTCGCTTTAGCGGCTTGGGCTGATCAAATTGTCCGTTTGAGACAGGCTGGCATAGAAATTGTCTTGGTTTCTTCCGGTGCGGTTGCTGAAGGTATGAGCCAAATGGGTTGGAAAAAACGTCCGAAGGCTTTGTTTGAAAAGCAGGCGGCGGCGGCTATTGGCCAAATGAGTTTAATACATGCTTATGAGCTTAATTTTTATCGACACGGCTTTCGCGCTGCACAGATATTATTAACACATGATGATCTGGTAAATCGGCGTCGTTATCTCAATGCGCGCAATACCTTGCGCACCTTAGTGTCACTTGGCGTTATTCCAGTTGTCAATGAGAACGATACCGTAGCCCCAGAAGAAATTCGTTTTGGGGATAATGATACGCTAGGGGCGATGGTGGCTAATCTGGTGGATGCGGAATTACTGATTATACTGACCGACCAACAAGGTCTGTATAACAAAGATCCACGTCAGTTTGTTGATGCTGAGTTTATTAGTGAAGGGCGTGCTAATGAGGCGTGCTTGCTGGAATTTGCCGGTGGTGCGGGTACGTCGGTTGGTAGTGGTGGTATGCGTACTAAAATATTGGCAGCTCGCCTCGCTGCTCGTTCGGGGTGTGCAACCTTGATTGCCTCCGGTCGAATTGAAGGTGTTTTGGATAAGATTAAGGCGGGGGATAATCTAGGTTCTTTGTTGTTGCCTGATCAAGTACCATTAGTTGCACGTAAACAGTGGATTGCCAGTCAATTGCAATCTAAAGGCGTGTTGTGGCTGGATGAAGGTGCGACCCATGCGATACAAACGACGGGGCGTAGCTTATTGCCGGTAGGTGTAGTACGGGTAGAAGGTCACTTTGGGCGGGGAGAAGTGGTATCTTGCCTCAGTCATGAAGGATGTCTATTCGCAAAAGGTCTGATTAATTATGCCAGCGAAGATGCTGGGCGAATTGCACGCCATCCCTCCAGTGAGATTGAAGCTATTTTGGGCTATATTGATACACCAGAGTTGATTCACCGCGATAATCTGGTTTTATTGTGAAGGCTGCCTTGGCGGGTTAATAATGCCGTTTTGAGCGCTATGCTCTCCTGAATGACAAGGATAACTGAGTGTTATGAGTGATAGTGATAAATACGATGTACAGGTATCGGTAGAGGCGCGTTATATTGAACAAGAGTCCGACCCTGAGCAGGATCGCTATGTCTTTGCCTATACTGTTACGATTATCAATCGGGGAAGTGTAGCTGCACGCCTGATGAGTCGGCATTGGATTATTACGGATTCTAATGGTATGACGCAGGAAGTTCGTGGGGATGGTGTCGTTGGCGAGCAGCCTTATCTTGAGCCCGGGGAAGGTTTTCGTTATACCAGCGGCACAGTGTTAGATACGCCTATTGGCTCTATGTATGGTAGTTATCAAATGCGTGCTGATGATGGGGAGGCGTTTGAAGCGCCGGTTAAGCCGTTTAGTTTGTCTGACCCTCGCATTTTGCATTAAATCTGGTTTTGTACTCAGTCTGGCCTTGAATAAAAAAGCCCACACCCTTCAGGTGCGGGCTTCCCTTGTTGCGGTATCACTGTCCTTATGAAAACCGCACAGCTAAAAGCATCGTTGCTAATGTTACAGTAAGTTTTTGGGAGGCGCACTTACAGCTTGGATAGGCGGTGTTAAATAAGCGGTCTCACGCTAGCACGTATTTGCCATTTATCAGTTATAGGGTGACAGTTGCGCGAGGTTTTTTTATAAATAAGTAAATCTTCAAGTGTGGCCACCACATTTTAACAAACCCTGCTTCTTGATAATAATTATAAAACCATCACTATGTATATACTTTTATTGTTCAGCAAAAGATTTCACACAGCCTTTGCAGCAACTATTTTAGCATGGGGAGTTTTAGCTAGCCCAGCAATAATGGCTGATATTTACACGTATACCGACAAAGATGGTACACGTTGGCTTACTAATTTATCGGTAAAAGGTAAAAAGAATGTTCAGTTAGTAGCACGCACACCGCGTAGAGCCAAAGCAGCGCCAAGTGCCACCAGAAAAAAGGTTAAAATACCGCAAGGTCGCGTTAATAGCTGTTTGCGCCTGAGCCACCAGCAGATTGAAAAGCGTACTACCCCTTATTTGCAGACCATTCGTACTTATGCGAGCCATTATGGTGTAGAAGAAAATTTGGTGCGTGCGGTTATAAGACAAGAGTCTTGCTTTAACCGTCATGCACAATCCCATGCGGGAGCGAGTGGTTTGATGCAATTAATGCCTGGTACCGCAGATATGATGGGAGTCGATAATATTTTTGATCCCCGGGAAAATATTCGGGGGGGCGTGAAGTATTTATCCCAAATGTTGGCTAAGTTCGGCGGCGATAAGCGCTTGGCTTTAGCGGGTTATAACGCAGGCCCAGGGGCGGTCATAAAGTATAATGGTATCCCACCTTACCGCGAAACTCGGGATTATGTGGTGAAAGTGATTGCAGAATACAAGCGTTTGGAAAAAGCACGCCGACAGGCTAATCATTATATTCGTCGTTCAGGCAACACTTTTACACAGCAATAAGTTTTGTCATGGCCATTTTCATGGCAATTTGTAAAGCCGGCGACTGAAGCATTCTCCAGTCACTGGCTTTATTGTTTGTGGCCTCCTCTTTTTATGATTGAAGCAGTACACCCCATGCAAGCTGCGTGGTATTCTTGCGTGATTATCTAATACTTATTTTAGGAGAGTACCGCAATGTCAATGGCTGATCGTGACGGTCTGATTTGGTTTGATGGTGAAATGGTGCCGTGGCGCGAGGCACAGGTGCATGTATTGACGCATACTTTGCACTATGGCATGGGGGTGTTTGAGGGAGTACGTGCTTACCATACTGATCAAGGGGCAGCTATTTTTCGTTTGCAGGATCATACGCGTCGTTTATTCAACTCAGCTAAAATTATGCGTATGGCGATTCCTTTTTCCGAGGCAGAGCTGAACGAAGCGCAAAAGGCAGCGGTACGCGAAAACAAATTGGATTCTGCTTATATTCGCCCAATGTGCTTTTATGGTTCGGAAGGTATGGGCTTGCGGGCTGATAATTTGCGTGTCCATTGTATCGTTGCTGCTTGGCAGTGGGGAGCGTATTTGGGTGCAGATAGTATGGAGCATGGTATCCGCATTAAGACCTCTTCTTATACTCGTCACCACGTTAATATTACCATGTGTAAGTCTAAGGCGAATGGTAATTACATTAACTCCATGTTGGCACTACGTGAGGCGCTGGATGATGGTTACGATGAAGCCTTATTATTGGATGTTGATGGTTATGTGGCTGAAGGTAGTGGCGAGAATTTCTTCATTGTCAAGGATGGCATCATTTATACGCCCGATTTAACCTCGGCACTCGATGGCATTACGCGTCGTACTTTATTGCGTATGGCACACGATTTGGGGATTGAGGTGCGTGAAAAGCGTATTACCCGTGATGAAGTTTATATTGCGGACGAAGCTTTTTTTAGTGGCACAGCGGCTGAAGTCACACCTGTGCGCGAACTGGATAGACGCACCATCGGCAGTGGGCAGCGTGGTCCAATTACAGAAAAGTTGCAATCACTGTTTTTTGATATAGTTCAAGGTCGTAATGCGCACTACAGTGACTGGTTGACCTTAGTTTAAGTCTATAAGTTTTAGGCTTATTGGGTATTATTGGAAGGAGAGGAGAATGACACAAGGCTCTGCTAGCGTTAAAGATTATGCTTTATTAAATGAAACGCGGGAGGTATTAGTCTCCAAGCGTGATTTGCCGCTGCATTGTCCCATGCATCAAGCGGCGGCGTGGTGTGCTCATCCTAAGGTTTATCTACCGATTGAAGCGAGTCGTGACGGGACTTATCGTTGTCCCTATTGTGGTAGTTTATACCGCTTAAAGCGTGATTAGCTTGAGTATAGGGGTAGCCAAATGCCCAGATTAGCGTTTGGCTATGCCGTTTTCTTTTGCTTGTATTTATCCAGTATTAGCCATTATTAGAACGAGCTACGATTCAAGAACATGTGTAGAGCGATACTGCCAAAATAACCCAAAGCAATGACAGGTGTCCATTTCAAGTGGGATGCAAAGGTGTATTTGCCGTGAGCCTGTCCCATGAGAGCAACACCGGCTGCTGAACCTACGGATAGCAAGCTACCACCCACGCCTGCTGTTAAGGTAATCAATAACCACTGACCATCCGCCATTTCTGGATTCATCGTCAATACGGCAAACATTACTGGAATATTGTCAATAATCGCAGACAGTAAGCCAACACTGATATTAGCCAAAGTAGTGTTCCACTCGCCATACATTTGCGCTGATGCTATATCGAGATATCCAATAAAACTCAAACCGCCTACACACATAACTACGCCATAGAAAAAGAGTAGCGTGTCCCATTCTGAACGTGCGACTTTAGTGAAAATATCAAAAGGGACCATATTGCCAATGCGGTGATTGTGATAAAGCTCTTTTTCATCAATATGATATTTGTTCATCATGTACTGTGGATTATAGGTTTTTTTAAGGTAGAAACCGTAGATTTGTAAATAAGCTAATCCGGTAAACATGCCTAATACAGGCGGTAGATGTAAGTAGTTATGGAACATAACTGCTGTTGCAATGGTGAGCAGAAATAGCAATGCAACGATTTTAGCACCTCGCTTGAGCAATACTGATTCTGCTTTTGTTGTTGGTGTTTCTTTAGAAACTGTTAAGCTCATAATAAAGGCTGGAATGAGCCAGTTGGCCAATGAAGGCAAAAATAGTCGGAAAAACTCCCAGAAACTCACTGCGCCTTTTTGCCAAACCATTAAGGTTGTAATATCACCAAATGGGCTAAAAGCACCGCCTGCATTGGCGGCTACAACAATATTGATACAGGCTACTGCAATAAATTTATTGTCATTGCCGCCGACGGCCAGTATGACAGCACACATTAATAGTGCCGTTGTAAGGTTGTCTGCAATGGGCGAGATAACAAACGCCATTAAGCCCGTTAGCCAGAAAATTTGCCGTAAATTAAAACCTTTGTGCAGCATCCAGGCGCGTATGCTGTCAAAAATGCGGCGTTCTTCCAAGGCATTCACATAAGTCATCGCAACAAGCAAAAATAAGGCTAACTCAGCATACTCAAGCAAGTTGTATCGGGCATATTGAGCCGGTAGCTCGGGTAGACCATTTTGTTTATAAAGCAGCGCAACAACAGCCCAGATAATGCCTGCTGCCAGAATGACGGGTTTAGATTTGCGCAGGGCGGTATATTCTTCTAGCATGACTAATAAGTAAGCTATGAGAAAAACCAGTATGGCGAAGTAGCCTACCATATGATCGGTAAAGTCCAGTTGAGTGCGAGTGGCAGGGGCAGATAAGTTTTCGCCAGTAGATGCAAGCAAAAAACTAGGTAGGATTGTGAGTAGTAATACTATCAGAATGCGTATGGGTAGCATGCTTATTTCCTTAACAAGAAAAGCTTATAGTTTTGATATTGCTATGGTCGGACGAGCAAGGCGGCGATAGTACAGAGTGCCCTAAATGCTTGCAAGTGTACTCAGGCTTTTGCGCTAAGGAAATTGTGCGCTTGCAATAAAAGTTTGATTTTTATCAATGTGGCGGTGATAGGCGAAAGTTTAAGCTGCCGCTATTTTTGGGAGAAGGTTAATGAATAAATTCATCGGAGTATCGTTAGCTGCTTTACTACTGTCAGCTTGTGGCGGTGATAAGGCTTCTGAAGCGACAGCCGAGCAAAGTAGTCAAGCAAAAACAACTCAAACAGAAATGACTCAAGCTCAAGCAGCGACAGCAACCGCATCGCAAGCATCGACACAATCAACCGCAGCAGCGCTTGAAGAACTGACTAAATGGGATGTCGATGAGGATGCGCTTATTCAGGAAGCCCGAGGTGTTATCAAAGCTTATGGTGGCACTTTGAAAGGTGAGCTACAAAAAGCTATGAAGAAAGGTGGTCCTGTTAATGCGCTGGAGGTTTGTCATACACGTGCTCCTGAAATCGCCACCGCTATATCCGCAGAAAAAGGTATGCAGATTGCGCGCGTTAGCTTGAAAAATCGTAACGCTGTCATGGGCACAGCGAACGATTGGCAAACTACCGTCTTACAACACTTTGAAGAACGTAAGGCTGCTGGTGAATCACCTGAGCAAATTGCTTATGCAGAAGTGCTCAGTCATAACGGCCAACTTGAGTTTCGCTATATGAAGGCCATTGCAACAGGTAAGGTGTGCTTAAAATGTCATGGAACGAACATCGCACCTGAAGTCATGAGCAGGTTAAATGAGCTTTATCCTGATGATAAGGCAGTAGGCTTTAGCAAAGGTGATTTGCGCGGTGCTTTTGTCGTGGTGAAATCCATAAAGCAGTAAGTTTCTTACACTAGCTAACCCCTGCTTGGCGGTTTTTTTGTTATGTAGCAAAAAGCTTATATAATAGTAAATCCGTCAAGAGGTTTAGCTATGGCTCATTTAAAAGGCAAAGGACAATGTTCCATTTGTCAGATTCGTCATTTAAGTATTTTTTCGCAATTGCCTGAGAGTCGTCTTGGTAGTGTTAGTGCTTTTCAACCTGCGGTCGTGACTTTTGCCGAGGGTGAAGTTGTTTATCGTCAAAATGATTCTGCCCAGAATGCTTATACCTTAAGGCAAGGATTAGTTAAATTAATCAAAATGTTACCTAATGGTCGTACCCAAATTGTGCGAGTATTGCAGCGTGGTGACTTGTTTGGTTTTGACGGATTTGCGGGAGAACGCTATAACCAGACTGCCATTTGTTTGACCCAGGCAGAGATTTGCCGCTTACCGCTAGATGAACTCCAGAGCTTGCGGCGAGCCTATCCCGAAGTTGAACAAGCCATGACTCAACGCTGGTTAATGCACTTGCGTGAGGCTGAAGATATGATGCTTGAGCTGGGAGCAAAAAAGGCCGGCGAGCGATTAGCTTCCTTTCTTATTCGTTGGTCTAGGCGTGCTGAGGCGAATAGTGAGGCCGTTTGGATTCCTTTGCCGCTGTCGCGTGCTGAAATGGGGGAATTATTGGGTTTGACGGTTGAAACCGTTAGTCGTTTTCTTTCTGAGTGGAAACGCCAAGGTTATATTGCTGAGCAACGTGGCAGTATTCGTATTTTGGAAGAGAACCGTTTGCGCGATGCCGTTTGTAATACTGGCAGTTGTTGAAGTACAGGAGCTTTATGTTTTCGGATTCACCTGAGCTGTTTATTACGGCTGCTCATGAGTGTCCGTACCTGAGTGACCGCAAGGCTGTGAATTTGCTGGTTGATCCTGCCTATCCTATGGATGTGGCTACTTATGGTCGCTTGTTGAATAAAGGATTTCGGCGCAGCGGGACGGATGTTTACCGTCCGTGTTGCTACCGTTGCCATGCTTGTATTTCGACTCGGATTCCCGTTAAGCGTTTTCAGCCGTCTCGCAGTCAGCGGCGCACTTGGAAGCGTAATCAAGACTTGCAAGTCGTCGTTAATCATCAAGGCTACAAAAAGATTTATACGCCGCTTTACCTCAATTATATTCGCTCGCGTCATGCTGGTGGCGGTATGGATGAGGATTCGCCAGCGTCTTTTGCCAATTTTATTTTGACTGCTTGGTGCGATACTGTGCTGTTGGAATTTTGGGAGGGGGCGCACTTGTTGGGGGTGGCGGTTACTGATCGTATGGCACAAGGCTTATCTTCGGTTTATACCTTTTTTGATCCCGATAGGGGTTCATTACGCGGTATCGGAACCTTTGCCTTGATGTGGCAAATTCACTGGGCACAGCAATTAGGTCTGTTTTACGTTTACCCAGGCTATTGGATTGCAGAATCACCTAAAATGAATTACAAAGCGCGCTTTCAGCCCATTGAGGGCTTGATTGATAATGACTGGGTGCTTTTGCCTTCAAGCAGTTTGGGTTGAGTTGATAGCACCTATAAAAAAAGCGGATCTTTTGGATCCGCTTAATGCTTGAGGAAGCTGGTTGCTAGGTGGCAACTCTTATTGTTGTTACGGCTGCTTAGCCGACGACGTGTCTGCTAAGCATCTGTAGCTCATTATAGGGTAACTAAATTAACAACGCTTGAATTCAATAAGATTTGTTTATCATCATCTATCAGATGCTACTTAAGTGGACTTTGCTGGTCTTGTTGGACTTGATCTAACTCAAATAAATACTGATACTCTGGTATACTGGCATTGAACTTAGTATTTTCTTTGAAAAGGGACAGCATGATGTCTTCTATAGCTTTGCGATCTGGAAAGAAAGCCGCTGTTGCGTGTAATAATTGTAGTTTAAATGAGCTTTGTTTGCCGCGTGGCCTAACTGCCGAAGAGTTGGCAAGGTTGGAGGAGGCTATTGAGAAAACGGTAAAAATTACTAAGAAAAATTACCTTTATCGCCGCGATGATCAGCACTTTGCTATTTACGCAGTGAAATCAGGTGCAATTAAAATCTCACTCTCGACGTCTGACGGTGAAGAGCAAATTCTGGGCTTTTATTTGCCAGGTGATTTAGTGGGCTTTGATGCTTTGGCACATGGTCGATATTCTTGCGATGCGCAAGCTCTCGAAGACACACTGGTATGTGAATTGAAAATGGACGCTTTTCAAGGGCTGTGCGCTAGTCTTCCAAGTATGCTTAATGGCATGATGCGACAAGTTGGTATAGAAATTGAGCGTGAGCAGTATTTATTATTGACTTTGGGGCAAATGCGCACAGAAGAGCGTTTGGCAACTTTCTTACTGGGAATTTCTGAGCGCAATCAGCAACGTGGTTTTTCGCGTAAGGAATTTTACCTGCCGATGCCTCGCCATGATTTGGCAAATTATTTGGGGATGGCAGTAGAAACCTTAAGCCGCATGTTCTCCCGTTTACAGGAGGAGAACATGATTAGCGTGCGCCACCGACTCATTGAAATTCTTGATATGGATGGCTTGCGTTCACTGGCTCACCATACTTGTCAGACGGAGGCTAATAACTATAGTCATATGGCACGCTCATAGCGGTATTAAAGCGGTAGCAACTAACATAACAGCAATAATTTAGCGAGCTAGGTACTACTTTGATGTTTTGTGCCTTAGATAACGCGGGAAAAGCGTTGCTTGACAGGTTGTTTGCGTAGGCTAATGTCAAATACCATACAAATATTGCGAATCAAAAAGCGTCCACGTGGTGTAACTTTCAATTGCCTGTCGTCTAATTGGATTAAGCCATCGGCGATCATAGACTGAAGTAATTCGATTTCCCGCTCAAAGTATGTGTTGAAGTCTAAGTCAAACAAGTGTTCTACTTGTTTGATATTTAACTCAAATTGACAGGTGAGTTGCTGGATAATATAACGACGTACTTCGTCATCTTCATCTAAAGCGATACCTCGGCAAACAGCTAGCGTATTAGCATCTAGCGCAGCGTAATAATCTTCCAGTGTTTTTTCATTTTGGCTATAGCAATTGGCGACATTGCTGATTGCACTAACGCCCATTGCAATCAAGTCACAGTCAGCATGGGTGGTATAACCTTGGAAATTGCGATGTAAAGAGCCTTCGCGCTGTGCTATTGCCAGCTCATCATCTGGTTTGGCGAAATGATCCATGCCTATGTATTCATAGCCAGCCTCAATCAGATAGGCAACTGATTGCTGCAAAATTTCCAGCTTTTCATCGGCTGAGGGTAATTGCTCCGCATGAATACGTCGTTGTGGTTTGAACAAGTGCGGCATGTGCGCGTAGTTGAACATGGAAATGCGGTCAGGTGATAAGGCTATAACCGCTTCCAAGGTTTTGAGGAAGTCATCCCGAGTTTGCAGGGGCAGCCCATAAATCAGGTCAATGCTGATAGATTTTGCGCCTTGTTCGCGGCAAGCATCAATAATGGCTTTGGTTTCTGCTAAAGGCTGAATGCGATTGACAGCCCGTTGTACACGTTCATCGATATCCTGCACCCCTAAGCTGAAACGATTAAAACCGAGTTGACGCAAAACGTGAATTGTTTCGGTGCTCACGGAGCGCGGGTCTATTTCAATGGAGTAATCACCCGTATTACTGTCTGCTGGATAAAGGCAAAAGTGCTGACGTGTTTTTTCCATTAAGGCGGTCATTTGTGCATGATCAAGGAAAGTGGGTGTGCCGCCGCCCCAATGCAGTTGTTCTACCTGACGATCGCTATCATACAGTGCAGCCTGCATTTCAATTTCTTTGAATAGGTAGTCCAGATAGATCGCTGCCTTGCTACGGTCTTTGGTCACCACTTTATTGCAAGCGCAATAAAAACAGACCGTATCGCAAAACGGTATATGAAAGTATAAAGACAAGGGCAGTGGAATCAAATCCTCGTTACTCAGACGGGCATGGTTGATATAGTCCGCTACCGTAAAATGCCCAAAAGCGACAGCCGTTGGATAAGACGTATAACGTGGGCCGGCGGTGTCATAACGGCGAATCAGGGCGGCATCAAATTGTACAGTAGTCATTATGGCTAGCTCTGTGATTTAAACACGAATTAACACGGGTGAAATGCCCAACACGAAGGCAAACCTAGCTCGGTGCAGTATACGGAACAGGTGTATCTTAGTTTAACCGTTTTAAACGATAACGGTTTTGTCCCTGTTCGTGTATTAATTTAAGTCAATCTTTCAAGTATTCCTCTTGGGTGGGGTAGTAGGTTAACCTTTAGGAGTTGTTTCAATTATCCCCCTATAAAAATTTATTATAGTTTGTTACGATTGAACTTGTGATGCTTTAATCACATCATTACTTGCTGACTACAAAGGTAAGTTAATGAAAATAATAAAATTCTATATTAGGGGAAATTGATCATATGAACTTTAATAAAGCACTTCTTTTTGGTGTCGTTAGCGTTTTGCTGGCTACTTCTCAAGCGATAGCACAAGCACCTTCAGTAAGCGATGCGATTCTCAAGTTAACCTTTGTTGATCCTACAGGTAGAGCGTTGGTAGAATATCCCGATGGAACACGGATTATGCCGGAGGAGGGTATGGTTTTACCCGAAGGCGCGCGTGTTTTTGTAATGGAAAAAGGTGAAGTACACGCTGAGCCGGTCGATGGCAGAAGATGCCGTATTAAAGTACAAAGTAATACAACTATCAGGGTTAGTCGTATGGCAGCTTGCCATATTGCAGTCGAAACAGGTAAACAAATTACTTCAAGGAATGTAGTTCAAGTAGCCGCTAGGCAAGCGTCACAACAGAGATTGCTAGGCATTGTTTTAACAGCAGATACCACCGGCGGGCTTAACCCTATGTATGTTGTCGGCGGCATTGCGGAAGTCTGGCCTCAGAAATGTGGTCGTGATTTAGATGCGTTGAAAACTCTATTGTTGTACACTTTCAAATTTTACACTTAATTGAGGTTTTCTAATGGCCAGCGTACTCGTCAGTTGTC
>PDPH01000035.1 GCA_002747435.1 Pseudomonadota bacterium
GCTGCGGCTATTCCAAAAAGCCGGTTCATCCCCACACACATGGGGAACACTGTAATCATTCCAGCCTGCCTGAATTATCTCACGGTTCATCCCCACACACATGGGGAACACTGGTACTGTTCGGGTACGTCTTTCTGGTCTGACGGTTCATCCCCACACACATGGGGAACACGGGGAGACAGTTCGCGCTGTGCTTCCCCTAATCGGTTCATCCCCACACACATGGGGAACACACCAATTCTACATCATTGGTTTTCAATTAAAAATTCCGCCGTAAGATTTCCACCACACCAAAAGCCTAACTTTTTCACATTACTACAGAGCATTTCCATCTACCTCTGGAAGAAATGAAACCAACCTTAACCCATCCAAATCTACAGGTATGCGCCGATTTTTACCCAGTGTCTGAAAGTCAAAACCTGACTCAGTATCTGTTGCCCACGCCATCACCACATTACCCCCATCACTCAACGCATTACACTGTTCCCAAATCATTTCACGCACACGCCGAGAAACATTACCCAAATAAACACCTGCGCGCACTTGCAACAACCAAATCGCCAAACGCCCCCGTAAACGTGATGGAACATTCTCGGTCACAACCACCAACATAGACATCTACTTACTCCTATGCCCCACTTCACCAATAGACTTCGCCGGTGGTATAGCAGGCGGCACAGACTCCGGTGGCATCTCAGGGGGATTAATCTCACCAGCCGCTAATACCTCATCAATTATGGGAATAATTTTCTTCAGGGTTTTTTGCGCCCGAAAAGCATCACGGCAAGCCAGCCTAACTTCCCGATCTGGGTTACGTGGGTTCTTTGTTGCAATCCGAAAAGCAATAGGCACTACCGTATCAAACTTAAAAATATCAGCAATATCATATACAAACGACAATGGCTTACCCCAGTGAATAAAACCAATCGCGGGCGCATAACCCGCTGCTAAAATTGCTGCCTCCGTAATGCCATACAAACAAGCTGTCGCCGCACTCATACAGCGATTGGGCACATCACTCACCTCCCAATGCTCTGGATCATAATTGCGCCGCTTCCAAGTCACACCATACTTCTTGGCCAACAATTCATACGTCTTACGTACCCGAGCACCTTCAATACCACGCAACTGCTGAATACTACGTTTGGCAGGTGCAGCTTCACCGAAGCGTAACTCATACATCTTACGCACCACCTTCAAACGCAAATCATCATCCAAAGCTAACTTAGCCTGATACAACAGACGATCCGAACGCGCTCCACCCGGCTGACCAGATGAATACAAACGTACCCCCGCCTCACCCACCCAAACCAACAAAGTCCCCACTTCTGCCGCCAAACGTGCAGCAGCGTGAGATACACGTGTCCCAGGCTCCAACATAATACAAGCGACAGAACCAACGGGAATATGCGTGCGTACCGTGTCCTCTTGGATCAGCACAAACGCCCCATCCTTGACATCAATCTGCCCATATTGCAAAAAAATCATCGAAACCCGCTCACTCATCCTGAGAGGCTTTAGGGGAAGGAAAGGGGGATTATTCTGGCTCACGACTTTAAGCACGCTTCACTAGTAATAGGCCACAACCGAAAGCTTTGGAACGACCTAAACCAGCAAACAATGCCTCTTGGACAAATAAGTCAGGCTTCACAACTTGTAAAACACCTTGAAAATCCATACTGGCAAAAAACTGTTTAGGATCAGATTTTCCATCTCGCGCTTTACTAAATCGATGTAACTCATGATTTGATACATCTAAAGCTAACAATTTAAAACCTTTCTTATCACCTTGCGAACTAAGCCACTCCCAACCAGCGTCATAGCGGATCTGGGCTAATGAAGGTACTGCACTCGGGGAGTGTCCCTCATACTGCAATAATTTCGCCTTTACAATGTCACAACGAATACGTCGCTTGGAACCATCTGCTGTTTTATAAGATTTGACTGCATTAGCACGCAAACTAAAGACTAATCGATCACCTATTTGTAACCTAGGGTCAAAGGGAAGCGTTTGGCAGGTAAATAAGTCACTACTAACAGAAGGTTCGCGTTGCGACAACAGATAAAAGAAAGGTAAAGCTTGCCTATCTTCACGCCGGTATAAAAAATCACGTTCTGTAGACTGATCATCTGGTAAAAAACCCCAAATCAACTGATGCTCGTGATATAAACCTTTATTAAGGATTTTAATAATATCTTGCCATTGTCTAGGATCAAAGCTGACCTTACTGAGATAGCGCATCTTCACCTCCTATCAGATACACATACTCTTCACGCCTAACAAATTGCCAACGTGTCCTATTTAATGGTTGATCATAACGAGGAACAATATAGGTATACTCATTCTCCATACCCGTTGAACTGCTGGATGATGCCTCCCAGTAATAGCATAAGTCATGCTTATCGGTTAGCAGATTATGCAATTCATCACCTATACAGTAATGATCTAAGGCAAGCTTTAAATCACTAGCTGGTATCAGTTCAGGATTCATAGGCACAGCAGGCGGGCAAGACTTGCGCCCCAAATACAAGTGATAATGTGGCCGCTCCAATGCTTGTTGTAGCTTGGGTAAATCATAATGCTGGACCTGTTCTAACCATATTGCCACAATTGCTACACTATTTTGCAAATAACTACGAAAAGAAAGCAGCGTACCTAATTTATCTTCCTGTAACTCGTCACGGCGTGTTTTGCGATGACGTGCTTTTTTATTTTCGGGTGGCATTTGTATCGTGTGGAAATCCCGTAGCAATAGACCTGGAGTTAATAGCTTTACGCCAAACTTTACAGACTTACTGAGCTGTTGCTGCGACATATTATCTTGCCGATCAATACCCAAAGCGGCGGCCAATAAACCTAGTAAAGCCGAACGAGAAGGATGATCTGCACTAGGACGCTCTTGTCCAACCGCTTGCTCACCCCAAGCAGCTAAAGGCGCGTATAGTTGAAAAACCAAATAGTCTTGCATAACTACTCCGCGACAAAGTGCAGAATATCATCCAAACTGACATTTGCTGTATCGTCATGTACATCCATGAGCAAATATGTTTCAGCACAGGCACCATAAGCTTTTTCAAAATAATCCCGTTGTTTTTTCAGTACACCAATGGCTGCTTTAACAGGATCACTATCCTTAATAGCTTTGAAATAAGCTACAGCCAAAGAACGAGGTTGCTGACTACCTTTTTCTGCCAATAAACAGGACGTATAAGCACGTGAAGCAAAGCTATTTTGTTTACCTGTCGGCGCTACTTTAGCTGCTGCCTCCACTAAAGCTTTAATAGCCTTATTCGCTAACCCCTCATCGACCAAGTTTTCAATCAACTGAGTCTTATTAATACAAATGTATTGATAGAAAATGCCTGAGCCAAAGCCAGAATCCCCCATATGTCCGGCACCTGCATCAATATCATGCTTATTCAGGTCATCAACAGCAGTAAAAAAATCATCTTCAATTTTGACCGAGTTTACACTAAAAGCATGGGCAACTTGCACGGCTGCCTCTACATTTTTGCTAGGGCTATCTGCCAACATACGCCCAAATAAAGCAATATCAACCGCCTTAGCATTTTTACGTAGCAAGCTCTCTAATTCTTTATTTTCTGGAGCACGATTTTCAACAATGAGCTTATCCAATAGCTCATAAACAGCTTGCTCTTCTTCTGGAGCAACATGCACTAATTGCGCAGTATATATTTTTTTATCGGCGGACTTATCGATACTACCAAAGTGTTTAATAACCGTCTCTACCCATCCTTCAGCTTGCTTTTCGGTAATACCCTTATTTAATAAATAATCATAAAATAATTTACCCAAGCGCTTAGTGCGCTTCCCTTTATACTCGCCTAAAGCTTCTTCGAAAATTTTAGATGTACGCCAAGCACGTTTTAAACTCTGCGAAGAAATTCGTAGACGTTCTGTATTACCAACAATAGCTGTTTTAGGGCGGCCTAAATCATCACGATTTAAATTAGAAGGGGAATAAGCCGTTAACAAGTGTAATTGAATAAATTGACTCACAAAAAACTCCTGATTAATCTTTTAGATAACTAAACATTTGTTGGTAATAATCCTTAGCAAACTGGTATTCAAACTGACGGGCACCTGCATACCAGTCTGGATTACGTGTAGCTCGATAACGATAAAAAATGTGATCCGCAAGCACTACAGGATTTAGAAAAGTACTTTCTTTATTTTTTATCTGACTCACAGCACGACGCATCTGCTTATCAAAGTCTTCATCATCCAGTTCAGCAGAAGCTTGAAGTAAACGCCGAAAGCGCAGCTCACTGAAAACAGCTTTTTCTGAACCTTGCTCACTTTCCGTACCTAATAATTTTGCTAAGCTAACTAGATTTTTTAGAAGCTTTTCAAAATACTGATCAGCTTTTACTAAATTTTCTTTGGGTTGATCATATCCTAAAAAATCTTGATTCACTTTTAGGGAAGATAAAATATAAGCCACACTAGCAATCGCTCTTTCTGAAACTTTCAAATTAAGAGACGATAATTTATTCATTAAACGAAAAGTACCCAAACTACGCATGGCTTCTCCACCATGTGGATAACGACGTAAATCAGCACGCTCCCCTTTGCGCTCCTCCATTGCAAACCACCAATCGAACACAGCACGTTGCTGTTCTTCCGTTTTCAAAACCCGAAACTGATAGCTTTTTTGTTCTACCATAGCCCGACTCCTTATGCTGCCAATCTTTTCAATGCTTTACTACCATTTAAATAATGGGATAAGCCGCCTTTACCATCACGTGCTTTAATAATACGTTGATAATCACCATCTACATTGCTGCTGGACAAAGTATATTGTTCAAATAATTCATAGACTGTCTTACGTAGATAGTACCTCCATTCAAGCAGATATTTTTTTACAGCTTGTTTATTGGAGTCTTTTAATGCAGCGACTTGTTGGCTAAGTAGGTGATAAAAATGAGGTTCTGTAACAGACCAAAAATTACTATCAATTACAATGGCTCTTTCAGTAAACTTCTTAGCAGCGGGATCATTTTTAGGATCACGAAACCAAGCAATTTTTAAGGCAGACTTCAAGGTACTCACAACATCAGTAGCTGCTTGAATCATTAGTTTAGCTATAAATTGAAGATCATCACGCTGATCATCTTCTAAATTAAAGACAGGCATAATAGCTTCATACCAACAACACGCTTTCATATTATCCATATCGTAGCCAAAAACCCACAAACGCGGCTCTAGCGTAAAAGGAATACCTGCTTCTTTATAAGTACGTTCTAACCATTTGTAGCGACTTTCTCGGTACTTTTTGACTACAAACGCAGAAGCTCGTGTTTTATTTCCTTCTTGATTAACAACTGCTAACTCTAACCAATGCCGATAACCTAATCCACCAGGTTGGGCTTTAATCGAATAAGGTTCTTTGTTCCTTTCAAAAACATAAGGGGTTAAAGGGTGAGTCCAACTACCCGCATAATTGATTCCGTAATTTTGTGTGCGATAAGTTTTGACTAGAGAATCAGATAGTTCACCACTGACATCACATACACCATTGTCATCCAACCAATCTAAGCGGATTCGGCGTGGCATTGACCAATAAACTTGTAGCGGGCTGGCATGTTCTGGATAGGTTTCAGAACCTTTACCCTTACTCAAGCGTGCTTCACCCATCCAAGGAAAAATAAAGGGCAAATCGTTTAAAGTATCATTCCCTGGCAAGCCTACTATCTCATTCTGTATCAACACATTCAGCCATAACTTGTGCCACAAGGTATTAAACTCACGACTCTCAGAAGGAAGTAGTAAAGTAGTGAGAGGCCCTCCACCGCGTAAAGACACACGATGCCCTTGTCCACCACTAGGTGCATTAATCTGTAGAGTAAATAAGGCAATTGCAGCCCAGTAAGGCGATATTTGTTCTAGCTTACCACGTTTAACAAATAAATCTTGATTGAGTTTAAGCGTATTTCCACCTGGGGCTTCGATGAACAAACTAGAAACAGGACTTACTACCCCGTCATTGAGTTGCAAATCCTGCATGAAAGCAGGTTTTCCAGATGCCGTATTTAAATTAAAAGCTTCAACAAAAGGTTTAAATGCCACCTCAAGTTCATGACTTGTGGGGGGACTCTTCCAATACTGAAGCCATTCTTTTCGATCTTGTGGTGCAAAACTCGTTTGTAATAAACCAATTAATAACTGGTATAATGCACCACGAAAATCAGCCCTAGGGGCATATAGGTCAGTGATAGTTTGATCACCTATTTGCGAAACCTTTATCAATGAATCATTGATAACTTGCTGATTCTTTACAACTAACCACTGATCTTTTAGTAAATTTCTTATCATTCTTTCCTCCAGAGGAGCAGTAAACTTCAATGAAGAACCACCCGCCAATAACCAGTTTGATTCTCAGTAACATTTTTCTCATCACAACTTGCCTTGAAAACAACCATTGAGCAAATAATAAAGTACTGAGATGTTGCTTGCAACTTTTTATAAAATCATAGAGAATCATTCAATCCCTTTTCCGAGGGGATGAACCGTACTGCGACGTCGCAAACAAAGTTTTCCCTGCGGTTGCGGGGACTAGATATAAGCCAAGGAGCGATTTACCTTCCATCCTTGGCTCTTTAAATTTCATGAATCACTAACCCCCTCTCACCCCCACAATAAGAAACTTGAATCAAAGCCTCCTTAGCATTCACTGCTCGACAAGACCAAACACCCTGCTCATCCATAACCAAAGGTAAAATGACACTGTACTCATCAAATAATGCTTCCTGTTCCCACAATTTCTGCAAAGCATTTTGTAATGCTTTATTTTCAAACGATGCCAACTTAGCTAATTGTCGATAACTTACATTTAAGCTACTCAACTCCCATCGGAAACGTCCTTCTGACACCCAAGGTATTAATACGTTCTCTTGCCAACGCGCTAAATAAATCGTGTGGCTTTCCTCCCCTAAACGTGTCGCTATATGTGCTTCCTCATCCCATTGGGTGCTATTGTCGTAGCCATGTTTTAGCTTTAGGCTGGAAAAATTTCCCATGTCTCGTTTAGCAGTATTCTCACCAATGGCTTTTTGTGTAGTGTCCTGTAATGCCGCTGGAATTGCTGAGTCCGTCTCATCATAGACATACTCCAACATTGCTCGGGCATCCTCTGGCATACACCACCCCTGATGTTTTGCCAACCATTGCGCCGTACGCCATAGCAGTAAAGTATGCGGGTAAACAGTATTAGCTTTAGGAAATAGCACTTTGTACCAATCTTGCTCAGGTTGTTCACTTAGTTCCGGCGTTAACACAGTGAGTACAGGTAAACCACGTTGCTCCTTGCCTGTTTCTAGAAACTCACCGGTTTGAGTGCGTGTATGGCGTTGCAGACGACCTGCTCTTTGAATCAGCAAATCAATAGGTGCTAAATCAGATACCATAACATCAAAATCTAAATCGAGGGACTGCTCTACAACTTGTGTCGCAATTAATACTCGCCCCTGTCTCAACGTAGATGTGGAGTATTTACCAAAATAACACAACATCGTTTGTTCAATCTGCAAACGGTCACGTAAAACAAAGCGGCTATGAAACAAATGTAAACGTTCAGGGTCTAACCAACTGTAATCTGATAAAGTTTCCCAAGCTTCACGTGCATCTGGCACAGTATTCCGAATCCAACACACGCTTTTACCAGCTTGTACTGCTTGTTGAATCAGTTTTAAAACATCCTGTTTGTTGTGTAATAAGTCAACTTGTACCTGCCGCTTTACCGACTCACGTGTCGCTAGAGCACGCTCTATGACTAAAGTTCTATCTACATAAGTTAACAAGGGATAGTCTGTACTTTGAGTATAGGTAGCTTGCTGATAAGTCTGACCGTAAAAAGCACTAATCAAACTTTCACGCTGTTGCCGTGTTAATGTGGCTGATAATAAAATCACACTGCCACCTAAAGCAGCATGAAAACTCAATAACTTTTTTAATAACTCCCCTGTATAAGCGTCATAAGCATGTACCTCATCCAGAATGAGCACTTTGTTCAATAAACCCAATAAACGTAAAGACTGATGACGCACAGGCATAACGCTTAATAAAGCTTGATCAATTGTACCGATACCAATATCGGCCAATAATGCTTTCTTACGGTTATCAGCTAACCAACGATTGCACTGTAAGGAAATATTTTCCTCTTGACCGTAATCTTGACTAGGCGAATGTGCGGCCAATAAGGAGGATTGAAATTTTTCTGATAGATGTCGCGCGCTATGACTTAAAATTAATGAAGGTTGTTCTCCATCTCTATAAAAGCCAGCATACACTGTTGCCATACGTTCATACATAGCGTTGGCTGTCGCCATGGTTGGCAAACCAACATATAAACCTGTTGCTTGACCTTTTGCCATTAAATGCTGTGCTAAAATCAACGCTGCTTCAGTTTTACCAGCCCCTGTAACATCTTCCAAAATAAATAGTTGCGGCTCAGCTTTAAGGATCAACTGAGAACACTGGGCTTGTAATGGAGTAGCGGTTAAAGTTTGAATAAAAGGAAATAAATCTGATAACTCCAAAGCAGGTTGTAGTTTTTTAGGTAACACGCCACTGGCTTGCAGGGCTTTCTTTGCTTGGATTAAAGCTACACGATACCAATAATCGGACAATGAACCATCAGTAGATGACAACAAGGGCTCGGAATAGTACTCAAAATAGGTTTGATCAGAACCTAGCCAATCACATAAAACAGCAATACCTGCTATAAACCAACTAACTTCTGCCTGCTTCGCACACCATGAGCGACTTGCAGTCAAATCTGCCACCGCATTAAAGTCAGGCTCAATAAATGCTCGCCAATCTTTTAGGTAGTATTGAGCTGCAAGAATATCAAAAGGACGAAAATGATTTTTAACACGTTCACCTTTAGTGTCCGGCGGCCAACCATGATGACCTAATACAGGACGTAACCAATGATCTAATACATCTAAAATAAAATCTTCAGCCGCCTCTGGCATCTCCTCAATCAATTCATCTTGTAGCTGAGACTGCCATAATAATTCGCCTAAACTATCATGCCGTAAAGCATACAGTTGATGTTGAATCAATTCGTCAGGAAAAAATTGTTGGCGCAAATCAGAACGCAATTGCTGAAAACTTTCGGCAAACTTTCCTAAATCATGTAAACCCAGCAAGAATACACACCAACGTTGGGTAATTTCCTCAGGTAACTGCATTAGCTGCGCCAAACGCTGAGTTAACAATGGATGATTTTCCAATAAAACACAGGCTACCGCCGCCACATCCAACGAATGGTAAGCTAATAAGTGATATTGCGCTTCAGCAGTCTGTTGATCGGATCTGGCTTTGCCCCAATAGCGGTAATAAATAGGATGTTTTTTTGAGATTGACACACGCTGGCTCTATAAGTGTCAGAAAACCCACTTATAGCACAAAAATCACCCTCTCTACAGCCAGCCAGCAGATTGTTAGTGGTGGGTATTCAGGGTCAACTTAGGCGCGGGTGCACTGCTAGCGCCCAACTGGTTCAGTAGGGTTCGCTTGGGATCAGACCAACTCTCCAAAACATCTGCTAATTGATCGATCAAGGTTTGGCGTGCTTTGCGACTCGCCCAGGCAATATGCGGCGTAATAATCAGGTTAGGCAAACCATTTTGCAGTAAGGGATGATCCGCATGAGGCGGTTCCTGTTCCAATACATCCAATGCAGCACCTGCAATCCAACCTTCCTGCAAGGCCAGTAATAAATCACCTTCATGCACAATGCCACCACGTGCCGTATTGATCAAAAAGGCAGAGGGTCGCATAGCATGCAAGCGTTCAGCATTGATCAAGTGCCGCGTCTGCTCTGTCAGGGGACAATGCAAACTGAGCACATCAGCACGCGCCAATAGCTCATCCAGACTAACACGCCCCGGGCGAATCTGCTCAGCCTCAAGACGCTCAGCGACCAGAATTTCCATGCCTAAAGCACGCGCCAAATTCGCAGTGGCTTGCCCCAATGCACCATAACCAATCAGGCCAAACACCTTGCCGGCTAATTCCGTGACAGGATAATCTAACAGCGTGAATTGCGGGCTTTTTTGCCATGCTCCTTGCTGCATAATACGATCATAAGCCGTTAGCTGGCGTGCCAAGGCAAACAACAAAGCAATCGTATGCTCAGCGACTGATTGGCTGGCATAATCCCGAATATTAGTCACCGCTATTCCCAAACGAGCCGCCGCCACTAAATCAACATTATTCGTTCCCGTTGCAGCAATACAAACCAGTTTGACTTGAGGACTAAGCGCTTGTAACAGAGCTGCATCCAGCACGACTTTATTACTAATCACCACTTCAGCATCACCAATATGATGCAAACGCTGCCCAAGTGCGGTGGCAGGCCAATAGCGCAAGGTATTGCAAGCGGCTTCCAGCCGACTCATATCAAGGTCACCACGACTGGTGGTATCCAGATCCAAAAACACCGCATTCGGTAATAAAATTTGAGACATGGGGATATTCTTCTAAAACAACTTAATTGCTATAGCATACAGTCAATGCAGTGACAGGCAAGTTTGTTTATTATTGCTCTTTGGTTTGGTAGTCACACAATTTACATGCTCATAATGCGATGAGGACAACACTTAGCAAATCCTTACGTTCGATACGTTCACTACTCATCTTACTGATACCACTGCTTGGTTACAGTTATTTTTTTGATGAGTCGTTTGCCTTGTGGAAAAAGCACTTTCGCAACTTTGCCATACAACAGGGCATCGAAGCCCAAGTGGTGGACACGGCCTTGCGTGGTCTGGAACTGGACTACAAAGTATTGCGCCTAGCAGCTCATCAACCGGAATACAGCCGCCCTATCTGGGAATACCTTGATCATGCTGTATCCGCTGAACGGGTGACGGTAGGACGTAGTATGGCACAAAAACACCAAGTGCTTTTACAGCAAATTAACCAAACTTATTCCATCGAAAGTCAGTATTTACTGGCTATATGGGGTATGGAAAGCAGCTTTGGCTACAATGCAGGTCATTATTCTGTAGTGCGTTCCTTAGCAAGCCTAGCTGCGCGCGGCCATAGTGAACGGCGTGCCTTCTGGTTAAAGCAATTAATCGCTGCCTTACAAATTATTCAACAAGGCGATATGTCGCTACATGATTTACGCGGCTCTTGGGGGGGAGCTATTGGACATACGCAATTCATGCCGACCACTTTTCTGGACTATGCCGTTGATTTTGATGGTGATGGTAAGCGCGATATACAAAACAGTTTGGCGGATGCGCTGGCCTCTAGTGCTAACTACCTCACACTAACGGGTTGGCATGCTGCGCTACCTTGGGGTGAGGAAGTGCGTATTCCTGATAAGTTTCGCTGGGATCGGGCTAATCCCAACAATTGGCGTAGCGTGCGCTACTGGCGGGATGTACAGCATATCCGCCCTGTCCAGAGCGAGGCCTTTCAAGTCGAGGCTCATACACTGGCTTCTATCTATTTACCGGCAGGTTATCGTGGCCCGGCATTTCTGGTCTATCGCAACTTTCCGGTTATTTTGCGGTATAACAATGCCACTGCCTATGCGCTAGCCGTAGGGCATTTAGCTGACCGTATTGCCGGTGCAGGGGCGCTACAGGCTCTTTGGCCACGTCATGAGCCTGAGTTAAGCCGTGTTGAAAAAGCCGAATTACAGGAGCGTTTAAGTGCCATAGGCTACAGCACTGCTGGTATTGATGGGCAAATTGGCAGCAATACCCGTGCAGCACTCAGACGCTGGCAATTCGATGTCGGTATGCCCTCAGACGGCTATGCAACCTTTGAGCAATTGCGCTTATTACGCCAGCAAAGTGAAATAACGGACAGCATACACGGTGACACAGGCTCGCCCACTCCTCAAACAAGCAAGTCACGATAAGCATGCCAAGAAGCGTGTGCTACCAAAGGCACATCCTCCTGCGTGAGTGGTCAAGCGGTTTTTAGTATCCATCTATCCTGACAGATGTCAAAAAAATACAAGTATCCTGCGAAAAATACCTCATCTGCGTAACACTACCTTTGATCCAGTAGCTTAGCCTTTCCAGCGCGATTAACTGGGTGACTTCTATACTTGGACTAAAAACTTGCTGGACATTACTGCCATGCAAACCATTACTCACCCTAGCAAAGCGTGTTGACTATCATGAGAACGATAAACTTAATAACACTGATATTTATCCTGTTAATATCAAGCAGCCTAGTAGCTGCACAAACTGAAATTGTGCCAGAAACAAACAGTACCTCGGAAACATCCGTGCCGACAGAAGACACTGTTCCCGCCACACCGGAAACACCCTTGCCGACAGAAGACACTGTTCCCGTCACATCTGATAATAACGAGACTACACCAAGCTCTGCCTCAGAAACAGAAACAGAAACAGAAACAGAAACAGAAACAAGCTCTGAGACTACACCAAGCTCTGTCGCAGAAACAGAAACAGAAACAGAAACAGAAACAGAAACAGAAACAGAAACAGAAACAGAAACAAACTCTGAAACACCTTCCCCCGAGCTGCAACGCCTGCAACAAATGTATATCGACTATCTAACAGAACAAGGCTATAAAGCAGAACTCACTGAAAATAAATATATTATTTTTAAGCGACAAGGGCACACCTTATTTATTGATATTCAAGAAAAAGACCTTGCCTTCTTTCGGGTGGCATTACCCAATATCTGGCCTATTGAAACTGAGGAGGAACGCGCTAAAGTATTAGTAGCCAGCGACCGAGCTAGCTCCATTGTTAAAGTAGCCAAGGTTTATACTGTTGAGGATGATGTTTGGATCTGTGTGGAACTATTCGTCAATCAGCCCGAGGATTTCAAAGGACTCTTTGAACGCTCATTATCTGCGATTGAAGACGCGGTATTTGTGTTTACCACTCACATGCGTCATGAAAACCTAGCACATTAATACTTCATACAAGCTAATTTTTCCTTTAAAATCCCCTCCCTTTTCTTTCACAGAGAAGCGTAAACATGACCCGACTCGAAGCCATGCGTTTCGGCGTTTTGGCCTCCCTGCCCATGATTATTGGCAATATGCCTTTTGGTATTATTTTCGGCTCTCTGGTGGTCAGTCAGGGTTTCCCGCCCTGGGTGGCCGTGGCTATGTCAATGCTGGTATTCGCCGGTTCGGCACAGTTTGTAGCCATTGGCTTACTGGCAGCAGGTGCGCCTGCTTGGGTAGTATTATCGACGACGCTAATTGTCAATCTGCGTCATTTGCTTTATTCCGCCGATTTCATTAAGTATGTGCGCCATTTGCCCATGAATTGGCGTGTACTGATGGGCTTTGGGCTAATTGACGAGACTTACGCAGCCATCAAACCCCATTATGACAGTGGTCAACTCGACGCTCAAAGCGGCCATTGGGCTTATCTTGGCTCTTTTCTGGCCTTTTATATCATGTGGAATAGCACCACGCTGCTGGGGGTATTGGCAGGCGAACTCATTCCGGGCATGAAAGAATGGGGAATGGAGTTTGCGATGGTCGCTACCTTTCTGGGGATTATTACCCATTACCTACGCACACTGCCTTATTGGACAAGCTTTATCAGTGCCGCAACGTTTGCACTATTACTGCATCCCCTCCCCAACAATCTTGGCATGCTAATCGCCGCTTTACTCAGTGTGGCCTGCGGTGTACTGACCGAACATTTACAACAGTCATTCAAGCCTAGCGGAAAAAATTTATGAAAATGTTGTTGATTATTTTAGGTATGGCTGTCATTACCTTTAGCACTCGCTTTGCACTGTATTTCCGCGCACATCGCATTAGCCTGCCTACTTGGCTAGAGGAGGCTTTACGTTATGTACCCGTGGCGGTGCTAACAGCCATTATTATGCCCATGATACTGATGCCCAAAGCTGAATTGGCTATCCACTGGAGCAACCCGTGGCTAATGGGCGGCTTGGCTAGCTTTGTGCTGGGTTTATGGCAGCAAAAAACCATGCTAACCATTCTGCTGGGTGTCAGCGTATTTTTCGCTTGGCGTTTACTACTCACTTAAGCGCCTGCATTGACAAAGCAAAGCTAATGACACGACTATGCACTGGCTAGCTTTGCTTTGTCAGCGTCGTTTTCTTGGGGTGGCGCATAAGTAATAATGACCCAATTCTTACCCGGCTTGGTATCACGCGGCCAAGGATAAAATTCGACATAGCCTTGTGGCGAAATAACGGCAATCAAATGACTAGCTTGGGGTTTTTGTTCTTGTAACTGCTCTAACGTGAATTTATCGCTCAAGCGCGTACTGAAGAAATCCCAACCTTCGCGGTAAGTGCGCTCAAAATCACTAAATAGTAGTTTATCACCAAACAAGTTATAGCCGCGCAAGGTGTAATTCGGCAACTTCTCACCATCACTGCCAGGTTCACGCCAAGCAATTTGATAAACGTGGTTATAACCTAGCTCTGGCGCAAAATAAGAACACACCAAAGTGTTATACGCCTCATTATCCGTCAAGGCTAATAGGCGCGTGATATAGGATAATTCCACCAATTCTTCAGTATGTTCGGAAAGAATTTCACCATATTGAGTAGCTAAGTTTTTCATACGGGCAGGCCGTAAGTGCGCCCAACTGGAATCATTCATTAACACTAATACATTATGCTTTTGTAATTTTTCCGCCAGTGAAGCACTCCAAGGCGTTGAGCCGACCAGCAAGACACCCTCAGGGTGACTAGAAGCCAGTTCCCAGCGCCGAGCCAGCCAACCGATACTCAAACCATGCAAAATCACCGTCACAATAATCAAGGTGAACACCAAGGGCAACAAAAGCTCCGCACCCTTATAGCCTAACTGGGTTAACTGCACGCCAAAAAAGCCCGCCACGGCTGCCGCCACAATACCGCGCGGGGCAATCCAAGCAACTAAAGCACGTTCCTGCCCACTAATATCAGAGCGTACAGTGGCCAAAAAAATCGATAAGGGGCGAATCGCAAACACAATTAAAGCGATCATTAGCCAGCTATGCCATCCCAACTGCATAATGATTTGTGGCTTAATATTTGCCGTCAAAATAATAAAGGTCGCAGATACCAGCAACAGAGTGACATATTCCTTAAAACGCTTTACTTCTTGCAAAGACCCCAGCGGCAAATTAGCTAAAGTAATCCCCAAGACCGTGACTGCCATTAAACCCGCTTCAGACAAAACTTGATTAGCTAATACAAAGACCAGTAATACCGCTGCCAAAATCAAGGGTGGCTTAAGGTATTCCGGTACCATGCCACGCCGGAACATATAACCCAGACCAACCCCCGTTCCCACACCTAAAACAATCGCCGTTACAAGACTTTGCAGTAGCCCCAGCACAATACCACCAAATAGCGAACCACCCGCTGCTTGTTGATAATAGGAAAAAATCAAGACAGCCAGTACCGCTCCCACAGGATCATTCACAATCCCTTCCCAACGTAGCAAAGCTGCCGGACGACGCTTTAGGCGCGCCTGTTTGAGTAAAGGCATAATCACCGTTGGCCCTGTAACAATCACGATCGCGCCAAAGATCAAGGCCACTGCCCAATCCATACCAACCATGTAGTGTGCCGCCAGACTAGACAGCGTAAAACTAATCAGTACCGCCCAAGATACTAGGCGGTGAATGACCTGACGATTCTGCTTGAATTCCTGCCAACGTAAATTCAAACCACCCTCAAACAGGATCACAGCCACGCTCAATGAAATCATGGGCTGCAACAGTGAACCGAACACCTCATCCGGGTTCAACCAGCCACTTACAGGTCCCATGACCAAGCCAGCAATAATCAATAGAATCAAGCCCGGAATACGCAAACGCCATCCGACCCATTGCAATATAATGCCAGCTATGAGTATGGAAGCCAGAACATTAATCGTATTAGCGTGCATGGACACCCGCCTTATTGTTAGAGATGGTTAAAAATGGCAGGCAAGCTTAAATGAATTACTTTAAGTTGTAAAAACTAAAAGCGACAGTCTACACCACCAGAGATCTTAAACAGGCTCTAATAATGTGAGTGTATTCTTTAGACTGGCTACGGATAGGAAAAGTGCGGAAGAGCGGGGTGTCATTTCAGCTAATGAAGTTACTCCAAAAGAAGTTTCTGATGAGATTCTAATGGCTATTAAGAATAACCCCGGTTTGAAAACAGGAGCAGATTTCGACTCTTTGTTAGAAATAACTGAAAAATGCCAGCTATTTAGAGTGACTATTAAGCTGAGTGATCAGCCTGATATACAGCATACCGTGCCTATACACTATACTTACTACATAAGTCGAAGCAAATACATGAAGGCTATGTTGATGTTCTTATTACTTATCAGTCACCCGATGGAAATGACAAGAGCATTGAATGGTACTACAAGAATGGTAAATATGATTATAAATCAAGTACTTGTTCTAACCTGAACCCAATAAATGCCGATGAACCGGCTTTTTTTAAAAACTGCGCACGTGTAGAGGCCTGGTAGATATCGACTGGGGTTATAGTAAGGCGGATTAAATCATGTTGAGAAAAATACGATATACATTTGCCTTCTTGTTGTTGATATTCGCCTGTTTGGCATATCCAGCGGATGAGCAGCATACAGAAAAAGACGCAGACGCAGTAACTTCTGTCAAAACAATGAATGATTTGTTTGTATTTTTTGCTGCTGATCGTGAGCGAGCAGATAAGCGCGGCGTGTTTTCAATAAGCAATAGCGATGCTCGACCGCAAGCGGTGTCTGCTGAGATTGTGGCTACGATCAAAGAAAATCCCGGCTTAATGACTGGAACGGATTTTAATCAATCTTTAGAAATAACAAAGGATTGTTCATTGTTTGGATTAACAATTGCGCTAAGTACAAAGCCTGACCTGAAACAGTGGCTCGTTGCCCCTTTACCCCCTTGTGGAAAGTCCCTACGAAAGGATTTCCCATCCCCACGAGTCAATACACCTTTCTGGTTTGTGGAGCAAAAAGGTAATGAAAAGCCACGCATATTGTTAGCTTATCGTGCCTATATGTTATCGTTATTGCTTAAACCGAAATATACTCATGATGGTTATGCCGATATTAGCAGTACCCACCTTGCGATTGATGGGAACGATATTGACATTGACTGGCGTTACCAAGACGTTAAATATCGCTATAAATCAAGTGTCTGCTCTAACCTGAGCCCAGTAAATGCCGATGAACCTGCTTTTTTTAAAGACTGCACACGTGTAGAGGCTTGGTAGATATCGAATGTTGCTGGATGAAGATGCCCCCCCACGCCAAGAAAATCAGGCTGGTCATACCATAAGGCAAGAAGTGAAGGCTCGAGTTCAACACCACAATCAGAGCAAGGTTAAAACGAAGTGGCGCTTTACGACTGACGAGGCCAGAATCAACTTAAAAACACTAGTCAATTCGGTAAACACGCTTGTGATTCCATGAAAAGTGCTTCACGTTGCACCAATAATCGAAACATAGACCAAAGCCCCAGTTAGTATTTTCAGTGCTTAGCCGAATGAGCTAGTCAACAATGAGTGGGTTGGTCTCAGCCCGTTTGGGCTGGTAGCGGTAGCAGATTTCACTGATGGCAACTGTTTGATAAACCCAGCGAATGCTGAGGTTGCGTTCAGTTTTTACCTGTATAGCCCACTGTTTACGAGCTGCGGATTTGATTATTTTTCAGAAAATGCGACAACTATCTTGAAAAACACCAGTCTGCATCAGTCAGACATAGGCCTGCTCATGACGCACTTTTATGCCACGAAACACACATCAGAACGCACGATAAAGCGTTTTCCTTCGGGGATTTCAAGGGAAAAACTTGCACCACGACCAGCGACTGCGTCGATGGTTAAATCGGTGTGTTGCCACAATTCGTATTGAGCTTTGCCCATATAAAATGGACAGTCTGCTAATTCACCGACTCTAACATCACCATCGCCAACCTTAAATTCCCCGAGCGGATAACACATCGGCGATGAACCATCACAACACCCACCAGACTGAT
>PDPH01000048.1 GCA_002747435.1 Pseudomonadota bacterium
TAGTGTCAACGGTTTAGTCATGGCATTTACGGATTACGATCTATCTACAACATTAGCATACTATATGTTGTAAAAAAGTCACATCAAAAGGATTGATTACCCTAGACAAACAGAAATTAACTGTTCTGACTCAGTGCCTCCAGTACTTCCCAGCGGTCAAAAGCCTGTTCTAGCGCTTGCTCTAGTTGTTGTAGTTGCTTCTGTGCTGCGGTGATTGCCGTCGCTTCCTGCTGATAAAATGCGGACAAACTCATTGTTTCTTGTAAACTTGCCATTTGAGCTTCCAACGCTTCAATCTGTACTGGCAATTGCTCCAACTCACGCTGATCCTTGTAGCTTAATTTTTTAGACTTATGGACAGGCTGTGGTGTAGTAGCTTCAACTACTTTAGTCTTTTTCTCATCGCACTTAGCTTCGGCTTTCTCACTAACAGGCTCAGGACGCTGTACTAACCAGTCGTCATATCCACCCGCATACTCAGTAATGCCGCCTTGTTCAAACACAATAGAACGAGTGACTACAGCATTAAGGAAACTACGATCATGTGAGATTAGCAATAAAGTTCCAGCATAATCCAGTAATAAGTCTTCCAGCAACTCCAATGTTTCAGTATCTAAATCGTTCGTTGGTTCATCCAATACCAACAAATTAGAGGCTTGAGCAAAAAGGCGCGCCAATAACAAACGATTTCGCTCACCACCCGATAATACTTTGACAGGCTTTTGGATTTGCAATGGTGAAAACAAAAAGTCCTGTAAATAGCCCACTACATGCTTACGTTGACCATTGATTTCCACAAAATCTGTACCGAAAGCAATATTATCGCGCAAGCTTTTCTCATTATCGAATTGTGCACGGTGCTGGTCGAAATAAGCCACTTGCAGTTTCGTCCCTAGTGTTACCTTGCCAATAGTGGGTTGCAAATCACCTAGCAATAATCGAATCAGTGTAGTTTTGCCAACACCATTAGACCCGATAATACCTATTTTATCGCCCCGCAAAATCGTCGTACTAAAATCATTGATTAGAAGCTGATTATCCCAAGCATAACTTAAGTGTTTGGCCTCAATAACCAACTTACCTGAAGCATCTGCTTGGCCAATTTCTGCTTGCACTTTACCCTGAAGCTGGCGGCGCTCCCGATAAGCTTCGCGCATAGCCTCTAAACGCCTAACTCGCCCTTCATTTCGAGTTCGTCTAGCCTTAATGCCTTGACGAATCCAAACTTCTTCTTCTGCTAAGCGTTTATCAAACAAGGCAGCCTGTTGCGCCTCTGCTTCTAAAGCAGCCTGCTTATTTTCTTGATATTTATGAAAATTACCAGGCCAACTACTTAATTGGCCTCTATCCAGCTCAATAATACGAGTTGCCAGCTTTTGTACAAAAGCACGGTCATGGCTAACAAATAATAATGTTCCTCGATAGCCCAATAGAAAGTTTTCCAGCCACTCAATTGCAGGAATATCCAAGTGATTGGTCGGCTCATCCAGTAACAATAAATCAGGATTAGAAACCAATGCCCGAGCTAATAGTGCCCGCCTTTTCCAACCACCAGATAAGGCATCAAACTGACCTGCGCCTTCCAACTCCAAACGAGATAATATGGTCTCGACCTGCCATTGCAATTGCCACTGTTCATCGTCACCTAGGTGCTGACTTAAGCCTGCTGCAACAACATCGAATACACTCGCATCATGACCATGAGGCACATCTTGTTGCAAACGTGCAATCTTTAATTCAGGTGAATGAATGACCTCACCCTCGTCGGGTACAACTTCTCGGCACAATAGCCTCATTAAGGTTGATTTACCTGTGCCATTGCGTCCCAACAAACATAAACGTTCGCCCGCATCAATTTGCAGATCGATACCATCAAATAAACGATGATCACCATTTTCTAGGTGAATATTTCTAAGGTGTAATAAGGCCATGTGGTGAATTATGGCAGCTTCGCTATCAGCTTGACTAGCGCTTTACTTTATTTCTATTCCGCAGCTAGAAGAATGAATCCAATGAAACACTTGGTACGATAATTCAGTATCGTCATTTTTAGTTTCTTGATGTGTTATAGCGCCACTCTCTGTTGCTTTTTAAAGTTAAGTATTTAAACTACTTAGTCCTTGCTTCAAGCTATCACCGTGCTGCCTAAGTGCAGCTAAAGCGTCTCGTAAAGCCGATAAGTTTTTACAGAGGTGATTTAACTCATCTTTTTTCCAAAGTAGCTCTCTCACTAACTCTTTAGCATCAAGAGACGTTGTCGCACTCTTGCTAGATGAATTTAAGCGTTTAGTGTCTAAACCAACAATAATATTGTCCTCAAAAAGCCGAGCAATATCTGCTTGAGCTTGTTGAAAGACATCATATTGTTTGGTAATTAATTCGTTGTAAAAAAACTGCCTAATAGGTTTTGGCACAAGCAGATAGGTCGCCTCATCACTCACCTCAAGCTCTAATAGTTGTAAACGCCGTAAATTTTCAATAACCCAATGCCAGTGCTTGTCATTCAAGCGACTTAGTGGTGTTAGAAAGCGTTGATATTCGTCGTGACGGCTGAGCCAACGTTTTAGCAAAGTAGAACGAAAAACTAATTGCAAAGCCTGCTGGGAAACAGGTTGCTCACTTAAACTTAATAAATACAACAAAGTCAAATCAGAAGTGCCATGTAGCTTTAACTGAAAAGCAGCCAAAATGCGCCGCAAGCCACGATACTTTACTTCAGGGTCATTGAGGATAGGGATGCTTTCAAGTCCATTTAAACGCCCGGCATACCAACGTTTTAGGTAAGCACCCAACAAGTGCAAGGTCAGCGGATCACTTCCAAAATTACTAATGAGTCCCTCCAAAGCACGTTGATTCGCTTTGATACCGAAGCTCATTAATATTTCAAACTCCTTGCTCAAAGCATTACTTTGGTTTGGCATTGAAGTTTCAGGACAAAGATCGAAATGTTGCATTAGACAGCCCCTCACTAATTAGCAAGCATATTGTTTAAATTATAATCTTTCCAATGTGAATAGTTGATGAGCGATCTAAAAGTCTCTTTAAACTTTTCTCTTCACTATTGTTTCCAATATCTTCTCAGGGATAGCTATAGAACGCGCTTCACGATGATCAACCCAAACAATTTTGGCATACCCCTCGCAAACCATGTGTTCGGGGTCAGAACTGGCATACAACTCATAGTAACTCATAATACTAGAGCGTCCTGGTTCTCCTACATAACAGTCAATACGCATATTATTTGGATAAACGACCGACTTTAGAAAAGTACAACCAGCGGTAATCACAACAGGTCCTTCATGTTGTGCCGCAATATCAGCGGCTCCCCAATCAGCCACCATTTGCACTCGTGCTTCTTCCATATAACGAAAATACATAGCATTGTTAACATGGCCATAAGCATCCATATCTCCCCAGCGTATAGGAAGATGGCAGGTATAAACTAGATGTCTATCTTTAGAAACTGCTGTCATATTGATATCCTCATTTAGCCCTAGCAAAAACATCAGTAGCCAGTGCATCACACAAGGCTTCAAGCTTACCTGAACCCGATTGCCTTGCTCTAAGTTGCTGGCTAGCTCGCATAGTCACTCACCCATTAATCTCAGTCATGCCACTTAAGAACGATCCACCAAGAGGTGGCCTATGGTAGAATCCTTAACGTAAAGCTGCAACAAGCTGGCCAACTGCATTCAATATGAATTACCCTTCCCAGACTTTTTGACAGAATCAGAACGTGTTCTATCAATGTGGCTGATGTACTGGCACAATGCCGTAAAAAGCTAGTGGCAGCGCTCAAAGATACTAATCGACAAAAAATGCTATTACGTGAAATGAAAACAGGACTGATCGGTTATACTGACCTTGAGGATCAAAGTACTGCTTGTTGAGGAAAAATAACAGATGGAATACATCTTAGTAGCTGTATTTGCAATTGGGCTATTACTATTCGTATTAAGCTGGCTACGCGTCATTTGGGTCGGCTTTAAACACCATCCGATGACAGGACTAATTTCGGCTATTCCTGTGGTCAATTTATTGGTATTACCCACTATTTGGCATAAAGTCTCTGGTTGGCTATTGCTTGGTTTTATTGGCCTATTGATTACAATCATGGCTTGGTTTATGGGCGCAGAACAGCGTGTGTATCGTTACAATCTGGGCGGCACAGAAGCTACTACTGAAGCAAGTAGCGCCGATGAATCCAGCAAAATAGATCTACCTTTATTAGGTGGTGATGATGACTCTTCACTCAGCTCAGGCCAAGAACTGCCTAAAGCGGCACTGTACCGTATGGTATATAAACCTGTCACAGTGAACGAACTCAATAATTATATCAATGAATATGTGCGCATTTCTCGTCAGGATAGAAGCCAACCCGAAGGTAAGCTGCTGCGCTTTGCTGACAAGTACCTCATTATTGAGCGTCGTATCAATGAACACCTTGATGAAGTACGTATCAATCTAGACGATATTACCCAAGCTGAAGTAATTACCCGAGAATAAAGCGCGTGCAATGCTTTGTTTACCGAAATCGATACAAACTTGGGACTTTTTTATTTCTAGCTGAAAAGGATAATTTTTCCCAAGTTCCTGAATCTTTATTGCAATTATTTGGTGTACCTGAGTTTTCCTTTGAGTTTGAACTTACTCCAGGACGCAAACTGGTTCAGGCTGATGCAGATGAAATCAAAAGAAGCCTAGAAACAAATGGCTTCTTTCTGCAACTGCCGCCAAGCAATGAGGTAAGGTGTTAATAACTATCAAAGCATTTTCGTCAGCTTATTACGCCAAGCTTGCCAACGTACAGCAACCTATCATCTATACGGCTTGCTGCTTTTCAATCCATCGCTAAAACAATTTTATTATTGGTATTCGTTTGCACCCAGAATTGCCGACTGCGTACTTTATCTGCATGTCTCGCCACTACCTCATAACGGCCCGGTGGCACTATAATAGTCCGTGAATGGCGTTGATAACTGCCAACAAACTGCTTTTTATTACCCTCTAAGCGAAATATCTGCCACTGTACTTGCTGAAATAAAGGATTATTATCTTGAACAGCCACGAGATTAATACGTGCAACAGGAATGGCCAGTGAAGTATTAAGTTGCTGACCTGCATTAACAAAAATTCGCTTTTGTACAGGAAACTGATTAACACTCGCTTCCAAAATATAAGCACCTGCTGGTACAAGTTCTGCAATATAACGCCGCAAGCCTAATTCAAAACGATGCTTTTTACTACTGAGCTTCCACCGAGCTGGCTGGCTGGACAACGCTTCCAAGCGTCCAACATCTGCATGAAAATAGGGAGTAACCTTCCAACCACCTTTTAGCAGTACCCATTTATTTTGCTGAAAGCGCCCTACTTGCAATTGAATTTGGTAGCTACCCGCAGGGAGAGAAACTTGATGGTTATTACCCTGAAATTGCCTTAATAAGTCATGTTGAGTGGAAAAAATCTTCCACACAATTTCATGATCCTTGACCTTTAATCCTTTAGGTAAATTGACCTGAAGTTCCAGAGAATGGGGACTAGGAACAACCTGATGCAACGATACATCGTAAAGAGAAATCGTTTCACGACTTAATAAAGCAAAGGTTTGATCCACAGCAATAGCTGAGCTATGCCAAGCAAGGCATAGTAATCCAAACATTATAAAAAGAAGCCGTCCTTTTACAGAAATCAGTCTGCTTAGTATTTTTTTGTTCATGACTAAAGCCGGAGTTTGTGTTGGGTCACTCTAATAAAGCTTTTTCAGCTTAAAAGCTCAACGCCAACCCGACAGGCAAAAGGCCTTTTACGCTCGACGGTAGATACTTGAAAAATAGCTAAGCTAGGGTTAAGGGATTTGTTTGAGAAAAGTGCCGAGCCGCAATTTTAACGGCTCAGCATGGGTTCAGTCGTTTTGTGGCAAGTTTTTTTTGCCGTATGTTTTGAAGGGAAAGTCGGCTTGATAGCGCCCATTCTGGGTGGAAATAGCTAAAGTGGCACGCCAATGCATAACACTACTCGTACAAATGGGTAATACAAAGCTACCTTGCCATTGATTATCAGAGACGGCTTGCAAATTCGCATATTGGTATCCCATAAACATATTGACACCTTCGACAGTAATCTTGGCAGACTGAATCGCATCAAAACCTTGTAATTGTGCCTGCACCTGAATATCAGATAGCACTGTAATAGGGTGAGGGGACAATGCAATGTGTACTTGATGACCCACTGTATCTTGCGCAACGCAACTTGCTTTTTCCAAGGCACAATCGCCCTGTAAATCTAGTTTTAACACGCGCTTGTTCGTGGACAGTGTGGTATAAATAAATCCCGACGCAACGCCTAGCAGCAATATGGCAGCGACCACCGAGATCAATATTATAAAACTACGTTTTTTCAAACAACCTCCAACTTCATTAAGCCACTGTGCCGTAATAAGGCTTCAATGTTTGGCTTGCGTCCACGAAACGCTATAAAGGACTCCATTGCAGAGCGAGAACCACCTACCTGTAAAATTTCCTCCAAAAAGGCACGTCCTGTCTCAGCAGAGAACAAGCCATCTTCTTCAAAGCGTGCGTAAACATCTGCCGATAAAACTTCTGCCCATTTATAGCTGTAATAACCAGCAGCATAACCACCTGCAAAAATATGTGAAAAGCTATGAGCCATGCGATTAAAAGCAGGAGGCTTTACAACAGCAACGGCATCACGTACTGCCTGCTGAATCCGTTGGATATACCCTTCCTCAGCGGCCTGTGGATCAAGATGTAAACGCATATCAAACAGAGCAAATTCCAATTGTCGCACCATACTCATAGCGGATTGGAAATGACGCGCTGCTTGCATTTTATCGAATAAAGAATCAGGCAATTTTTCACCTGTTTGCCAATGCGCCGCCATCATGTCAATGACTTCACGCTCCCAACACCAATTCTCCATAAACTGGCTGGGTAACTCTACCGCATCCCATTCGACACCATTAATACCTGCTACATCAGGATAATCAACTTGAGTAAGCATATGATGTAAGCCATGCCCAAACTCATGAAACAAAGTAACCAGTTCATCATGCGTAAATAAAGCCGGTTTATCACCTACAGGCGGTGTACCATTACAAGTTATGAAGGCGACTGGAGTTTGTAATCCATCTAAGCGCTGAAAACGCCCGCAAAAATCACTCATCCAAGCCCCACCGCGCTTATGTTGACGGGCATATAAATCAAGATAGAACAGGGCACGTTGTGAGCCGTCTTTATCTACTACACGATAAACACTGACATCAGGATGCCATGTATCAACCTTGTCTTCAGCTTGAATACGTACACCATATAAACGCTCAACTAACTCAAACAAGCCCTCAACGACCTTGTCTACCGGAAAATAAGGTTTTAGATCCTCGTCACTAAAATCAAAACGGGCTTCCTTCATTTTTTCGCTAATATAAGTCACATCCCAAGCTTGAACTTCCTCAATTCCTAGCTCGGTTTTGGCAAAACTACATAACTCAGCAAATTCACGCTCAGCAAAAGGCTTGCAGCGCACAACTAAATTTTCTAAGAATTGGACGATACTTTCAGTACTGTCCGCCATTTTGGTAGCCAAAGAAACTTCGGCATAATTGTTATAACCTAATAGCATTGCTTCTTCTTGGCGCAAGCGTAAAATATCTCGCATAAGCTGTGAATTGTCCCATTCAGGATGATCTGCTTGGTCAGAAGCTCGAGTCGTATAAGCATGGTAAACCTCTTGTCGCAGTTCACGCTTATCTGCGTAAGCCATAATTGAGAAGTAACAAGGAAAATCCAGCGTAATCCCCCAGCCTTCTAAATCACGTTGGCAGGCTGCTTGTTTTGCCACTTCCAAAGCAGACTCAGACAAACCCACTAATTCATTAACATCGGTGATGTGCTTAAACCAAGCATTGGTAGCATCCAAAACATTGTCTGAAAAGCGCGAGCTTAAGGTGGAGAGCTGTTGGCTGATCTCACGATAGCGCTGTTTCTTATCATCTGCCAGAGCAACACCGCTCAAACGAAAAGATAACAGACTATTATCCAAAGCACACTTTTGTGCCTCATCTAGCTTCTCAGCTTGTTGACGTACTTGTTCTATGGCTTCATAGAGTATTTTATTTTGACCTATTTCTGTGTGGTACTCACTAAGCTTAGGCAAGCAAGCATTATAAGCTGCACGCAAAGCTTCATCATTCACAACGGCATTGAGGTGACTAACAGGTGACCAAACCCGTTCCAGACGATTTGACGCCTCATCTATTGGATAAATAAGATTTTGCCAAGTCGGTTGAATAGTTTGTTTTAAACGCTCATTAAGCCAAGCTCGATTTTCAGCCAACACCTGATCCACAGCAGGCTCGACATGTGCTGCTTTGATCTTATTAAAAGTGGGTAGGCCGTGTGTTTTTAATAAAGGATTTTCCATAGAACCTAAGCCATCCTGTTCAAAAAAAGCCTGTTTCACGTGAAACAGGCTTTGGCAATATTGAAGGTATAACTGAATACTCAACCATTGAGATAAGCGCTAAATATCAAGATTTTCAACCGATAAGGCATTACTTTCAATAAATTCGCGCCGAGGCTCCACTTGATCACCCATCAGCGTCGTGAAAATCTCGTCTGCCGCAATAGCATCCTCAATGCGTACTTGCATCAGTCGACGAGCTGCAGGATCCATAGTCGTTTCCCACAACTGATCAGGATTCATTTCTCCCAAACCTTTATAACGGCTCACATTTAAGCCACGATAAGCTTCACGCATTAACCAATTCACCAACTCATCGAAACGCTGTACATCCTGAGCACGCTCACCACGCTTGATTTGAGCTGTGTCCCCCAGCAAACCATCCAGCTCCTGATTCACTTGAATCAACATTTTCATCTCGGGTGTCACAAACATGCCTTGATCAAATATAACCATATGATCCAAACCATGTTGCTGCCTTCTGACCTCAATGGTCCATTGGCCTTCGTCCTCTTTATGCAGCCTAATGCTGTAAGAACGTTCGCCATTCATACGTGTATTAAGCGTATCGATTGCGCGCTGCATCCAAGCAAAATAAATGTCTGCACCCAAACTAAAACCTGATGCTTGCATAGACTCAAACAACAAGCTCTCTAAAACATCACGATCATAACGACGAGCCAAACGATTAATAATGTGCAAAGCTGAATTGTATTGTTGCAATAAAGCTTCTAAAGCTTGGCCACTGATCGCAGGTGTATCCGCAGCTAGGTGTAACTGAGCACCATCTAAGGCAATTTGAATCAGATACCGATCTAATTCTGTTTTATCTTTCACATAATACTCTTGTTTGCCGCGTTTCACTTTAAACAGGGGAGGCTGCGCAATGTAAATATGACCACGCTCGACTAATTCTGGCATTTGTCTATAAAAGAAGGTTAGCAATAAGGTGCGGATATGTGAACCATCCACATCAGCATCCGTCATAATAATAATACGGTGATAGCGCAATTTATCGGGATTATAATCCTCTCGCCCGATACCACAGCCCAAAGCCGTAATCAGCGTGCCCACTTCAGCAGATGCCAGCATCTTATCAAAGCGAGCTTTTTCCACATTCAGGATCTTACCCTTCAAAGGCAGGATAGCTTGGGTACGGCGGTCGCGGCCTTGCTTAGCAGAGCCACCTGCTGAATCACCCTCGACCAAGAATAATTCTGATTGTGCTGGATTTTTCTCCTGACAATCTGCCAATTTACCCGGTAAACCGGCAATATCCAGTGCTCCTTTACGACGGGTCATCTCCCTAGCTTTACGTGCAGCTTCACGCGCGCGAGCCGCTTCCAACATTTTAGAAACAATGGCTTTGGCTTCACCCGGATTTTCTAATAAAAAGTCAGATAAGCTTTCTGCTACCACTGATTCAACGGGCGCTTTGACTTCAGAAGAAACCAACTTGTCTTTTGTTTGTGATGAAAACTTCGGATCGGGCACTTTGACGGATAAAACGGCTGTTAAGCCTTCCCGTGCATCGTCGCCTGTTGCGGTCACTTTCTCTTTTTTAGCATAGCCTTCGCGCTCTAAATATTGATTTAACGTTCGTGTCAGCGCGGTACGAAAACCCGACAAATGCGTGCCACCATCTCGCTGCGGAATATTATTGGTAAAGCAGAAAATACTTTCCTGATAAGAATCATTCCACTGCAAAGAAATCTCTACACCAATACCATCACGCTCACCAGAGTAATAAATAATATTAGGATGTATGGGTGTCTTTTTGCGGTTGAGATGCTCTACAAAAGCACGGATGCCACCTTCGTATTCAAATACTTCTTCTTTTCCTTCTTCACGGCGGTCAAGCAAACGAATCCGCACACCTGAATTCAAGAAGGACAACTCTCTCAAGCGTTTAGCTAAAATATCGTAATGAAACTCCGTTTGAGAAAAAATCGCTCTACTCGGCAAAAACCGAACTGAAGTACCCGTACCTTCCGTATCATCAATGACTTCCAAATCGGTTACGGCCTCACCTAAGCGGTACAGTTGTCGATGCACTTTACCATCACGGCGTACCAACAACTCCAGCTCCTCTGACAAAGCATTTACCACGGAAACGCCCACACCATGTAAACCACCAGAAACTTTATAGGAATTATCATCAAACTTACCACCAGCATGCAGTACCGTCATAATGACTTCCGCCGCTGACTTGCCCTCCTCAGGGTGAATATCAACTGGAATACCACGACCATCGTCAGTTACACGCACGGAACCATCGCTAAAGATTTCAACTTTAATTTCTTTGCAATAACCCGCTAAAGCTTCATCAATCGAGTTATCCACCACCTCGAACACCATATGGTGTAAACCTGTACCATCATCAGTGTCGCCAATATACATACCAGGTCGCTTGCGAACAGCCTCAAGACCTTTTAATACCTTGATATTTGAGGAATCGTAACTTTTCTCACTCATGCTTATTCCTAAATTTAATCCTTAATCACTCAACAGACATTCACCTTGTTTCACGTGAAACTGCAATGAGTCGGTTGGTAAATAATCTGGAGATGGAGGGCGAGTTTCAGTAATAATTAACTGCTGCTGTGTGCCTTGCAAAACTTGATACAATAATTGCTGGTTATCATTATCCACTTCAGAAGCCAAATCATCGATGACTATTATACCGCGATTTTCGCCCTCCTGTAGAATGGCCATGCTTTGCGCTAATAATAAGGCGATACCTAGCAACTTCAATTGTCCACGTGAAGCTGTTTTTGCCGCAGCTGTATCATTCAGTAAGACCAATATATCGCTGCGATGGACACCGTATAGTGTCACACCATAACGCTTTTCTTGTTCTTCTTTGCTACGTAGAAAATGCAATAACTGATCCTTATCCGAAAGGGCAATAGATGCTGGAAAACCCCTAGTTAACTGTAATTGCACTTCACCAATAGGATTTAGCAATACATTCAAAGTTTGCAGAGCAGCTTGCAAAGCATGTAGCGCGCGCTCACGATAACCGTAAATACGCTGTTGCAAGGGTACAAATTGCTCTGTCCAATAAGCTAAGGCATAAGCCTGCTTCGACTCACGCAAGCACACATTGCGCTGTTTTAAAATACGCTGATAGGTTTTCCAGTCTTGATGAAACTCTGGTTCCCGATAAAACGCAATCCAGTCCAACAGTGCTCGTCGCTGCACTGGCGAACCTGCTAATAAATCTACGGTCTCTGGATGGATAATAGTCAGTGGCAAGTGTCGACTTAACTCAGCTTGCTGATGTATATCCGCATGATTAATGCGAATGTGGGTGTGTTGACTGCCTTTGCTGATACCCAGTGGGTATTCCCTTCCAGTTTGCTGATTAACAATGCGTCCACGAACAATCAGTTGGTCTGCGCCCCGACGAATCACTTCAGCAATACGAGGAGTACGAAAAGAGCGGCCACGTGACAAGATACACAAACCTTCAACCAAACTGGATTTGCCTGAACCATTTCCTCCGATAAAAACGTTAGTCCGCGCAGATAACTCTAAGGCGCAGTGTTTGATAATACGGCAGTTCTCCAATGTTAACTGCTTTAACCACACAAAGAACGACCTGCTGCTGTACTAAAGACGGATAGGCATAATGACATTACGAATCGCTGCATTGCCCGGATCAGTGACAAGCGCACTACTTTCAGGCGAATTCAATTGCAAGGTCAGAGTATCCGTTTCCAAATGATTAATGGCATCCAATAAATAAGTTACATTAAAGCCAATATTAAAATCTTCGCCTTGGTAAGCTACATCCAGCTCATCCTGAGCCGTTTCCTGTTCAGGATTGTTTGATTGTACTTTAAGTACACTGTTAGTAAGACTTAAACGTACCCCCCGAAACTTTTCATTGGACAAAATAGCTACCCGTGTCAACAGATCCTTAAAGGCTTTACGATCAATGTCTACACTGATCTGGCCTTTCGCAGGCACTGCTGCTTGATAGTCGGGATAACGCCCATCAACCAACTTGCTGGTAAAACGCAAATCACCTATTTGTACCCGTAAATGGTTTTGGCTAATTTGTAGACTTAATTCAACTTGACTGTCACTACGCAAAAGACGTGACAGTTCCAGTACGCCTTTACGTGGAATAATCACCTGTAAAGTCTCTTCTAATTGCGTTTGCAAATCGGTCAATGTATACAAGGAAAGCCTGTGTCCGTCCGTAGAAACTGTGCGGATATGCTCAGGGCTAAGTTCTAATAACATACCGTTGAGATAGTAACGCACATCCTGATTGGCCATTGCAAATGCCGTGCTTTCTAATAAACTCTTTAAGTCACGTTCTGCCAAAGACAGGGTATACGTTTCACCAATATCATCTAGATGTGGAAACTCGCTCGCAGGCAAAGTAGCGAGCTCGAAGCGGCTACGCCCTGAACTTACCAAAGCGCGGTCATTTTCTTGAATATCAATCGCAATCAAGCTATCTGCGGGTAAAGCTTTGCAAATATCAGCCAGTTTGCGCGCAGGTAACGTGATTTCGCCTTCACTGGCATCAATCAAGGCGGTTGAACTGGCTATTTCCAACTCCAGATCCGTACCACGCCAGTAACAAGTGTTGCCTGTTATCTTTAAAAGTACGTTCTCTAAAATAGGAGATGTATGACGTTTTTCAATAGCGCCTAAAGTTGCTTGCAAGGATTCCAGTAACGCTTCGCGTGTTTGTGTTAATTTCATTTAAATAATATCTTTTTAAAAAAAATCATAATAAATAAGCAGTGTGTCCAAACTGTGGATATCTATCTATAGCCTTGTTTCTCATGAAAGTTTAGCTGAATTTTACCTGTATGAGTACGTGGGTAAAATATCTGTTTTCCTGTGTATGAGTTGTGGGTAAGTTTTATCTACAAGTTATCCACAACTCATACCACTGCTTTTCCCTGTGCTTATACAGGATTTATGCACTAGTGTGTCAGTTGTCGAATGAGAATACGATAATCCTCTTCCATACGATTATCTGACTCAAGTAATGCAGCCACTTTGCGACAGGCATGTAATACCGTCGTGTGGTCACGTCCACCAAATTCATTGCCTATTTCTGGTAAGCTGTGATTAGTGAGTTCTTTGGCTAATGCCATCGCTACTTGGCGGGGTCGTGCTACTGAACGGTTACGGCGTTTTGAATCCATTTCACTGGCACGGATGTTGTAGTGTTTGGCAACGACCTTTTTGATATTGCTAATGGAGACCATTTTATCTTGGCTGGCTAGTTGGTCACGCAGAGCTTCATGGACGAAATCCAAAGTAATTTCATGAATACAACGTAAGCGCATGCCTGCGATAATGCGTTGCAAAGCACCTTCTAGGTCACGAATATTGGAGCGAAAACGTTTGGCAATAAAGAATACAACCTCCTGAGGTAGGTCGAGTTGCTGATCATCAGCCTTTTTACGTAGTATGGCAACACGTGTTTCCAAGTCAGGAGGTTCTACTTGTACGGTTAAGCCCCAATTGAAACGTGAGCGTAAGCGATCATCAATGCCTTCAACATCACGTGGAAAGCGGTCACTGGCAAGAATAATTTGTTTTTGACCTTCCAATAAAGCATTAAAGGTATGAAAAAACTCTTCCATCGAGTGGCCTTTGCCAGCAAAAAACTGTATATCATCAATCAATAGGGCATCAGCACTGCGGTAATGCTGCTTAAAGGCATCAATTTGTGAAGTACGCAAGGCAGTGATCATGTCATTGACAAAGCGCTCCGCATAAACATAGATAACTTGCCCCCCCGGATTATGCGCCAAAATACAATTCCCAATAGCGTGCATCAAGTGTGTTTTGCCTAAGCCAACTCCACCATAAATAAATAGCGGATTATAGGATTGCCCCGGATTTTCACCGACTTGCAAGGAGGCTGCGCGTGCTAGTTGATTGGATTTGCCTTCCACAAAGTTAGCAAAGGTCATACTGGGGCTGAGCGAATTAATAAAACGATTGCTAACAACTGAACTGGATGTTGAAGAAGGCGTGGCCGCTACGACAGGAGTATTAAGACTAGCAGCATGGTTGGCGGGAGCTGGGGCAAAGTGGGTTACTTCTTTAGGTTCAGGTAAGGGGTTGGCGGGAGGTATTGGTGGGGCAACACTGCGAGAGCCAATTTGTAATACTACATCAAAGTCACTGATGCCAGATAAGTTACGAGCATGTAGCAATATGTGCGGTAAATAAGCCGCATGCACATGCTGCAATACAATCGGATTAGGCGCGAGCAGATATAATACATTTGGTTTTTCTACAGCATGAAGGCTGCGTAACCAAGTGTTGATTTCTTGACTGGGAAGATCGTGTTCCAGTTGGGTCAAGCACTGTTGCCAAAGCATAAAAATAGCGTCCCGTGAAAATAACAGGCTAGGTAATGGTGTGAAGTGGAAGCGCTTAGTATAACGCGCTAGGATAGTTATCCACAAGCAAAGCTTCTGGGAAACTTTGCCAGAATGCCCTTGACAAGGGTGAATTGATCCATTAGCTTTCTCCCCCTTTTGTGGGGCTGTACAGGGCTGAATATAAGAAAAATCAGCTCTTTGAAACCACAGTTTCCCACTGTATCCGATTGGCCTTTGATTTGGTAAATTGCTATGAAAAGAACATTCCAACCTAGTAAACTGCGTCGTGCTCGCACACATGGATTTCGTGCTCGTATGGCAACTGCCGATGGTCGCAAGGTATTAAGCGCCCGCCGTAGTAAAGGACGTAAGCGCCTAATCCCTTAAGTTTGGCTAAGGAATTACTGACCCGCGCGTGTCGTGTCCTTTTCCTTTCCGCGTTCTAGCCGTTTAATCAGCCCCGGTGAGTTTCAGCGGGTTTTTCAGCGCGGCTTGCATCGGCGCATACAGCTTGTAGGCTTGCTGGCGCGGGTACGTGAGAGTATCCAGCCGCAAGCTCGTTTAGGCTTTGCTGTGTCTAAGCGTTCTCTCAAGCGAGCTGTTGATCGTAATCGTGTTAAACGTTTAGTTCGAGAAAGCTTTCGTCATCATAAGCACCTTATTCCCCCAGTCGATATTGTCATCCTCGCAAATACTGAGGTGGCACAAATGGATAACGCTGTTATACTGCGTCAGCTTGAAGTGTTGTGGCAACGTCTGGGCAAGCTATATCCCGCTGTCCGTGTATCTGGGCTGGCTGACGACACGCATTCGAACCTGTAAACCGGATTGAGTCACCACTATGGATTCCCAACGTCCTTTTCTTTATATCACCTTAGTTTTTCTAGGATTTCTATTATGGGTGAATTGGCAGAGCTTTAATGCTCCTCCCCCTAAGCCGACGGCTGCAACAGCGACTATGAGTACCCCGGATGCTAATGTAGTGTCTGATAATACTAATACTGTGCCCAGTCAGCCGACAGCGCCGGAGTTCGTTTCCAACACTAACAATAATACAGCGCAACAGCAGCAGAGTAACCCTAACGAACAGTTAATTCGGGTACGTACTGATGTATTGGATATGCAAATTAGCACTATGGGTGGTGATTTTGTTGTCGCAGACCTACCCACTTACCCCGTTAGCTTAGAACAAAAAGATAGTCCTGTTCGTATTCTTGATCGGGCTGGAGAGGGCTATGTTGCACAATCAGGTTTATTGGCGCGGGGTGAAAATGCTGCCAGTCGTGCCCCTACTCATCAAACTTTATTTAGCGTTGAAAAAACTGAGTACACCTTGGAAGAGGGTCAAGATGAGCTGATTATTCCACTGCTTTGGCAAAGCCAAGATGGTGTACAAGTCACTAAGCTTTATCGTTTTAAGCGAGGGCATTTTGATGTTGATGTAGAGCATCGTATTCAAAATAAATCTACCCAGCCTTGGTCGGGTACCGAGTATCGCCAATTGCAACATGGTCCAGTGCCTCCGCCTGCTGGTGGCTTCCTCACTTCGGGCGTGCGTGCTTTTGTGGGGGGGGCTTATTACGCGGATGGCAAATACCAGCGTATGCCATTTGATGATATGGCTGAGAAATTGAATATTGCGACCGAAGGTGGCTGGGTCAGTATGCTGGAGCACTACTTTATTAGTGCGTGGATTCCGCCGCAGGATATGAAAGGCAGTTATTATACTCAAGAAATTGGTCAGGACTTGAGTCGTCGCTACATTTTGGGAATGCACAGTGCCGTGCTACAAGTGGCACCAGGTCAATCAGGTCATTTTTATTCCAAACTATGGGTAGGACCGAAATTACAAGACGATTTAGAGGTTTTGGCTAAAGGGCTAGACCTGACGGTTGACTACGGCATCTTTGCCTTTATTTCCAAGCCTATTTTTTGGGTGATGCAGTGGATTTATGTCCTTGTGGGCAACTGGGGTTGGACGATTATTTTCCTAACTTTATTGATTAAACTGTTGTTCTTCTGGCCTTCTGCGGCTAGTTATAAATCAATGGCAAAAATGAAAGCCGTCGCGCCAAAGCTCAAAGAAATTAATGATCGTTATGCCAATGATCCACAGGGCAAGCAGAAGGCTATGATGGAGATTTACCGCAAGGAAAAGATCAATCCTCTAGGTGGCTGTTTGCCTATTCTGATCCAGATTCCAGTATTTATGGGCTTATATTGGGTTTTATTGGAAAGTGTGGAGCTACGCCAAGCATCTTGGTTGTTGTGGTATCAAGATTTATCTATTCGTGACCCTTATTTTGCGCTACCCATTATCATGGGCGTGAGTATGTTTGTTCAGCAGAAGCTGAATCCTCCACCTGCTGATCCTATGCAGCAGAAAATCTTCCAGTTTTTACCGCTTATTTTCACCTTTATGTTCTTGTGGTTTCCAGCAGGTCTGGTCTTGTACTGGGTGGTCAATAATATTCTGTCGATTGCCCAACAGTGGTTTATCAATAATAAAATTATTGGCAAACCCAAGACAGAATAAATAGGAATGTTTCATGTGGAACAATACCGATACCATTGCAGCGGTGGCAACGCCAACGGGACGTGGTGGTGTCGGTATTGTGCGTATTTCAGGTGAGCAAGTTACCGCTATAGCTCAAGCTATATTGGGGGCAGTTCCCCATCCCCGCCATGCGACGCACCGCGTTTTTTTAGCTGCTGATGGCTCTCCTTTAGATGATGGTATTGCTGTTTATTTTTCTGCACCCCACTCTTTTACGGGTGAAGATGTGCTGGAGTTACAAGGACATGGCGGTACGATTGTCTTAGATTTATTGCTTAAACGTTGCTTGGAGTTGGGAGCACGCTTAGCGCGTCCAGGCGAATTTTCTGAACGAGCTTTCTTTAATGACAAATTAGATTTAGCACAAGCTGAAGCCATTGCTGATTTAATTGATTCTAGTTCAGAGCAGGCGGCTCGTTCTGCCTTACGTTCTTTACAAGGCGAATTTTCTCAAGCGGTCAATCATTTATTGCAAGCGCTGATTGAACTACGGATGTATGTTGAAGCCGCTTTGGACTTTCCTGAGGAAGAAGTGGATTTTCTAACTGATGAGGCGGTGACTAAGCACTTAGCGCAAATCAAGCAGCAGTTAGCAATGATTTTTCAAAAAGCACAGCAAGGGAGTCTATTACGGGATGGCATGACTTTAGTGATTGCGGGTCGACCCAATGCAGGTAAGTCTAGTCTACTGAATGCCTTAGCAGGACAGGAAGCTGCGATTGTCACTGAGCTTGCAGGCACGACCCGCGATGTTTTGCGCGAGTGTATTAATCTGGATGGTATGCCGCTACATATTGTGGATACAGCGGGTTTGCGTGAGAGCGATGATCCTGTTGAACGCATAGGCATTGCGCGTGCTTGGCAGGAAATAGAGCGCGCCGATTTATTGTTAATTCTGCTGGATGATACCCAGCAAACTACTGAGCCGGATGAAGAATGGTTGCAGCGCCTACCGGCAACGTTGCCGCGCTTGATGGTGCATAATAAAGTTGACATTAGCGGTAAACCTCCTGGTAAACAAGGCGAGCATTGCTACATTTCTGCCAAGCAACAATTGGGCTTGGAGGCGCTAAAAAGTGAGCTAAAACACCGCATGGGATTTCAAGAAGGTACAGACAATGTGTTTATTGCCCGTAGGCGACACTTACAAGCGCTAGAAAGAACCCAAGTTGCCGTACACGCGGCTGAAGAACAGTTGCAAAAATTTAATGCAGGTGAGCTAATGGCCGAAGAGTTGCGCTTAGCACAGGAAGCATTAGGGCAAATCACTGGAAAATTTACGCCCGATGATTTGCTTGGAGAAATTTTTAGTTCATTCTGTATTGGCAAGTAGCGCTGCTGTTAACGGTACTATGCTGCAAAACATTCCAATAATTGCCTACGTATCTCCCCACTGTCCGCAGCTAAATCCACTGTTGCAAAGCGAATGCTGTGCCCTTGCAGGGTGACGGTTTCTTTTATCATTTGTCCAATAGCAGGGTAGAGTAATAAACCACTGGCGGTATCCGCCAGCTTATCACCATGCCCTGTTTGGGACATGAGGTAAGCGTAGAGTTGGTATAAATGCGGACTGCTGAAAGTCTTTTTACGATGCCAGCCGTTTTTAATAATATGGGTAAATTTGGTATCAATTACTATGCGTTGTGCTGACTTGGAATGTTCCAGAATAATATCAGTTTGCATACTGGGCAGCAGTTGAGAAATGGCAGCACTTTGTTGCTGAATAGGCCAGAATAAGCGCTTACCTTGGCTCACTTGCCAGCCTTGTGGAGTCAGTACAACACTATAAAAGCCAGCAATGGCTTTTTCATACAAGCGGCGTATCCAAGGCAAATCTTGGCGCTCGGCATGAAGTAGTCTTTGCTGGCCGCTGCTTTCTGTGGGCAAATGTAGATTAAACGCTAAGTGAGCCAAATTGAGTAGCAGTTGATCTGTTTGCTCGTGCCGACCACAACGCTCTTGGCTAATTTGCATACGACTGGGACACGGGTCGGTGATACCTAGTTGTTTAAATTGGCGTATTAAACGCAAGCAACCTTGGCGTAAGCTTGGGCGACTCACTTGGTGACTGATATGCTCCAAAGCGGCACGGATGTAATTATTACGGATATTATTCTGGCTTAAGGTATTGAATTCACAGGCGACTTGTCCACGTAATAATAGTTGGTGACGCTCGGTTTGTAGCGCATTAATGCGTCCACGTACACGGTTTAAAGCGGCTTGTTGGCTTTGATGTTGTGTGCTGAGTTGGGTTTGTAAACGTTGCTTAACTTGATGAGTGAGGATTTCAGCCAGCAAGTCGGGCAGTACATCCGGGCATGCTTCCAGTGTGTATTTATCCCAGCCATCATAGCGCCATAAGTCCGAAGCATATAACATCAACAACCACAGATTACGTACTGGAATGCCGCTAATCTCACCCCCACTCATACTCTAGTCAGCCAATAAGAGTGCTTGTACTTCAGCCACTTTTTCAGGGGCATCAAACCAATATTCTTCCAATAACGGCAGAATTTCTGTGAGCACAATGGCTTGCCACCATGCTTCTGGGTCTTCAATAAGCTGTCCACTGCTCGGAGTCACAAAGCTATGGCCAATTTGAAAGGCAGCACCTAAAGCAGGGTCATGGCTGAGTTGCTGATTCAGGTTTTGAAGACGTTGTGATACCTTTTCTAAAAAAGCGGCTTCTATACTAAAATGCTGACTCACCCAGTCTTGCCATAGCTTGCCTAATTGCGGTGTAAGGGTGACAAAGGCAAAGCGCCGCCGCAGCGCAAAATCTACCAAAGCTAGGGAGCGGTCTGCTATATTCATAGTGCCAATTACATACAGATTGGGTGGCATAAATACCTTTTCCAATTTTTGTTCAGGGCATCGATAAGTCAGTGCTAGAGCACTCGCTTCATGGCGTTTATCCGCTTCCAAAAGCGTTAGCATTTCACCAAAAATTTGGGCGGGTTGGCCACGATTAATCTCTTCAATCAATAGCACAAAACGCTGATCCGGCTGTGCTTGGGCGGCGGCAATAGATTCCAATAGCGGGCCATCTTCAAGAGTTAAAGTGCCGTTGCCATTTGGCCGCCAGCCGCGTACAAAGTCTTCGTAAGACAGATTAGCGTGAAATTGTACCGCTCGCAATTGACTGTCACGTTTAGCCCCCATGAGTGCATAAGCCAGCCGCTTAGCTAACCATGTTTTGCCTGTACCTGGCGCACCTTGCAAAATCAAATTTTTCTTGTCTTGCCAGCGTTTCAACAGACTTTCCAAGCTTGCTTTGCTGATAAAACTACCTTCGGCTATGAGGTCATCAAGATGGTAAGGTTGCGCTAATATTTGTGGTGCTCGGTAATGAGAGATGTTTTTGTGTGGCGCAATGCTGCTAGCAGATCTGCCATAACGGCTCGCTTGATAAGCCAATGCCGGAAAGGAAATGACCTGAGCATCAGGCTCCATCATGTAATCCAATAAGACTTGTTGCAGATGCAAATAATCTTGCCCATTGAGGCGCTTGTTTTTGTGGCTTTTTTCAGGATGAATTGGAATTTCCAGCGCCTTTTCAAGGTAATGACGTGAGCGGTTGTCTAGGCTGGGGTAAAACCAAGGTTTAATCCAGTGCAAACCTAAACTGAGATTCCATCCAGTTGAGGCGACTCGGCTGGCAGCATCATAAGCAACCATAAAATCCGTTTCGTGCGTTTCTGTTTGACCGCTAGCAAACAGCAAAGCGGTACGAAACAACGCCCATAACGTGTCTATATCTTGTGGTTGACGCTGTTTTTCCAGACCAAAAAACCAAGGCTTTTGTGAACTTAATATCGGCACAGCTTCAAAGTGTTGTGGTGCAGCAACGGGAATATCTCCCAACAAGTTGGCCAAGCCTTGGGCTATTGCTTGCCGTTGGCTGCTGTTCACATTGCGATTAAACAAACCCATGACAGTAAACGGACAAATATCCTGCAACGGTGTAGCCATGCCATCTGCTCGTTGATCATTGGCTAATAAGGTTTCATCTAATTGCTGACTGAGTGTTTGAATGGCCGCTAGTAAAGCGCTGCGATTCTCTTGAAAATCCAGCAAGCGTTGGGCGAAGGCTTCGTAGAAGTCTGTCCAAGGAAAGGGCTTAGGTAAATAGGGCTGATCACCAAAGCGTTCCCACCAAGTGGGCGCATTGCGAAAACGATCAATTTCTTGCGGCTGTTGATTAAATGCGAATTGAATCAGTGCCGTGCGCATCCAGTTATTGGGTAAGACTCGCCAAAGGGTAGCGCGGTGAGTAAAGAAGTACCACTCACGTGCTTGTGCTAGCGGCTGCCAATCCACATAAACTGTGCGCCCGTCCCCTGCATTGCCAGTAATTGTACCCACTGCATGAATCGCCATGACTGAAACAGTTTCCCCTCGGGCATCAAAGGGCAGTGCATGTTTGCGGGTATAGCTACTTTTTAACGCAATCCGCTCGCCAGCTTGCATCGCTAAAACAGACTCTGACAAACGTTTTCCTAGGTTACTTTCCCAGATACCCTGTTGTAAAAAACGGGCAGACTGATCATCTTTGCCGTTGAAATTAAAACCGACAAACCAGTAGGGGCGTTGTTGAGTGGAGAGGCTTGGCATAGGTTGTCAGCAGTGAGTTACTATTACTTCAGAAAAAAATCTGCCATCCAAGTGCCTACTTTATTTCCTTCTGCTTGCACCTCAGCCTTTTCCAGTTCTTGCAATATTGCGTCCACTTGCGCTTCAGGAATCACACTGCCTTTACGCAGTTTTAGCAATTCTTGCTCAAAATGATCTGTAAACTCAGGGTGTCCTTGGAAGGTAAGGATATGGTCGCCATAGAATAATGCAGCATACTCACAAAAGGCTGAAGTCGCTACGACTTCAGCATCTGGAGGACATTGAATCACTTGATCCTGGTGCATTGCATAAATACGGAAGCTATCTAAGCCTTCCATAGCTTTGGTTGCCGCTTTTTGCAGATGGTATTCATGTATGCCAATACCCCAGCCTTTGGCAGATTTGTCCACCACACCGCCTAAGGCAGCGGCAATAATCTGGTGACCAAAACAAATGCCCACCATCGGCACACGCGCTTGATTTACTGTGCGAATAAAGTCTTTCAAGGTATGTATCCAAGGCAAATTTTCGTAAGCCCCATGTTTGGAGCCAGTGATTAGCCACGCATCACAGTCTTTCGGTGACTTGGGAAACTCATGCTCCAACACGGCATAGCTTTTGAAGCTAAAATCTGCGGCCTGTGCGCGCAGTAATGTCTGGAACATTACCGCATAAGAATCATAACGATCTGCTAGCTCTTCGGGCGGACGACCCGTTTCCAGAATGCCAATCAACATAATGTAGAACCCTTAAATTAATCCAGTAGGAGAGGTTGGTGCACCTTTCTTTCCCCATTTATCCTTTAGTTGATACCTCCATGAGCCGACTGTTTCACCTAGGCTCTGGCATACTATTTTAGACTGTTCCCAAGTAAGTCGCATATTCTGCATCAGTTACCCGACGGTTAAACTTATTGAGCTCTTGATCTTTCACTGCCGTAAAAACTCGCACAAATTCTTTCCCCAGCAATTGCTTGAGCAAGCTGCTACCCCGTAAGCGATTAATCGCATCAGCCCACTGATAAGGCAAAGGTTCTCCAGCATGTTTTTCACTATAGCCATTGCCAATCACTGCATCGCTTGGTTCCAACTTATGTTCTATACCATAAAAAGCAGCACTCAAAATCGCCGCCATCACCAAATAAGGATTAGCATCCGCGCCCGCAACCCGATGTTCAATACGACGTGCTGCCGGATTACTGTCAGGAATACGTACAGCTACTGTACGATTTTCATAGCCCCAATTAGCTGAGGTAGGGGCATGCGTGCCCGGTTGTAAACGTCGATAAGAATTAAGATGCGGCGCAAAAATCAGCATAGATGCTGGCATAGCATGCAACATTCCTCCAACAGCATGGCGTAATAACTCACTGCCTTTGGGTGTCTCGCCAGCAAACACATTATTACCTTGCTTATCCAATAAACTGAAATGCAGATGAAAACCGTTACCGCTTTTGTCACCATACGTTTTAGCCATAAAGCTCGCAAGGTGGCCATGCTGACGCGCAATGCTGCGCACGGTTCGCTTGAACAAAATACTCTGATCGGCTGCTAACAAAGGATCGTCAACGTGTAATAGATTGACTTCAAACTGCCCATCACCTAACTCAGCAATAATCGCATCAGCCGGAATATCTTGTGCCTCACACGCAGCGCGAATGGCTTCTAAAATGGCATGAAAACGATCTAAGTCATTAATGGAATAAGCATTCGGGCAATCGAAGCCCGTTTGTGGTAAAAGCGGCGAAGGAATCGGATGTCCTGCTTTTTCAGAAGCTATATCCAGCAAATAAAACTCAAGTTCAGCCGCCACCACTGGTTGCAAACCTTGTGCGGTATAACGCTCGACAACACGACTTAATATTTGGCGCGGATCAGCGGCAAAAGGTGTACCATCAGGATTGCTCATGGTAGCCATCATATGAAAATGTTCGCCAGATTCCCACGGTGTTGGTTTAGGGGTATTCCCTAATACTTTACAAATGCCATCATTATCGCCTGTCTCAAAAACCAAGCCATTTTCGATAACATCGTCACCCCAAAAATCCAGCCCCATGACTGACCGAGGTAGTTTGAATCCGTTTTCAATCAGGCTATCGGCTGCTGTTGCACGAATGCGCTTGCCACGTTGATTGCCATTTAAATCAGTAATAAAGGCATCCAGTTCTGTGGTCGTACTGTGGCTAGGAAAGGGGCGGTCTGGGGTACTCACGAAAATCCTCTCACTTGATAAATGGTGAAGCGCTGCGCGATATAATATGCTATATCCTCACTATTGTGATCACAATCCAGTAAAGGGTCAAGAGGCTTGCAGGCAGCCTCTACATGCCTGAGCGGGCGTTCACTTGTAGAATTGCCACGAATATTAACAAATGAATATTAACAAACAGACCATACACATTACCCCACTAGAACGAGACCCTGAGCAGGGTATCAATCAGTGGGTTTATCAGAGTTTACGGCGTGCCGTCATGTGTGGACAAATAGTACCTGGTTTACCCCTGACCATACGTGGGCTTGCCAAAGAACTAGCGGTTAGTCCCATGCCGGTGAGGGAAGCTCTGCACCGTCTGACCTGCGAGGGGGCGATTGAAACGCGCGATAATCGTCGCGTGCTTGTGCCTTATATGACTGCTGCACGTTTCAAAGAATTGTGTAATGTACGGATTGTGCTGGAAACTTATGCGGCTGAGACGGCTCTTCCTTATTGTCGTCCAGATCATATTCGTGAGTTAGAACATTTAGACCGCTTTATCGAGAAAGCACACCAACGCAACGATGTCGAAGGTGGCAGTCTTGCCAATCAAGCTTTTCACCGTTATTTATACCGGCTCAATCCGTTTCAAGTGTCTGTTCCGCTCATTGAAAGTATCTGGTTACAACTAGGGCCATTTGTACGGATTGCTTTAAACAAACTCAAACAAAATTATTATATTGATCGTCACCAAGAAGCTATTCACGCCTTGCGTCAGCAAAATGCCTTTGCGCTGCGCCGCGCTATAGAAGCAGATATTCGTGATGGTATTGCCTCTATTGAGTCTGTAGAGGGGTTGGAGAAACATTTTATGGAGCGAATTGTTTAGGCATAACAGAGTTGACGCGATTAGGTGATTGTGATCACAATGGATAAAAATATCCCCTTTTAATATTGGAAATTTCCAAGCATAAAGACCACCACTCATCAGGAGTCACACCATGTCTCAATCCACTATCGACTGGCATACACGCGCAGCGCAATTAGACATTCGCAATCAGGCTTTCATTAATGGTTGTTGTGTCGCATCGGCAACAGGGGAAACCTTTACCCGTATCAGTCCGGTAGACGGACGCAAGCTTACCGACGTAGCGGCTTGTGATGTAAAAGATGTTAACCGTGCCGTGGAAGCTGCACGGGCTGCTTTTGAAAGTGGATGTTGGCACTTGCGTTCACCCACCGAGCGAAAAAAGATTTTGCTGAATTTTGCTGATCTTATAGAGCAAAACGGCCAAGAGCTGGCCTTGTTAGAAACGCTGGATATGGGCAAACCCATTCGTGACAGTCAAGCTATTGATGTAAATGCTACAGTACGTTGTTTCCGTTGGTATGCTGAAGCCATCGATAAATGCTACGACGAAGTCGCTCCTACTGCTCACCATACTTTAGCAACCATTACCCGTGAGCCATTAGGTATCTGCGGCATGATTGTTCCTTGGAATTTCCCCATGATTATGGCCTCTTGGAAGTTAGCTCCTGCCTTGGCTGCTGGTAATTCAGTGGTACTCAAACCAGCGGAGCAATCTCCCTTGACAGCATTACGCCTAGCAGAGCTGGCGTCTGAGGCTGGTATTCCTGATGGTGTTTTTAATGTTGTGCCTGGTTTTGGCCCTACCGCAGGCAAAGCATTAGCCCTACATATGGATGTGGACGGAATTTATTTCACCGGCTCTACTGCGGTTGGCAAGTTGATTATGGGCTATGCCGCACAGTCCAATATGAAAAAAATTGGTCTCGAATGTGGTGGTAAATCAGCTCATATTATTCTGCGCGATTGTGACAATCTGGAATTAGCAGCAGAAAATGCAGCTTTTGGTATTTTCTTTAACCAAGGCGAAATGTGTTCAGCAGGCTCACGCCTGATTTTGGATGCACCTGTGCGCGATATTGTTATGAGCAAAATCGCAGAAATCGCTCAAAAAATGCAGCCAAGCAATCCACTAGATCCAAACACTTGTTTGGGCGCTATGGTGGACAAGGAGCATACGGCTACGGTTATGAACTATATTGCCAGTGGCAAACAAGAAGCTTCTTTATTTTTGGGCGGCAAGCAAGTGATGCAGGATACTGGAGGGTGTTATATTGAGCCTACTGTATTCGATCAGGTCTCTAATCAAGCACGCATCGCTAAAGAAGAAATTTTCGGCCCAGTCTTGGCAGTCATCACGGTTGATGGCGTAGATGAAGCTATTCAGGTGGCGAACGATACGCCTTATGGACTGGCGGCAGGTATATGGAGTGATAATGTAAATACGCTGATGAAAGCTACGCAAGCCTTAAAAGCGGGTGTGGTGTATGCCAATTGTTATGACGCAGATGACATTACGACACCTTTTGGCGGTTACAAGCAATCAGGTATTGGGCGTGACAAGTCACTGCATGCCTTCGATAAATACACCGAACTGAAAACCACTTGGCTGCGTTTACGTTAAGTGTATCCTGTCACATTGTTTATACATCTTCATTATGGCAAGTGTGGTGAAGGTGTATATCTCATTCGCTTAGTGGCAATCTGGACAACGCCCCTGCAAATTCAATTCGACTTCCTCCAATTGATAACCACTTGGTAAGCTCAGCATGAAGGCGGGTTGTATATTTTCCAAGCAAAACACTTGATGGCATTGGGTACAATGAAAATGAGCATGTCGGGGTCTGCTTTCCAGTAGTGCATTGTAATGCCAACTGCGATCCGCACCGGCTACTTTGTGTGCAAAACCTTTCTCAACCAGCCAATCTAGTGCTCGATACAAAGTGACTCGATCGAAATTCATACCGTGTTGTTGGGCTGCCTTTTCAATATCAGGATGATTTAGAGCCGTTTTAGCCTCCAGCAATAGGCTCAAAACGTCCAGACGAGTTGTTGTTATCCGACCTCTCGTTTTTTGCAGCAATCGTTTGGCTTCCTGTCTGCTATTGTCTAGGCTCATATCACCCCAATTCGGTTTATTTAGAACGACCGTTCTGTATAGAGATCATATCATCCTGTTGTCTGACTGTAGTAAGATCATGACACACTAACAACATCTACTATTACGGCATAGTGATTCTGAGCTTGGCTTAAAAGCCTGAAATTTATCGCTACAATGGAACTTTTTGCGGGTAAAGCTGCTATCCTCCGCCGCCATTAGCTCCTTGTATAGTTTGTGGAAGGTGATCTATGCTGTTATCCCTATGTGCTCTTGTTGTTGGGCTAGCCCTGCTGGTCTGGAGTGCGGATCGTTTTATTGATGGTGCTGCGGCCAGTGCTCGGCACTTTGGTATGCCACCATTACTGATTGGTATGCTCGTGGTCGGTTTTGGAACTTCTTTGCCAGAGATGGTGGTGTCGGCCATTGCTGCTTGGCAAGACAATCCCGGGCTGGCTTTAGGAAATGCCTATGGTTCGAATATTACGAATATCGCTTTAATACTAGGTGTAACGGCTCTAGTTGCGCCCATTGCAGTCAACTCCAGTATTATTCGTAAAGAATTACCATTGCTAATGTTTATTAGTGTGATGTCTGGTTTGCTATTGTGGGATGACAGGTTGACTTGGCTGGAGGGCTGCTTATTGCTGGCAGGTTTTTTTGGACTCATTGCTTGGTCAATTTTTTCTGCCATACGTAGCCATGATGATCCTCTAGAACAAGAAATGCAGGCTGAGCTGGCCGAACACCCCGATATGTCATTAAAAATAGCGATGCTATGGACATTGGCTGGGCTATTTCTATTGGTAGTCAGTTCACGTCTGCTAGTCTGGGGTGCGGTCAGTATTGCTCAGTCGTTGGGTGTTAGTGACTTAATTATTGGCTTGACCATTGTGGCTTTAGGTACTTCTTTACCTGAGCTTGCATCTTCTGTTGTGGCTGCGCGTAAAGGTGAGCATGATATTGCCTTGGGCAATATTATTGGCTCCAATATGTTTAATCTACTGGCTGTTGTTGGTATCGCAGCCGTCATCAGTCCCACCAATATTAGCCCTGAACTGCTCAGTCGTGACTGGCTGATGATGATGGTTTTGACGTTATTATTATTTGCCATGTGTTATGGTTTTCGCGCTAAGGGACGCATTAATCGTTGGGAAGGTGCGCTACTATTACTGGCTTACCTAGGTTATACCGGCTGGCTGGTTTATAGCGCCCTAAGCTAAAGTTCAGTACAAAGGAGATCTTGTGTATACACGGCTTGAAGAACGTTTGCATAAACTGAGCAACCAACAGCTTGGCTCTTGTTTGCGTGAATCCCGTAACGGCCTAGAAAAGGAAAGTCTGCGTGTGAATCATGCCGGTCATATGGCTCAAACGAATCACCCACGAGTCTTAGGCTCAGCCTTGACTCACCCGTGGATTACGACAGACTATGCTGAAGCGCTGCTGGAGCTGATTACACCACCCCAAGCACATGCCAGAGACGCACTAGATTTTCTGCTGGATATTGAAACCTTTGTTTATCAGCAACTAGATAAAGAGCTACTTTGGACAACCAGCATGCCATGTATATTGGGCAGCGAAGCCGATATTCGCATTGCAGAGTATGGCCATTCCAATGCCGGTCAAATGAAACATGTTTATCGACGTGGTCTTGCTTGGCGTTATGGCAAAACGATGCAAGTCATTGCAGGTATTCATTTTAATTATTCTATTGCAGAAGATTTTTGGTCCGTCTGGTTTGCAGAAGAAGGTGAAACAAATGAAACCTTACGTGCCTTTCGTGACCGCTATTACATGGGATTGACACGTAACTTATTACGCTATGGCTGGCTGGTCATTTATCTATTTGGTACTTCACCAGCGATTTGTAAAAGTTTCCTCGGTGGCCGCAAAGCATCCGACAGTATGCGTTTATTTAATAAATACACCTTGTACGAGCCTTACGGTACATCGCTGCGTATGGGGAATATTGGCTATACCAATACCAAGGAAAATGAAACAGGTATTCGGGTTTGTTATGACACTGTGCAAAGTTATACAGAAAGCCTGCGCACAGCGATTAACACGCCTTGTTCCAAATATGCTGAGATAGGTGTCAAGGTTGCAGGTGAATATCGCCAGTTGAATGCCAATATTCTGCAAATTGAAAATGAATATTACAGTACGGTGCGCCCCAAACAGCCATTGGAAGGCTTTGAAAAACCAGTCAATGCTTTGCGGGATCGTGGTATTCGTTATATTGAGTTGCGTTCAATTGATATTAATGCTTATTATCCAAGCGGTCTTACTCAGCAACAACTGGCCTTTCTGGAAGTTTTTATGCACTTTTGCCTGTTGCAAGAGAGTCCAAACATTGCACAAACAGAACGCACTGACATCAACCATAATCAGTATCTAGTTGCACACAAAGGACGCTTGCCCGGCTTGAAGCTAAAAGATTTGCATCGTTCGGTCAGTTTGAAAGATTGGGCTAATGAGTTACTACAAGGTATGCAAGGGGTAGCTGAATTATTAGATACAATTCATGACACCACGATTTATCGCGCGGCTGTTCAGCAGCAACAACGGCTAGTGGATCATCCTGAGTACACACCCTCAGCCCGCATGCTGGAAGAAATGCAAACCCAAAACGAAAGTTTTTTCAGCTTTGCCCGACGTAAATCAGAAGAGCACCGCGCGTTTTTCCTGAAACGGCATCTGTCTGTTGAAAAACAACAAAGCTTTGAAGCGATGGCACGAGAATCTTTGGAACAACAAATAGCAATTGAAGCAGCAGATCATTTGGATTTTGATAGTTTTCTGAAAAAATATTTTGAAGGCAGCCTATAAACTGATTGATTCAGGTGGCTGTACCGTAAAGAAAATTCACACAAGTTTTTGGTTTTTTTGAACGAAAACTGCTATACACTTAGAGGAGGGTAGTTTCAATATTAGCCCTACGTTGCGGGTAATTCGTGTGACTGCTTATCTGCCAACTTCTCATTTCAGCAGCACACGCCCAGATGAGATGATTACAAGTGAATATTTATGTTGGAAACCTAGCCTACGCTACCACTGAAGACGATTTGCGCGGTATTTTTAGTGCTTTCGGGGATGTTAGTAAAGTCAGTATTATTAAAGATCGTGAAACTGGCCGTTCAAAAGGTTTCGGCTTTGTTGAAATGTCTGATGATACCGCAGCACAAGCGGCAATTAACGGTTTAAATGACACTGAAATTGGTGGTCGTAATGTTAAAGTCAATGAAGCTAAGCCACGTGAAAACAATGGCGCTAGCCGCCCACCTAGACGCGATAGTGGTCACAATAATCGCCAAAACCGTTAATAAACAGTGACTAAATATAAAATAAAAGGGCTGGAATTTTCCAGCCCTTTTTATGCTTCTAGGTCATGATTCGGTTCAAGAAATCGACGGTAAAGCACTCAATGCAATTAAGATAACTTGTAATAATAAAATGGCTGCTAAAGGAGATAGATCTATCATACCAACAGTCGGTATGATGCGGCGTAGTGGACTCAAAATGGGTGCGGTCAAATCATCTAGTAAAGGCGTAATAGGACTTGTATAACTGGTACCAACCCAACTCAGAATAGCTTGGATTATCAGTGCAATAATAAATATCCAAATAACTAAGCGCGTTAATTCCACAATTGCAGCAATCAGTATGTAAGCCCAGCCAGGGTTTGCTTGCAATATCAGTACAATCAAGACAATTTGTATAAGCTGCAACAAAAAAGCTAACACTAGTGAGGCGGTATCGATTTTGCCAATAGGAGGAATCATGCGCCTCAGCGGGATTAATAGTGGATTGGTAGACTTAACCAAAAACTGAGAAAGTGGATTATAAAAATTAGCCCGCGCTGTCGCTAATAAAAAGCGCAACATGACAATAACAATATACAGTGAAAATAAGCTTGTAACCAAAAATAAGGCGATTTTTTGCAAAACCATAATAATGTTTAACCTTTAAACCTTATAGCAAGGCAAGTGAACAAGATAGATCAATCAGGGCAAGCGGGATAGCGCTTCAGAACGCTTCGCGGCTGCTTGTAAAGCGGCTTGAAACAAGTCTGGCAAACCGCCCTGCTTTAGGACATTCAAAGCAGCTTCAGTTGTCCCTCCTTTAGAAGTGACTCGTTGCCGTAATATTGCTGGATGTTCCTTGCTATCTAAAGCGAGCTTTGCAGCACCTAAAGCGGTTTGTACCACTAATAAATGCGCGTCTTTAGCCGATAAACCCAATGACTCTCCTGCTACCTGCATGGCTTCCATCACTTGGAAAAAATAAGCAGGGCCACTACCAGAGACTGCGGTTACAGCATCCAACAAGTGTTCTTCTTGTAGCCATAGTGTGATGCCTACTGAACGCAAAATACGTTCTGCCAGATTACGCTGTTCAGCAGTAACCAAGGCATTCGCATATAAACCTGTTGCACCGGCCTGTACCAGTGCTGGCGTATTAGGCATACAACGTACAATCGGTAAATTACCACCTAGCCACTTATTTAATGAGGACTCTCGCACACCAGCAGCCACAGACACAAATAAAGGTTGCTGTTGTTGTGCTAATTCGCGTAAATCTTCTGTAACTGCGCGCATTAACTGTGGTTTTACCGCCAACACGACTACATCCGCTTCATGGATTGCTAGATTATTATCGCTGCTACAGAGCACTTCTGCATAATTACGCTGAACCAGCTCCAGTTGTTGCGGATCAGGATCCGAGACGCGAATGTTTAGTGGACTCTGGTCTTGTATCAAACCGGCAATTAGGCTTCGAGCCATATTACCTGCACCGATAAATGTCAGCGTAGTACGTTGGTGAGAAAGTTGTGCGGAATTCATGTTTATAAGCACCTCAACGAGCAAAGCTTTAAATAATACGCATCGCTTTCATGAGAATAAACATCTCCCACAAACGATTGCCCTGTGTAGATGAAAAATAAACCGGCTGACGTTTACCATGAAATTTTTTCTTGTGTGTCACATTCCCTTGGAAAGGGTATAAATGGTTCAGCTTACGATACGCATATTTCAAGGCTTTCATCGTAAAGGCATTGTGGCGAAAGTGCGCACGCAATACATACAAGGGCATTAAGCCCAACGAAACCATTTTTACCCCTTCTTGCTCAAAGATTTTGATCGCTTCCAAAATAATGAAAGCACTTGTTCCATTGGGTGCAGCAGCAGTAATGCGATCAAAATTGTGATAGTAGCCGACAATTTTACCTTGTGCATACATGGGATCAAAGATAGCGAGACCTATCAATTTTCCATGCTGACGCGCCCAGAAATAGCGCACATCGATTTCATCTTCGGCGACAAAAGGACGAGTCAGTAAAACCAACTCTTTACCGCCTTTTTCCTGTACCCATTCTTGGGATAAATGAGTCAGCTCTGTTTTATCCACCTGTGAAAGTGGATATTCGGAAACTATGACCTCTTCACGCACACATTTATTACGCCATTGCCTTAATTTGGCACGCTCTTTCCCAGCCAGAGCAAAAGGAATAGGGAGTTCGGTTTCCTGCCCAAAGTGATTAACTTCATAGCCCATTTTTTCTAGCACTGAGCCTACAAAGGCTGAACATTGCAGCACAATAACACGCTGGTATTTGGCAATAAAACGCTCTAGCAAGCCTTCTACTTGCTCAGGCGCACAAATAGGATCAGCTAATATAATCTTGCGTCCTAAGGGAGCCCAAAAAGGATGCCAAAAAGGTAGGTAAGCAATAAAACCTATATCCTCTTCCAGATAGTATTGCATGCCAGCTTGCAATACCGAATAACTCAGGCAACCACGGCCATATTGTTTTAAATACGGCTCTAAACGTTGCCAGCAGTCAGGATTCATTTCATTTAAGCCCGTTCAGCTAGGAATTTAGTCATGAGGATCATCTCTATAGCCGCCATCTACTCCTTTGGTAACAATGGCGACTGCATCATGTGCATGCAGGCTTTCTAGGTGATTCACCCGTATCCAAAAATCACGCACAGCAATATCTTCGTTTATGGCAGCTTTTAAACGGCGTGCGGCATCTTCACAGAACATCAAATTGGAAGCATTCAAACGGGCAAACTCTTGTTCATCTTCACGTTTTACAGCTGCTTGTACAGGTGTTTGTAAAGTATGTTCAATACGATTAATCAAGCTACCAAGTGGTAAATGACGTACCTTTTCGGATAATCTTACTTTTACTTGCGCGACACTACGCTGGCTATGTGGTGTTGCACTGATGCCTTCTGTTGTTCCTAACCAAGCATATACCTCCTCAGCACTGACCTGTCCTGTGCCAAAAGTATCCCGAAAACCTTCTTGGATAATCTGACGCGACAAAGCGGCTGAGCAAGGACAAGTCGAGGAATAAGGGACTTCAACTTGCAACTCTATTTCAAAGTGACCGTTACGCAAGCTGGCCATGATACGTACTGGATAAGCCTTCCAGCCGGAATTATCACTGCGTAAGGAACGACGTTTTTCATAATAGTCCAACTGACACTCAAGGTAAGCTGCATCGCTCAAGTTTTCATGAGAACTCACAAACTGAATCACTGCTTTGTGCAAGACTTTAGGAGTTAATTCAGCCATACCCAAGGCATTACCCAGCGCCAAATAAAGACGCGACATATGAATACCTTTGCTCTCTGGATCAGTCAAATTGACATAAGCTTGGACGTGCGCCAAGGTCTGCATACGATGACCATTAGAATCCATTACAAAAACGGGCATTTCAATGGCGCTCATACCCACCCAGTTCAACGTACCTTTGGGGCCAGTATGTGGTTGCTGTGCAATATCCGGCATGGTATTGCAGGGCAGATCCTGGCAGGCACTGGTTGCACTCATGAATAAACACTCCTGAAGTAAAATCAATTTACTGGCTGTCGTTAATGGGGGCTAAGTTAACAAAAGTCAAGTCATGAAGGTAATACACCTACGGCAATAGCCTTTTAAACAGGATTTAAATAGATTTTCGAGAAATATAAAAATAACTCATAATCGACTGGTAAACCGGCCAGATCAGTAAGCTGCTGAACAAGGGGGTCCAGTAACGCAGTAGGGCTTCAGTTGATGTGCCGGTCATACCTCGAATCCAAAGGTTGACCAGCATATAAATGCCGATAACTATAAATAATAACGCAAACTGTTGGATAAAGGATTCCGCAGACATGCGTAAACCCAAACGTACCGCGAAATAAGTTACCACTACATAACCAAACGCATGCTGCCCCAACAAAGAACTAGCTAAGGCGTCGGTCAATAAGCCAATCAAAAAAGCGATTGTCAAACTGGTATTTTGGCGAATGATTAGCGCCCAGTTGATCAAGGCCAATACCACCCAATCAGGACGCCAGTGCATCCACTCAGGAGGCAAAGGAATATTATTCAAAGCCACAGAGATTAACAGTGTCAACCAGAAAGCCCCTATAAAACGCGGCATATTACCATTCATTCTGCTGGCCTCAGCGTCGCAGTTTGCTCTCTAGATGCTCCTACTGGCGAAAAAGCATCACTAATCGGCGTTGTACCTATTGCGGCGGGCGACAATGACGGTTTGGTTTCAGTACGCCACAATAATAATACTTCGCGGGTATTGTCGAAATTGACAAAAGGGCGTGCCTTGATATTCGCAAAAGGATCACCTTGTGTGTAAGTAACCCCCTCAGGAATAACTTGGGCAACTGGAAAATCAGGAGGAAATAGTTGATCTAAACCTGAGCTTAGAAAAACATCACCTTCACGCACATCACTATTGGCATTAATACTTTTAAGTTCCAAAGTATCAGACTTACCCGTGCCATTGGCTAAAGCCTTCATACCAGTACGGCGATTGCGTACTGGTATGGCGTGTTGTCGATCTGTCAATAACATGGCGCGTGAACTAAAGGGTGTCACATCAATAATTTGCCCAAAAATATTACCCCCTTCCACCAACACGACCTGTTTTTCATGCACGCCATCTTGTGAGCCTTTGTTCAGGGTGACAACCCGCCGACCTCTTGTATCAGAAGCGGCCAATACTTCAGCCATACTGAAGCTATAGCCCGGGCGCGCACGCGCTTTCAACAGTTTACGCAAGCGTTTATTTTCTTGCTCTAAAACCTGCATAGTATGGTATTTCACCGAATACAGACGCAGTTGTTCTTGTAGCGCCTTGTTTTCACTGACCAATCGATTTTGATTGGAAAAATAGTGTGTTGCCTTGTTATAAAGGTCAAAAGGCATGTCCACTACCAATTGAATGGGATAGCCCAGAATAGAAAAAGCCTTACGCAGGGGCTCGATTGTTGATGGGCTGCGATAATCAAACGCCATTAGCGTAAAAGCAGCCAGCAACAATACAATGAAATGGAACGAAAGCCCTGGTGTTGTATGATGGTCAAAGTCACTAATGGTTGTTGTACTCCCTGCTTAATGGCTGACTAACAGATAAAATGGCTGTTCATTGTTTTTTATTTAACTCGTCAAAACGCTGACTGTAAGCAGCTTGAATTAGAACTGGGTTTTCAATCCGTTGCTAAGAATGCGTCCCCTTCTGCCTCAAGAATCTCCAGAATTTTACCACCACCCCGTGCCACACAAGTCAGAGGGTCATCAGCAATAACAACTGGAATGCCGGTTTCTTCCATCAGCAAACGATCTAAATCACGCAACAATGCACCGCCACCTGTCAATACGATACCACGTTCTGCAACATCGGCACCTAATTCTGGTGGCGTTTGCTCCAGCGCTGTTTTGACTGCACTCACAATGCCAAACAGTGGTTCTTGTAAGGCTTCCAGAATTTCATTACTGGTCAGTGTAAAGGCGCGCGGTACACCTTCAGACAGATTGCGCCCTTTTACTTCAATTTCCAGCAATTCCTTGCCTGGATAAGCAGAACCAATTTCGCATTTAATACGTTCAGCCGTTGCTTCACCGATCAACATGCCGTAATTGCGGCGTACATAACTAATGATGGCTTCATCCAAACGGTCGCCACCAATACGTACTGAAGCAGAGTAAACGATACCACGCAAGGACATAATGGCGACTTCTGATGTACCGCCGCCAATATCCAGTACCATTGAGCCAATGGCTTCATCTACGGGAATGCCTGCGCCAATCGCAGCAGCCATAGGCTCTTCAATCAAATACACTTTACGTGCACCTGCACCCAAGGCAGAATCCTTGATTGCGCGGCGCTCAACCTGAGTTGCGCCACAAGGCACACAAATAACTACACGTGGACTAGGACGAAGAATACGCCCAGAATCTACTTTGCGAATAAAATGCTGTAACATTTTTTCGGTGTAGGTGAAGTCGGCAATAACACCGTCTTTCATCGGACGGATAGCCGTAATATTTTCAGGTGTGCGTCCCAGCATTTTCTTGGCCTCGAAACCTACCGCCTCAATAGATTTGGGACCACCTGGACCGCGATCCTGACGAATGGCTACCACGGAGGGCTCATCCAGCACGATACCTTTACCGCGCATATAAATGAGCGTGTTTGCGGTACCTAGGTCAACGGAAATATCATTAGAGAATAAACCAGAGATGGCTTTGAACATTGTTAGTAGTCCGGCAATTAGCTAAGTTGTTTTGTTTGGATGGAATGGCAGAAAAACTCTGCAAGCCCCTTATTATTGCATGCCTTAACAGACAGGCCCTATTTTAAACTGCCAAATGTAGCAATCAGAATGGTTTAGGGCAACCGCCTTCTGTGATAAGTTTCACAATCCGCTTGCTTAGGCAGATGATTGATTGGAATTCTAGCACACCCTGATATGAAAAGTAGTAGCCGTAGGTCTAAAAAGCGTGACTAAAGCTATTTTGCACCACTTTATATTAGGCAAATCGAATGTCTGTGGTGAGTGAAGTGAGTGGGTACACTTGGATAATAGGCAACGCTTACCCGAGCCTAGCAAGATGCAGTAACATCGGCAGAAGATTAGGAAGATGATGCTCACCACGCTATCCATTAAAGTATTAAACTAAAACTCAAGGATTTAACTGTTCATGCGCGTTCTCATTGTTTATTCCCATCCCAATCCGAACAGCTTTAATCACGCTCTTATGGAGCATTGCGAGCGCGGTTTATTGACAGGTGGACACGAAGTAAGGATTAAAGATTTATATGCAGAAAATTTTGATCCTGTGCTGCGCGCCTCCGATTTAGCACAATTAGCTACTGGTAGCATCCCAGAAAAAATTGCCCGTGAGCAAGAAGCTTTATTATGGGCAGAGGGCTTGGTGTTTATTTATCCCTTGTGGTGGTTTGATCGTCCAGCCATTTTGAAAGGTTGGTTTGATCATGTGCTAACCAGTGGCACTGCTTTTGAATATTCACAGACAGGTGTAAAAGGTTTGCTCCCCAGTCGTCGTGCTTTGGTTTTGATTACTGCCGGTGGTGATGAAAGTTACTTTCGCCAAACCGATGCCAAACAGCTTATTTACCGCCCAGTAACCGATGGTACATTAGCTTTTTGTGGTATTCCTCATATTAAGCATCGTGTTTTTTACAATGTTCCCGGGGCGACCGCAGAACGTAGAACCGCTATCTTGCAAGAAGTGGAACAACTAGGGAGAACCTTCGATGCTTAACTTTCGTCTCTATGGTGAGCTGAATGGGCAAATGCCATTATTGGTTTTGCATGGCCTGCTGGGCTCATTAGATAACTGGCATACCTTCTCCACCAAGGAACGTGCCCAAGAAGATCGTCCCATTGTAGCTATTGATATGCGCAATCACGGTGCATCACCGCATGTTGCAGGCATGACTTATCCGCAAATGGCAGCAGATGTACTGGCGATTGCTGATCATTTGCAACTGGAGCAGTTTGATCTCATGGGGCACTCTATGGGGGGGAAAGCAGCCATGTGGTTAGCACTAACACAAGAAACGCGATTGAATCATTTGATCGTGGTCGATATTGCACCATTCCATTATTCTCCTCGCTTGAATGGCTTACTACACACTATGCAGACCATGCCACTCAGCAGCTTTAATAGTCGTCGGCAAGCGGATAATTGGATGTCCAACAGTGTAAGTGATCCTTTTGAGCGCGGTTTTTTGCTAAAAAATCTGAGCAGAAATGCACAGGGCAAACTCATTTGGGAATGCAATCTGCCTGAAATTGCCCGCTATTATGATCCCGAAATAGTTTCATTTCCGGCCACAGACTCACGCTACTTAGGCAGCACTTTATTTATTGGTGGCACGCAATCTGACTATCTCTTGCCAGATCGTTGGGAAGTGGCACAACATTATTTTCCTAATGCCCAATTGCGCATGATTGAAGGTGCCGGACATTTGCCGCATGTGCAAACACCCGATATTTTTACAGACTGGGTACGCGCTCACTTAAATACAGACTTAAGCTAATCCAGTATTTCAGCGACCCAGCTTTCTTCTAGCAGCCGCAACTGCTCCAGCTCTGCGGCACTAAAACCGGCTAATAAGCGTCCCTCATCATAAAATGGCCCACGCACAGGTGCTTTCATAACAGTAATTAATAATTGCCGAAAGGTAGCTTCAGGCTCCAAAGCGCGTTGTTCGCAACAAAAACGAAACCAATGCGACCCAATACGGACATGACCAATCTCATCTCGCAAAATAATTGCCAGTATTGCAACCGTGTCTTGATCACCCACTTCACGCAATCGCGCCATCATACCAGGTGTAACATCTAAGCCGCGTGCTTCTAATACACGCGGTACCAAGGCCATACGCACCATCACATCATTATCGGTCTTGCAAGCTTGCTCCCACAAGCCATTATGCGCGGGTAAGTCACCATAATCACTGCCTAAAGCTTGTAAGCGTTCACGCACGAGTGAAAAGTGATAAGCTTCTTCTGCGGCCACTTGTAGCCAATCACCATAATAGGCATTAGGCATTGCGCGGAAACGGTAAGCTGCATCCAATGCTAAATTAATCGCATTAAATTCAATATGAGCCACCGCATGTAAAAGTGCCACGCGCCCTGCCTTGGTAGTCAGCTTACGCTGCTTAACATACTTAGGGTGTACTAACTCAGGCTTGGCAGGTCGCCCAGGGATTGGGATAGCCTGTACCGTAACGCTGGTAGTTTGCCGCACTAATCGACCTGCTTGCCAATCAGCATATAATTGTTGGGCACAAACCAACTTTTGTTCAATATCAGCCTGCATAAGGCAGTCATACACTGCCTGATAAAAATCCTGCATTAACGCTTCAAACCTATAACAACATCCATAACATTCGTACCGGTGGGGCCGGTACTCACTAAATCACCACTAGCTTCTAGAAAAGTCCCTGCATCTGCTTGTTGCAAATACGCTTTCGCCTCTAATCCTGCCAATTTACCACGCGCCAATGTTGCGCCATCAACCAACGCTCCAGCATCGTCGCTAACACCATCAGTACCATCACTGCCGATTGCAAGGAGATGTATCTTTTTTTCACCTTGCAGGTGTATAGCAGCCGCCAAAGCCAAGTGTTGATTACGCCCGCCTCTGCCGGGATTTTCTGGCAAATTTACTGTTGTTTCACCTCCCCACAGATAAATCCCGCGTGACTTCTTTCGCAAATAATCAACGCAATTTTGTGCAGCTTTCTCTGCATTCCCCTCTAAACGTTCTGGCACTATTCTAATGACTTTATGCAAACCAGAGTCCGCCATTGCTTGCAACATCTGCTGGTTATTGGCAACTATTTGCCAATGAAAATCAGCCTCTGCTGGGGCAGGAAATAATAAACCCGAGCCAATCATCCTTGGATCGTCACCCGGAACATCTGAAATTAGCAGCGCAGTAACTGGATGCTCCCCTAAAAACTGCCACAACTTTCCGCCCTTAATGCATGAAACTGTCTTGCGCCAAGCATTAATGACATCAATCGTGTCACCATTTGCCAGACTTTGCTGGGTACTAGCTTGTAAACATTCCAATGTTCGACCTGATTCCAATACTTCGCATAAACTGGATGCACCTCCCGAAATTAAAAATAAACAAGGCTCATGTGCAGGCAAGCTGTGTAAATGAGCTAATAAAGCCTCTCCCGCACGCAAAGAGGATTCAGCAGGAACAGGATGAGCGGCTTCCCACAGCTTCAGCGTGGGATCAGCCAAAGCTTCTGTGGAAAAGTAACCATATTTGCTTATTAAAAAAGCACTTTTGAGCGCATCATCCAAGTAACGTTTAGCACCCCAGTACATAGATTCCGCCGCTTTGCCAATGGCGATCACATGACAAGCAGGCATGTCGCCTCGCTGCATTAAAGCGGAATAAACAGCATTGTCTCCTTTAACAGCTTCCAGCCCAATGCTATAAAGCTTGATCAGGACATCACGGTATTTAGCTTGCATTGATTTATATCTTGCAACTTTTCATATAAAAATTTTAATAGAAAAACTTGATAAATCGCCATAAAAAACAATCCATTTGATCCAAATAACAAAATTCTTAACCTCGGGATTATCAGACATTGCCGTCATTCCTTATTTATTAACTAATAGTCCATCTGTCGCTTATCAACTACCTTTTATACTTTTGCTACTACTTTTATTGGTTTTCTCGACTATTTCCAGGGTTTACCGCTTCCATATCATTGAAGGTTGTTCCCATGAATATTAAAAAAGTCTTATTTGGCATAGTAGTTCCAGTATTGTTCTATACACATGGAGCAATGGCACAAGCACCTTCATCCAGCACAGTCATAACCTTAACTCAAGTCGAGGGCGACGTTTTAGTTGCGTTACCTAGTGGCCAGCATCTGCCGGCTCGTTCTGGCATGGGTGTTTCAGAAGGTTCTCGCCTAATGATACTAGAAAAAGGTTTAGTAAAAGCACGTTACAGTAGAAGTTTGTGTGAAGTGCAATATGTGTCTAATACCATACTGCACGTCAGCGATGCTCATCAGTGTGCAGCGGGCTCTAAAATCAGTGTCGTTCATCAATGCCCTACTCAACAACCGTGTGCTACTACAAAAGTTATTACCGTAAAACGCTATGTGCGTCCAGTCGCTCAGCCGACTATGGTCACTACTGGCAGGACAGGTTCAATCGCACAAGGCAGTGTACGAGGTGGCTTTAGACCACTTTATTTATTAGGTGGTGTGGCTGGATTAGCTGTGTTGCATGAATTATTTGACGATGATGATACTGCTAGTAGTGATGAGCCTATAAGCCCTTAAAATTTTAAGTCAATCACTGAAATGCAATGAGGCCGCAGTTACGCGGCCTCTAAAAAGAATATCAGCTTATTCATTTATTTTGGTGTAGCACAGTCCTCCAGTACTCCATAAGGACTAACGCTGTTGGGTGGGCTTTGATCGCAGGAACTAACATCATTTCCCAAGATAGGCAAAGTAAATTCTGTTGATTCTTTATACTCTGTGCCCCGACTGACTACAGTAGCAATGAGACGCACTCGACTCCATAAAGCTTCACTTTGTGGATAAGTAATCGTGACAACTGCTTTGCCATCATCATCCGTTTTCGCGCTTCGCGTCACACTGGCAGGATAAGTAGGATCAAGCTTGTTGTTGCCGTTATTATCCTCTCCTATATCCATATTACCGTTGTAATTAGTGTCTTCAGCCGGACAAATTGCCTTTGTATCACGTCTCCAAGTTTTATCTTCACCACCGCAGACCATGATGCCTTTGTAATACATTAATGGGTAGACCAGAAAATTAACTTCAGCGTTAGATACTGCATTACCCGCACTATCTGTCACAATGACACCAAAGTCCTTTTTGTAAAACACACTATCTTCTGCCAATTTCTCGTCTTCACCTAGTACTAAGCGCAAAGCAGAAGCTCCCACGGTCAGATTGACTTTCGCTACGTGAATTTCCGGGTTATTACGTAAAGCAGCGGTAATGCTTACGCCATCTTTAGCGCTCATAGCATTACCAGCGGTATAGATCACGCTAGCACGCCCCAAGGAGTCTGTTACTGCCTCAGACGTGCTTAAAGAACCATTCACTGCATCATTAGCATTAAAAGAAACCAATTGGTTTTTTACTGGATTATCGTTAGCATCTCTTATGGTTGCAGTAATAGCGACGGACTCTTTAGGTGCAATAACCGACTTGGCAGACTGTAGCGACAGATAATTAGGCTCATAAGCTACGAATTCGCGCACCAAATGGGTAGAAAGACCACTTTCTTTATCCGTTGCCAAGATATAAGTATTGCCTGCTGTTTGTGAATGAATAGAAAAAGTAGCAGCACCTTGAGTGTCAGTCACGATTTGGCTAGGTAGAACACCCCGCGTCGCGGATAATGCCACTGTTTTATTAGCTTGAGGTAAACCTTTAGCTTGCCAAACCAATGTAATATTTTCAGGTGAATTTACTTTTATTTCTTCATTCGGACTGCTCAAAACAAATTCATCATTGGATATTTGGATGGTTTTGCTAAAGCTAGTACCCAAAGCAGTAACCGTAATCACTTCAGAATCAACAAATTGAGGCGTCACAGATAGGGTGAGTTCTCCTCCAGCATTCGTGGTATAGCTAGCTGCATCGACAGGCGTAATCGTACTACCATTTTCAGCTTGTACATTCACGTCATAATACGCCAGTCCTTTATTAGCTGAATCCTGTAGTTTGACGATATAAGTAGCCGCTTTATTGGCAACCACGCGGTCTGGTCCATCAATATGCAGCGTTGTACCGACAACATCAATATCAATGGTGCGTTCTTGCGTTCCTGCTTTTATAGTGACTGTTAGGCTGCGGTTTTCAGGCTTATTCAAGCCGGGCGTCAATTGAGCTGTTTTAACGGCTGTTCCGGCTGTGGATTCAACGGGCTCAATAGACGCGCCATTGTTTACCGCAAAGCTAACATCCACTTCTTTAACAATATTATTATTTTTGTCTTTGACAACCGCAGAAATCAATACGGCATTATTACCGCTAGAATCTAGCTGACGCGAACTTGCCAACACTTCTAAGTCAGAGATAAGGACAGTATCATTCTTATCAGAACTATCTACCGTGTTATCAGTATTATCAGTGCCATTATCCACCGTCGTGGAATCGTCTGTTGTGGTATTGTTTGGCGTACTATTGGTGTCAGGAGCTAGGTAATTACCATCACCACCGCAAGCCACCAGCGTCGTTAGAAAGAGTACAGCTACTATTTGCCGCAGCACACTACCCATGGGATTACTCCTTAGTTATGATTGTTATATGAGTCATATCGTTACTATTTGTCTAAAACAAGCATATTTATAAAATATTTTTATGACAAGTCAAACCAGATATAGGGCATTTTTGACATATTTAGACAGTTTTAGACAGTGTTGACGAGCAACGCCAGTATATTCAGTGCTTGCCCTGATAGGAAAGACATAAGACGAGCAAAACTATTACTTCCTCTGATGGCTTCTTCTTTTTGCCAGTGCAAAGCAGCCAACAGCCAATGAAATGCCAAAACCTATTTTGGGTTGTCCATTATATGCACCAGCTATTGAAGCTACTGCAATAAGTGCTCCAATAACGTAAAGCGTACATGGCGAAAAAATTCCATACCCACGCTGTGCCCTACCGAAAAGCAAAGATAAGCCAACAAGTGTTATAGGTAAACCTGCTATGAAACTTAAAATAACAACAAGCATTTCACCTGTAAGCCAAGCTAAAGTAGCGAGTGCTATGCCTATGAAAGTACAAGCAACTCCAAGAATTTTTCTCGAAGTTGGAGAAATTTCATTAGTAAATTCATTCGGGTTTAGCATAGTTGTCTAAGGTGCTCCCCATTGCCCAGACCCAATTTTACAAACCACAGAAGAATTAAGAAAGCGCCTGTGCGTAAAGCTTTATTTGTTTTAGCATGGCTAATAAACCATTGGCGCGTGTGGGTGATAGATGTTGGGTTAGACCAATGCGTTCAATAAAATATAAATCCGCTGCGGCAATTTCTTTGGGGGAGTGGCCTGATATGATGCTAATCATTAAACTAACTAAACCCTTGGTAATAACCGCATCGCTATCAGCCGTAAAATACAGTTTACCCTCTCTTAGCTCAGGATATAGCCATACTTGTGATTGGCAGCCACGAATAAGGTATTGGTCTTTTTTGTGTTCATCCGCAATCAGCGGCAATGCTTTACCTAACTGGATAATGTGATCATAGCGACCCATCCAATCATCGTAAAAGTAAAAGTCTTCAATTAACTGGTCTTGTATCTCATTAATAGTCTGCATTTTATCTCAACATATTCACGGCACGTTTTAAGCCTTTGATGAAAGCATCAATATCATCCTCACTATTGTAAACCGCTAGACTGGCGCGCACAGTCCCGGGAATGCCAAAGTATTCCATAATCGGTTGGGCGCAATGGTGACCAGTACGCACGGCAATACCTTGTTTATCCAATAAAACACCTATATCGTAAGGATGCGTTCCTGCGACGACAAAGGATAGGGCTGAGGATTTATGAGGAGCTGTACCTATTAAGCGAACGCCTGCTATCTCCACTAGGTGTTGCTCAGCGTAATTCAGTAAGGCGGCTTCATGGGCTTGAATCGCATCTAAACCTAGCTCCGTAATAAAGTCGAGCGCCGTTGCTAAGCTAATGACGGCTTCCATATTTGGTGTGCCTGCCTCAAATTTAAACGGTAGCTCATTATAAGTGGTTTTGGCAAAAGTCACGGTTTTAATCATATCGCCCCCACCTTGATAAGGTGGCAGGGCATTCAGCCAGTGCTCCTTGCCATACAAGATACCAACACCTGTCGAGCCATACATTTTATGTCCCGAAAACACAAGAAAATCAGCATCTAGCGCTTGTACATCAATAGTTTGATGTTGAATCGCTTGGGCGGCATCCACCAACACAGGCACACCCACTTGATGGGCTGCGTTAATCATTTCAGCAATCGGATTCACCGTGCCTAATACATTGGACACATAGGTCACAGCCAGCAATTTAGTCTTATCGGAGAGTAAGTTTTTATAGGCATCCATGTCCAGAACGCCTTGTTCATCCATAGGAATAACACGCAAAATTGCGCCTCTGTCTTCGCACAACATCTGCCACGGTACGATATTGGCGTGATGTTCCATAGCAGACACAATGATTTCATCCCCCGCTGTGACAAAGGCTTTGCCATAGCAGTGCGCGACCAGATTAATCGATTCAGTCGTGCCTTTGGTGAAGATAATCTCATGCTCGTGCTGAGCATTAATAAACGCTTGTAGCTTGCGACGTGTTAGCTCAAACGCATCAGTGGACGACTGGCTTAGGTGATGTACGCCACGATGTACATTACTATTCAAATGGGTGTAGTAGTGGTGAATGGCATCAATTACGGCTTGGGGTTTTTGGGTGGTGGCACCATTATCCAGGTAGACCAGCGGTCTCTCATTGACCATTTGCTGAAGCAGCGGAAATTGCTGGCGTATTGATGGCACATTAAGCTTTTTCAAAATCATACCCCTGTAACGGTCATATTAGTTCTAGTTGGTTCTAACAATAGTCTTTGTGGCTCAACGGTCGCCCAGACTTTTACATTTAAGGCTGCATTGTTTTAACCTAAAAAACGCAAATAAGCCGGATTATTTGTTTCGTCCCAGTATTCATAACCTAGCTTTTCCAGAAACTCATTAAATTGGTCGCGTTCATTAGGGGGAACTTGCACACCGGCCAGTACACGTCCAAAGTCACTGCCATGATTGCGGTAGTGAAACAAACTAATATTCCAGCCAGCACACATATTGGTAAGAAAATGCAGTAACGCCCCCGGGCGTTCTGGGAACATAAAGCGATAAATCAGCTCGTTGTCTACGCCTTGGCCATGCCCGCCGACCATATAGCGCAGATGTATTTTGGCAACCTCATTATCGCTCATGTCTACAAAAGTATAGCCTTTATTGCGTAAATCATTAAAAAGCTGTTCTTTTTGCTGTTTGCCGCCAGCTATTTTAACACCGGCAAATACCTGTGCTTCATGAGAGTCAGCATAGCGGTAATTGAACTCTGAAATGGAGCGGTTACCAATAGTTTCGCAAAACTCACGGAAGCTGCCTGGTCGTTCTGGGATAGTGACGGCTAATAAGACCTCACGTCCTTCTCCTAATTCAGCGCGTTCAGCTACATGGCGCAAGCGATCAAAATTGATATTGGCGCCACTGGTAATAGTGGCGACTTGCTTATTTTGCCAGCCTTGTTGTTCTAGGTATTTCTTCATGCCCGCTAAACCCAAAGCACCTGCGGGTTCTAGCAAGGTTCGGGTATCTTCAAAGACATCTTTAATAGCTGCACAGGTTTCATCGGTACTGACCAGCACAATGTCATCTACGATTTGACGGGCTATTTCAAAGGTTTGTTCACCAACTTGTTTTACGGCAGCACCATCTGCAAAAGTGCCAATCTGGGGCAGTATAATGCGTTGACTCTGTTTGAGCGCTTTGTGCATGCTGGGGGCTTCTTCGTGTTCTACGCCAATAATGCGCGTTTGTGGATAAAGGTATTTAATATAACTACCCACTCCAGAAACTAGCCCACCACCACCAATGGCGATAAAAATAGCATCAAAAGGTTCAGGGTGTTGACGCAGCAATTCAGGTGCGATGGTACCTTGTCCAGCAATAACATCCAGATCATCAAACGGATGGACAAAAGTCATACCTTGCTCACGTTCTAATTCCCTAGCGTGGGCATAGGCATCATCAAAGGTATTGCCATGAATGACAACATGCCCACCGAATGAGCGTACTGCATTGATCTTAATGTCAGGTGTAATCTTGGGCATGACTATGGTTGCTTTAATGCCTAAAGTTTTACCGGATAATGCAACGCCTTGGGCGTGATTACCCGCTGATGCCGCGACAACGCCACGCGCTTTTTCTTCAGCGGCGAGCTGAAACATGCGATTGAATGCCCCACGTATTTTGAAAGAAAATACAGCTTGTAAGTCTTCACGTTTGAGAAAGACATCATTGTTTAAGCGTTGGCTTAAATTTTTGGCATGCTCCAGCGGCGTTTCTTGGGCGACATCGTAAACGCGCGCCCGCAGTATGCGCTCAATGAGTGATGGATTGACTGTACTCATGATAGTCCTGACCGTTGTGAGTCGGGTAGTATAGGCTAATCTTTGACGACAAGCATTAGGGTAGCGTGTATGAATCCAGATCTCATGAAAAAGGCGGCGGCTGAAGCAGCCTTAGCTTATGTTGAGTCAGGCTCAATTATTGGCATAGGTACCGGTTCGACGACTAATTATTTCATCGACTTATTAGTTGGCATTCAAGATAAAATTGATGGAGCGGTTGCCAGTTCGGTTGCTAGTGTTAGACGTTTGCAAGGGCATGGTATTCGGGTGTTAGATTTGAATGAAGCGGGGCAATTATCTTTGTATGTTGATGGTGCAGATGAATCCAATCATCATTTGCATTTAATCAAGGGCGGTGGCGGCGCTCTGACCCGCGAAAAAATCGTTGCGGGTGCAAGTGATCAGTTTGTGTGTATTGCCGATGGTAGTAAGCTGGTAGAAGTGTTAGGCAAGTTTCCCTTGCCCCTAGAGGTCATTCCAATGGCTAAAGCTTTAGTCATTCGAGAGCTGGAAAAAATTGGGGGTGAAGCTAGATTGCGCGAAGGTTTTATTACGGATAATGGCAATATTATTCTGGATATATGGGGCTTACAAATTAGTAATGCGATAGCGCTGGAAAGCGAGCTCAATCAGATTCCGGGCGTGGTTACCAATGGCTTATTTGCGCTACGTCCGGCAGATGTCTTGATTTTGGGTACAGAGACCGGCGTTAAGACGCTCTAAAAAATCACTGGACTAAGAGTGCCACTGTCAGTTGTGGCACTCTTAGTCAGGTCGTTTAAATGCTTATAAGCAAGCGCCTAGCATCACTTGGTTCCAGCGTGCTGAATAAGTGAGTGCAGCACTGAGGTATTGACTGTGATGGGGGCCGTATAAAGCATCTGTTACTCCATCCAAACAACGGGTTGGACAATGTTGTTGAGCCTTGGCATAAACGTCACGATTTAAGCCCGGAACGGTCTTGCTACGACCCGCATTGCACAAGAAATAACGTTTACCTTGTGCAATAGCATTACGCGCATCTTGGCTTGGATCGCGTTGTTGCAATGCTTTCAGCTTTTGAATAAAGGCTTGGTCGCCGTCGTTATTAGCCATAATCTCTGAGGCACTGGGTACACGAACATTATTCGTGTCTTGTGAAGCTTGAGGTTGTACTTTCGTACAAGCTGACAAGCTTAAGCTGAGCATGAACAGCCAAATCCCATAAAAATACTTCATGCTTGACTACTCCTAACACGTTTTTGGATAAACCAAACCCATCCAATGCCTAATAAAAGTTCAATAGGTAGGCTACCACCACCAGAGTTCAAGTTTTCTTCTATTACGTTTATTACGTCAATTACGTCTACGTCATTTCCAGCCTCGCTAGCTGTTTTGGCTAAGCGGGGGGCACTATCTGACAGAGCAAAAAAGACATTGTCTTTACATTTGACACGAATGCGATTCTTATTGCCTAAGTTGGCAGGTAGAGTGACTTGGGCTGCGCCATCATTTTTGGTGCTATCCAATAAGGTTTGAAAGCCTGCTTCAGTATCATTTTTGTTTAATGCAATTTCGACAGTGGTGCAATTGATCGGTGCTTTATCTGTATCAGCGACTTCCCACTTAACTGTTAAGGTTTCATTAGCAGTAAGCTTTTTTCTGTGAGGGGCTGTGACAGCAAATGCTTTACCTGTGTCAGTAACATTCAGCCGCATATCATCGTGTCCAACGCCACCTTTACCATCGCGCGCTTGCAGGCGAAAATTTAATGTGCGGGTGGTAATTGGCAAAGCTTCACCCACAATATGACTATTGCTGGTCAAACTGGAAAAGCGTGGAATCAGGCGTGTACTGGAGTCGCTAGGTAAAACGGAACGAATGAGTGCATTAGCGCCGGTATCTACATCCACTTTGGAGGCTGTACCTGTATCCATTTGCTCCCAAACATAGCTCAAGCTGTCATTATCCGTATCGCTGGCGCTGCCGTTCAGCATAAAGGGAGTACGTGCCGGAATGTTGTAGTCTTTACCTGCATCAACGACTGGATTTTTATTATTCAATTTGCTGACGGTGGCACAGCTTGCTCCATTGCCACTATGTGCAAATTGGGTAATTTGTGCAATAGAACCTGAGTGGAACATGGCATCACTGCTGGTCTGTAGGTTATTGCCGGTACAAAGCCCCGCATAAGCCATAATACTGCTGCCACTACCAGGTTCATAGGCAGTCTCTACAGTACGTGAGCCACTGCAACTGCCGGTCACACTATTAAAAGTATGGGTGGCACCAAACTGATGGCCTAGTTCATGTGCCACAAAGTCAATGGCAAAAGTATCGCCAGTAGGCTTATCTATGCCACTTAGTCCTTTGGCTTTTTCGTCAGAGCAAACCGACTCAACCAAGGCGATCCCGCCATCACTGATGGTTAATAAGTGGCCTATATCATAATTATTCTTACCGACTAATGTATCCAGTACTGTTTGATTGCGATCCAGAATCAGAGCTGGACGATCTGGGGTATAGTCGATAAAGGGGTCTTGTGCTTTACTACTGAACAAAGTGTTGGTATTGCTGACTAGTCTCAGTTTAATGGATAGATCGCGCTCATAGATTTCATTGATGCGATTGACCATAGATGTGATTGCACTGAAGGTTGCCTCTTTGCTACCAAAATACTGGGTGTAGCTACTGGTGGCTGCAATAGCTAGGTCATAAGTATGTAAGGATTCACCCCATTTATTGGCAAGAGTACGGGTTGCCAAGGAGGATGTTTGTGAAAAACTATGTCCTAGCGGTGCTTGTGTTCCGCAACTGAAATTGCTTTGGAACAATAGGGCATTAGCTCGTTTGCTTAAGCTGCGATAAGTGCGCTCGCTAGCCTGTGTGCTGGGTTGGGTTGGATCAATATAAAGCGTGTCGCCATTTTTCATCACTAACATGGCATGAAAACCCAGTAGGGTCATATCAGCACGTCCAGAAACTACATTGTTGCTAATACCCTCAACTCGCCAAGTTTTCAGATGAGGGTGTTGAACTGCAATCTCTGGTGCTAGCATTTCTTCTGCCAATAATCGCACACGGGCAAAGCCGCCTGTTGGTAAGGGTAAATCCAGTTCTGGTGCTGTGTTGGCGCTATTGAGCAGATACGCTAAACTGGTTTCATCCAGACTGAGCAGGCGCTGTTGAGGTGTTGTGTCGGTCGTTTTAGCTTGTTTGGCTTGAATATCTTGCCAAAGCTGGCTATTAGCCAAGCTTGTATTAAGTTGTAAACTACAGACGAGTGCCAAGATTAATTTTGAGGTAAGATGACGCATAGTTTTTATCCATTATCAAAATAACTAAGACAAAGTATATGCGCCTGTGCCTTTTTAGACCACTCTAAAACGGATAAAAGCGCTGAATCTTCTGGGTTTATTTTTTAGTTTATTGGGGGCGCTTGGTGGGGCGTTGCGTGCTTTTCAAGCCAAGAAATGCGCCGAAATACAGTAAAATACTGAGAAATAGTAAACTAAAACCATATACGCCTTCTTTAGGGGTGAAAATGAACCATACTCCCAAGGTCGCATAAAACAGGGATATTAAAATGCCGTGGACATGGCGAACGCTATTGCCCCGCAATATTCCCCAAGCTAACCAAAATAAGGGCGGCAAGTACATCGCTAGCTCAAGCGCAACAGGGATGACTTGTGTTTTAGCAAGCCAGATATTCCAAATGCTAATGAGTAAAGCGAGTCCAAATAGCCCCGCCAAGGTAAACGCACGCCATAGCCACAGATAGTCTTTTAAAGTTTTCATATCAGATTGACCGTTGGTGAGCCAGTTGTGCTAAGCGTTTGCCCAAGGCTTTACACAAACGGATTTCTTCCTCAGTGAGAGGCTGTTGACTGTTACTACCGGACACATGGCTAGGGCCATAAGGCGTACCGCCGCTGCAAGTGCTGATTAAATCAGCTTCGGCATAAGGCAGGCCGCAGATCAGCATGCCGTGATGTAATAAAGGTAACATCATGGATAACAAGGTACTTTCTTGCCCCCCATGTAGACTTGAAGTAGAAGTAAATACACCGGCTGGTTTGGAGGCTAGTGTTCCTGATAGCCACAAACTGCTACTGGTTTCTAGGAAATATTTCAAGGGTGCAGCCATATTACCGAAGCGTCCGGGGCTGCCTAGTGCCAGTGCGTGACAGTCTTTCAAATCCTGCAAACTGACATAAGGTGCACCGTGATTAGGAATACTATCTGCAACGGCTTCGCAAACTGTGGAAACCTCCGGCACAGTACGCAAGACAGTTTCGGTATCGGGAACCGCATCGACACCGTGAGCAATATGTTGAGCCATGCTAGCTGTAGCGCCGTGGCGGCTGTAGTAGAGAATTAGGACATTTTTCATGTTGGTTACAACGCCTGCTTCAAGATTGCCATAGAATAGCTGAAGTTATGCAATGCGGAAAGCTAGTGGAAAGTTAGTTGTGGTAAATAGGCCACCCCCGTTCCGGCTAGTGTCTATAAGAATATGCTTTATTGATGACTTTGCTTGATGTTATTATTAAAATAAATTAATTTTAGATTAGATTAGCTTATGGTGGTGTTGAGTAGTGATCTTTGTCAATGCCTACACTGCCCAGTTTGATAATTAATAAAAAATACACAGGTACACCATATGAATCGTTATGGGTTCGCGCAAAGATGCCGCACTCTTCTTGGTTGGTATTTGCTGGGGCTAACTTTCTTGGGGACGGTTTTATTTAGCCCACTGGCTTTGGCGACTATTGATATAAACAACAGCTTTTCTCCATCAACTTTGAAGATGACTGAGAAATCGCGTTTGTTGATTACCTTGCAGAACTACAACGGTCATGTAGTTAATAGCGCAAGCTTTGATAATGTTTTGCCGGACTACGTCTTGATTGCCGATCCACCTAATATCAGTAATACCTGTGATGGTTCGGTGAGTCAAAGTAATACAACTTTGCATGGACAGATTGGTTTATCGGGTGGCGTGATTCCCGCCCATGATGGTAGTAATCCGGGTAGTTGTCAGATTGGCATTGATGTGTACTCCAGTCGGCAAGGCACTTATATTGATACTATTGCCGCAGGGGATTTGACCGCTGTTTCCAATGGCAACCCAGAAAGCAATGCCCAAGATACCACAGCTACTTTGGCAGTAGTTATCAAGGATTTAGAAACAACTATCCATTGGCAACATATGGATGACCCAACGCTGTTAGATGAAATGTATATACAGGGCGACGAGACTGGATATGTTGTCATTGATATAAAAAACCCTAATATAATTAATATTACAGGGCTGGCATTTTTAGCTGATTTTGCGGATGCCAGTGTGCCCTTACAGTTGGCATCGACAACACCTACTATCAATACGTGTGGGGGTACAGTTGATCTAAATGTTTTGCCCGCTTATTACCAAAGTCAGAATGCTTCTTTTTCCATACGTTTGACGGGGGGCAATATTGTCAGCCAATCCGCGTGCCAAATTAAAGCTAAAATAAAACCTGGTCGTCTTCCAACTCGTTCTCATAGTGCATCTTGGAATCATTTATTAAAATCCATTATTCCACTGAACAGTATTAGCAGTAATGAAGGGGCTACGAATATTGAGGATGTAACGGCTCCTTTGCACAGTATTACAGGGATTGTGGCAAGTGTATTTTTTGATGGTTTGGAGAAAAGTAATGGTAGTTTTGATACCAAGCAGACCTTCGAGTACACGCTGCTTCTTGAAAATTACAATGCCAGTCCCATTACCGGTGCGTCAATCCAAGACAAACTTCCTGCGGGGCTTACTTTTACAGGTATCAATAGCAACTCTTGCGGTGGTAATGTTGATATTAGCACTGCCAATGATACCCTCATTCTAACAGGTGCGAGCATTCCGGGTGCGGCAGGGGAGCATGAACTGAGTGAACGGCTCGCTAGCTGTGAAGTTAAGTTAGTAGGCGCAATCAGTGCTCCAAATGTTTATTATAATGAATTGCCTGATGATCAATCAGATGAAGGCGTGTTGGTTGCTAATGAGGATTACTCCTTTGAAGCTAGCAGTGCCACCCTAGAGATTTCTGAGCCTGTTGGAACGTCTCATAAACTGGGTGTGGCGGTTGAGTTTTCAAAGGATATTATTTATCAAGGTGATAGTGTTGATCTGATCATTAGTTTGAGCAATACGCACGCGAGTGACACTGCCAGTAATATTACTATTGAAGATACTATTGAGGATTTATGCTGGACAGATCAGTGGGATGATGCTTATTGCCCCGGTGGTGCTTCTGCTGCGCACACTTATTTCCGCATAGGCGATAAACCGTTGGAAAATAATTGTAATGGTAATTTGATTGCACCTGCAGGTGGTATGGACTTTCGTTTTGAGAACGGTGTGCTTGAGCCTGGGCAGCAGTGTGAATTCCGTATTCCTGTTCAGTTATCAGCAGATGCTATGTATGTCGGTGGTTCTCCACGTACTTTAGAGTTTAATTTGCCCGGTAACCAAGTGACTTATGACTGGCAGGGAGAGACTGCGAAAGTCCACCCAGAAGATGAATCTGCTGAGATTGAGTTCGATAAGGCAATCAAGTTTTCCTATGAAAAATTTACGCCTGCCATTGTAGCTTCCAATGGTGTATCCAGATTTAAAGTCGAATTATATCGGCGCACTACTGACCATAGTAGCACTTCTGACATACATGTGGCGGCTCATCTTACCAATGCTAAAGTGGCGGCTGTCCCTAATGCTACTTCGACGTGTGGTGGTGTTTTTACGGCAGAACCTGGTTCGACGACTTTTAGTTTGGATGGTGCTTCTTTACCAGGTGTGAGTATTGAAAATATTTGGGCTAATAATGTTCGCTGTATTATAGAGCTGGATGTTGAAGCTAATCCATTAGCGGATGATCAAAGTGTAGGCGAGGTCATTGCTGAATTCTATGGCGATGCCCATGGATCACCGAATGGTTTTTCAGCCAAGGATGATGCGCAGGCTGAGCCCTATAATCAGTTAGAATCTCTCTATGGTTTCAAGGCGAAACTGCAAGTACGTGACACGAATCTTTTTTTGAGTCAGGAATATCTCCCCCCGACGATTAATGGTGGGCAGGCTAGTCGAGCGCGTATTGTACTGTCAAATACTGAATCAACGGCCATTGATTTGTCAGACCTTGTTTTGCCTGTACCTTTAGGCAGTGATGGCTTAATTCTGCATGCTAATACTGATCCTGCTTTTACTGACAGTAATGGTAGTGTTAATAGCAATGGTTGTAGCGGAGGGCAGTTTGACTATACGCCTAGTGGGAATAGTATTACTTTGCGCAAAGCGAACATCAAAGCTAACTCAACTTGTTACTTTGAATTTAATTTGACAGGTACAAAAGGTGGCAATATCACTACGACATTGCCTGCTGAGACGGTAAGTACTCGTGAGGGAGTAACCAACCCGTCGCCGGTATCTGTCACTCTGACCGTAGGACGACACATTAATGCTGCCGTTTCCTATGAGCCTGCCATTATTGAAGCCGGAGCTTCCAGCGATCTGGTGCTGAAAATCTATAATTCCCTGTCAAACTCCGATCAAGTCGGCTCTAATCCAGCAATTGTGCATAATTTGCCTAGTGCTGTGCAGATTACAGGTACGCCTAGTACTACGTGTGCTGGTGGTAATGTTTCTGTGGATACTTCAGGTAGTAATCACTCTGTCACTTTAGCTGGTGGTGAATTTGTATCCGAAAGTACCTGCGAGATACGAGTGCCGGTCAGCTCTACCATAGCCGGTAAGCACAACAGTGTCATTGAAATTGGAGACCTGCAAACAACTTCGGGGGCTTCGAATCCTCATCAGGCTGAGGGTTCTTTGTTTGTATTACACAAGCCAACGATTAACAAGTCTTTTTCTGAATCATTGGTTGGCGTGAATAAACCTGTTAAGTTGAATTTACGGGTAGAAAATCCGGTTGAAAATGCTGTTATGTTGTCTGAACTGACTAATATTTCATTTTCAGACACGCTGGTGGGTATGAAATTGGCAACACCTGCTAAGCTAAGTCACAATTGCCCGAATCTTCAGCATAATATTGTGAATGGTGGGTCAAGTATTGCTATTAGCGGTATCAACTTGTTGGCTGGAGCGAACTGTACCGTAGTTGTAGAAGTGGTTTCCGATCTTGTAGGTTCGCATGATAATACAGTCACTGGTCCAAGTTCAGATCAAACGCCTACCCCGGGTGATCCATCGACGGCAACATTGAATGTGGTAGAGCCACTTAGAATCAAGAAGTCTTTTTTGCCTACTAGTATTATTCCGGGGGGTGTGTCTCGCATGACCATTACTTTGGAGAATCCTAACAATGTGGATTTGGCTATTGAGAATGTAGATGGTGGCTTTCGTGATGAGTTTCCATCGTCACCTGGTCAGATGGTTTTATCCGATAGCCCTAATGTAAACACGACTTGTGCTTGGATGAGCCTCCGTAATTTAGCGGATACAGAGAGTCCTGAAGCTGGCGATGAGGGCTTTTTGACTAAAAATGGTACTGTACCCGCTAATGGGTCTTGCCAAATCCAAGCTAATGTAACAGCAGATACTTTGGGTAACTATGCCAATATAAGCAGCACGCTTCATACTGTAGCGGGTGAGAGTTCACCAGCAAGCGCTTTTTTGTTGGTGACAAGTGATGCTGCCGGTTACGACTGGGGCGATGCGCCTGCTAGCTACAATGGTTCTTTTGATACTAGTCATTTGATTCACCCAGATTTTTATTTAGGGACGAGTGTTGATGCTGAAAGCGGCCCTCCTGCGCCATTAGATGGTACGGGCGATGATGTTACTGGTTCTGATGATGAGGATGGCATAACCCTGCCAGCGACGTTTATGCCGGGAGATACGGTGACTTTACGTGCCAAAGTCAATGGTGCAGCGGGTTATTTAAGTGCTTGGATCGATTGGGATGCTGATGGTTATTTTAGTCAGGCTGAGTATGTTGCCGCGAATATCCAAGATGGTGGTTCAGAGGATACGGATGGTGAAGTCAACGGTACCATTGTATTTGATGTCAGCGTGCCTGCGACCGCGAGTGCGGGTGATACCTATGCTCGTTTTCGCTGGTCAGATAAGTTTGGCTTAGGGCCGTCAGATAACATTACGAATTATACCAAAGGCGCTTCTGTCAAAATGAACGCTAGTACGGATGTTTTTGGTGAGATTGAGGATTATGCAGTCACAGTGATGGGCTCTTCAAATACTTTGACTGGTACTGTTTTCGAAGACTTGAACTACGGAGGAGGAGCTGGTCGTTCACTGTCGACCTCAGGTGGTGTTGGTATTAATGGTGCACGAATAGAGCTTTATGATGCGAGCGGTGCAGTTATCCAAACGACAATAAGCGCTAATAATGGTAGTGCAGATGGTGTCTACGAGTTTCCAGCCTTAACGACGGGAGACTATTATGTGCGCGTGGTCAATAGCACGGTGCATTCGAGTCGAGGGGGCTCTACAGGTGTCGAGCGTGCTGTACAAACCTTCCGTGGGGATGCTAGCAGCGGTATCGTGAATGAAGTCGGAGGACGTAATCCAGCGGTAGCCGATGCTGATTCGAATACGACATCATTGTTAATGGACACCAGCACCTTCAAATTATCGAATGGTCAACAGGTTCAAAGTGTGCATCCGCTTCATGTTACGAGTGGCAGCAATCTAAACGTTAGTTTCGGCTTTAACTTCAATACCATCGTTAATACCAATGATGCGGGTCAAGGCTCCTTGCGCCAGTTTATCGTGAACAACAATATTTTGGATAAAATTGGCTTGGCTCAAGACGGTCTACCGGCAGGTATTGCGACCAGTGTGTTTGAAATACCAGGTACAGGACCGCATATCATCCGCTTGAATAGCATGCTTCCCGACCTGAGTGGCGCAGGTATCGCCCTTGATGCGACCACACAAGACGGTACAGATTGTAGCCTTGCCAACCGCAAACTGATGATTGAACTGGACGGTCAAGCGGACAGCTTAAGCGCTGATATCGATGCCAATGGACTGTATGTGAAAAGTGTTGATGTGACCATACGCGGCTTGGCTTTAGGACATTTTAAAGGCTCTGCGATTCGCGGCGATAACGCAGCCAGCCATTTACAACTGGCTTGTCTGAACCTGGGCATGCAAGTGGATGGTAACACTAGCTCACGCAATAATGCTCAAGGCATCTGGTTACAGAATAGCAGCCATGTCACTATCGGCGGTAGTGAAGATCAGCGCTTAATTATTGCCGGTAATGGCGCTGATGCGATTCGTTTGGATGGCGTACAAACGGCTGATATTAGCCATAACTACATTGGCCTTGCCCAAGATGGAAGCCAAGTAATCTCTGTGGATGCCAATGATAATCCAATGAATGGAACGAATGACTATGGTATTTCATTGGATAACAATGCTGCGAACATTAACATTACTAATAATTGGATTGCAGGCAACAACAATAGCGCCGTAAAAATTTACAATAGCGATACTATCAACCTGAAGGGCAACATGATTGGTCTCAGTGTGGATGGCGTGAGTAAGCGCCCTAACATCGCGGGCTCTACCCTAAGTGATGCTGTTGCGCTTGACATCTTTAACACCAATCATGTGGCACTAGGTGGATTAAACGCTGGAGATCGCAATGTGATTGCGGGTAACGATGGTTCAGGTGTGCGAATCTATGGCTCGAATGACGTCAGCTTGCTTGGCAACTATATTGGAACAGACCAAAGTGGTAGCCAAGCTGTCGGCAACAAACTACATGGTATCACTATCCGAAACTCCAGCAGCGTCACGATTGGCAATGGTACTTCTTCAGGGCGTAACATCATTGCAGGCAATGGTCAAAATGGCATTGATTTAAATAGCTCTACTGGAGCAGTGATTAGCGGAAACTACATCGGGATTGATGCGACTGGCCTGACAGCATTAGCGAATGCCAGCAGTGGTACTGCATACTCGGGTATTAAAGTTAATGCCTCGCCCAATGTCATTATTGGCGGTGCCAATCTGAGCGATGGCAATGTGATCTCAGGCAATGCGGGTACAGCAGGTGTGTATATTACCGGCAATAGTGCTGGTAGCCTACTTCAAAATAATGTGATTGGCCTCTTGGCGGACGGTAGTACCGCAGCCGGTAATAGTGTCGGTATTCAAACCTATGGTGGAAAGCGCCTGCTGATTCGTAATAATGTGATTTCTGGTAATCGGGATAAAGGTGTTTGGCTGGAATCCACCCCAGACAGTCAGATTACAGGCAACAAAATCGGGACTAGCCAAGATGAAAGCGTTGCGGTTGGCAATGCTGCCATTGGTTTACAAGTGAGTGGTGGGCTCGGCGATTTGGTAGTGCGTGATAACCTGATTGCAGCAAACACCAAGGGCTTGTATTTAAAAGGTCATGCCAGCTATCCGGGCGGTGTTGTAGCCCATAACCGAATTGGCTTGCCCCATGCAGGTGCAGATGCTAGCTTTGCGAATAGCGAAGCAGGCATTCTCGTCGAACATGCCGATGGTCTGAGAATTGGCGCCACAACGCTACCCAGCGCCCCCTACTGGACACTACCTGATACCACCTACACTTACACCCCGGATGCTGAAGCGAACTACATTTTGGGTAATGGTGGTGATGGTATTGTGTTGCATAATGATGATGGCATCAGTGGCAGTGTGATTGCGAACCAGATTGAATCCCAGTCAGGGAATGGTATCTCCTTGGAACATGCCACCGAAGGCTGGACTGTGGCTGGCAACATCGTTCTGAACAATCAAAAACATGGTCTCTTCTTACAGAACCTTGCTGCAAACAATAAGATTACCGCAAATACTATCAGTGGTAATACTTGGTCAGGTATTAGCCACTCTGGCACAGGTACAGGCAACACCTACAGCAAGAACAGTATCTATGATAATGGCACGCTAGGGATTGACCTTGGCTCAAATGGTGTAACCGTTAATGATCCCGGGGATGGTGACAGTGGTCCGAATCACCTGCTCAACTTCCCAGAAACCGAACCGGTCTCCTTTGGTACGAATGGCACTTTGACGGTGACCTATAGCCTAGATTTGGATAGTTCAGCGGGCGACTACCGTATTGAATTCTTTGCCAATGATACTGCGGATAGTACCGGGCATGGTGAAGGTAAATACTATATTGGTTATGCCAATATTAACCATCTAGGTGGACAAGAGAATTATAAGGGCGTGGTGCAGGATGTGCCTTATACATTGGCGAAAAACACCTTGATATCAGCCACACTGACAAATGTTACTGAAGGTTCAAGTTCGGAGTTCTCTGGGACTAAGGGCGGTAATACCGGCGTCTGTGAAGATTTGCTAACGGGTAGTGGCCTTAATCTGACCGTGGATGAAGGTGCCCCAGTCATTGCTTATATCAATACTTATGACAGCAATGGTGAACCAATTACCTACGTTATCAACCAGAGACTTGATGCAGATCAGTTTGTGATTTTGGGTCCCGAGCCTGGCGCGCAATTCTCTTGTAGCAAGATTGTTTTCCTACGTAACTATGAAAACCAATATCAGTCTGGGGCGGTAAGTAAGTCGACGGGCGATGACCCGGGTAACTATGAAAACCCGCAAGATGCAGATGGTGATAATGTGTATGAATTGGAAATCACCGCGAAGGATAGTCAGGGTAACGCCAATACCAGTCTGTCAAAAATAGTGGTGAGTAATATTAATGAAGCTCCCTATGCTATGGGGCCGAGTGTAGTGGACTATGAAGAAGATCAACCGATCAGTCAGGTTGTGCAACGCTACTACGGCTATGACAGTGATGCGGACGATGAAGTCACCTTGAGTCTCTATGGCGGTTTGGATCATGCTTTGTTCCGTTTGGACAGCCAAGGTGACCTGTATTTTCGCCACAGCCCTGACTACGAAAGTCCGATGGATAGTAATCGAGATAATATCTACGAAGTCGAAATCAGTGCGACTGACCGGCAAGGCTATATGGGTTTCCGCACCTTCAAAATCAAAGTGACCGACCGGGCGGTGGATAATGGTGTGCGCTTGCAAGTACGCGCTTTGCTCCAAGGTGCTTATGATAGCAGTACCGGACTTATGCAAGACAAACTGCGTCAACAAGGCATTATTACTCTCAGTCAGCCCTATAATGGAGCACCGTTTGACTATGCGGGAACAGAGCGAATCAATCTGGATCTTGTGCAAAATGGCGATGCTGATGGACTTGTGGACTGGGTATTAGTCGAACTATGGAGTGCCACCGAACCGACACAACGGGTCGCCAGTCGTGCCGCTTTGATCCAGCGTGATGGTGATCTGATGGATGCTTGGAGCGGTTATACCACCTTACACTTTGCGGGTGTCGCAGAAGGTGCATACCACGTGGCCTTACGTCATCGTAACCACCTAGCAGTGTTGACGGCGGATGCGCTGGCCTTGTCTAAACAAGCTGTACTGATCGACTTTAGCTCACCTGAGCTGGCAGTGAGTGGTGAAGCGGGACGTTGGCTGGACGGTGAGCGCGCCATCCTGTGGTCAGGCGACATCGACCAAGATGGTAGATTATTTATGCACGGCTCGGGTAACGATATGAACCATATTCTAATACAAGTTCTGAAAGGTGAAGGGAATCGTGAGTTTAACGCCAACTACCGATTGGCAGGCTACCGGCCTACGGACTTGAATATGGATGGTGAGACCTTGTTTAGTGGGCCGGGAACAGACACCACTCTATTGCTACGTAATGTATTGGCACATCCCCACAATACTCATTTTATGGGTAACTTTGTAATAAAGGGTAGTATCGTGTCACAGTGACAATGACAAAGTGGTGGCCGCTAGTTCGGCCTCCACTGGTCAGCAAAATGTCTTACTTAGTACATAATTAATTATAATTTTTTCAGTTTGCTCTATTTTGAACGGGAGAGATATGAATGAATCATAAAAAAGCTAACGCTTTTCGGGTAGCTTGCACACTAAGCTTAGTGTTGGCGGGCTTTTCAATTGGAGCACAGGCTGAAGGCGTTTTGGATTATAAATTGGCTTTGGCTGAGGATGGTCAAACTTACCAAGTTTGGATGCGCCCTAGTTACACACCCCTGCCAGATATAAACCTGTCGGGGCAGGTGACTATCAAAGTTCCTCATTCTGCTCGGTTTCAAGCCGTTCAGGTAGAGTCTGCCGTTAAAGGTTCAAACTGGATAGAAGCTTCGCGTATCAATGCACCGGTTGAAGACAGCACTTCAGACTATATTTCATTTTCCTTTGTAAGTCCCCAAGGTGATGAAGTGAACGGCGCTTATAAGTGGCAAGCAGGAAAGGAGAAACTAGTCTTTTCTTTTCAAAATGCTAAAGGTTGTATTGAGCCTATAGCCATTATGCCAAATGATGACCCTTTTAATACTAGCCAAAACTCGTCCAATACCAATCCAGGCAATCACTTTACTAACTTGGGTTGGGGAGATGTTAACAAAAACCATTTTCGTAGTGTTTATGGCGAAGTACTTCGTTGTCCAACGGGACAATGATGAGCTTGGCTTGATTTAATAGCTGATTATCTAAAATAAATGCTTGAAGGGCTGCCCAACGTTATTGCTTATCCTAAGCTGGGTTGTACAGAAAAATAAAAAACAAGAGAGTAGTAATTGTATGTATGTTAGAAAACTAGGTGTCTATTTAGGGCTGAGTATCTCAAGCTTACTACTAACGGCTAATAACGCTTGGGCTGCGCGAACCTTGGAGTATAGCATCCAATGGAGTATGGAGGATAATCGTTATCATGTGTCTATGCGGCCAACTGAAACACCTGAGCCTGATAGGAGTATTACTGCCCAAGTGACCATCCGCGTCCCTCATTCATCGCTGAATACAGAAGACTTCAAAGTCACCAGCTTGTCATCAGCTATTAACGGTACAATTTGGAGGCAGAGTTCTCGAGTAGACTCGCCTACAGAAGCGCGAGAATTTAGTTATATTTCCTTTACCTTGTCGGCAGATCAAGCCGGTGCATTTGGGTGGCAAGCCAATCAGGAAAAAGAAGTATTTAGCTTTGCCAATTCAGGTAGCTGTCTAGGGCCAGTTGCCCTAATGGCGGATAATGATCCTTTCAATGTGGAACATAACTCCGTCGGTACTAATCCGGGTAATCAGTTTACCAACTTAGGCTGGAGTGATAACAATGGTGAGAACAGCTACTTGGGTATTTATGGGGACGGTGCTGATTGCCGTGATAGTCAAGATGCTGATGCTGATGGTTTGATGAATGGTGAGGAAAAGCAGTTAGGTACTGATCCCTTAAAAGCAGACAGCGATGGCGACGGTTTGAATGACGGTGCTGAAGTCAATACGCATCACACTGACCCACTGAAAGCTGATACGGATGGTGATGGCCTTCCTGATGGTGCTGAAATTGACACTTATAACACCGACCCACTAAAGTTGGATTCTGATGGTGATGGTTTGACGGATGGGGATGAGGTGATTAATCACAAAACAAATCCTCTAAAAGCCGATACAGATGGCGATGGTCTGAATGATGGTGCTGAAGTCAATACGCATCACACTGACCCACTGAAAGCTGATACAGATGGCGATGGTCTGAATGATGGTGCTGAGGTCAATACGCATCAAACGAACCCATTAAATACAGATACTGACAATGATGGCTTTTCTGATGGTGAAGAAGTTAATGTATTAAAAACCGATCCAAATGTTGCGAATGCGGCGACTTTATCGATAAAAGTCTTGTTGCAAGGCGCTTACGATTATCAAACACAGTTAATGAAAGATAGTTTGCGTTCCAAAGGCCTGATTCCAACGACGCAGCCGTATAATGTTGCACCATTGAATTACGCTGGCACAGAGCAAGTGAGCGCAGCACAATTGGCACTTACAGGCAATGATGCGATTGTGGATTGGGTATTGGTTGAATTGCGCTCGGCTAGCAGTAAAACCAACATCGTCAAACGCAAAGCAGCCTTGTTACAGCGGGATGGCGATGTGATTGATGCTGCTAGTGGTAGTAACAAGCTGGCGTTTAACGGCTTAAGCGCAGGTAGCTATTACGTGTCGATTCGCCATCGTAACCACCTCGGGGTTATGACAGCCAATACTGTTCAGTTAAATGCAACTAATGTGAGTGTAGACTTCACGGCTAATACGACTGCGGTAGAAGGTACGAATGCCCGTTTGATGACTACTGATAAATCATTATTATGGGTGGGTGATGCCAATATGGATAATCGTCTGATCGCCAATGGTACAGGGCAAGATTCTAGTATAGTGCTTATTAAGGTGCTCAGTGTCGCAGAAAACGGTGCTTTTAATAGTAACTTTATTGTGCCGGGCTATCATGTGACTGATTTTAATATGGATGGTCAGGTGGTATTTACAGGACCGAATAATGACACCAATTTGCTAATATCGAATGTGCTATCACACCCGGGCAATATTGGATTCAATGCTAACTATATTTTGCGTGGTCAGTTGCCTGAATAAGAAATAAAGCTGGGCGGGTGGTCTAATGCCACGCTGCTACCCTGTATAGGCTAGTCTGTTTAAAAAATAAAAATAAATAAGCGGTAACAATATGAACAAATCACTGAAGCTCGCTATTAAACAAGGTGTTATTTTTCTGGCGTTGGCGCAAGCTGGAAGTGCCGCCTATGCCAATGGTGTCGAGTATAGTATCAAGTGGGATGATAAAGCCTCAGTTTATCGGGTTTTCATGCGTCCTCAGACAGCACCTAAAAGCCCTAACCTGACATATTCTGCACAAGTGACCATCAAGGTACCTCATGCGGAGAGTCCTGATCAGTTTGTCGCGCAGAATATTACCAGTACCAATGAAAATCTAAGCTGGTCTAACTCCAGTAAAGTACGTGCGCCGATTGCTAATCCCTCGTATGATTATTTGTCGTTCACTACAAGTATTTTGAATAATGCCAAAACTTTTCCTTGGGTGGCTGGTGAAGAATTAGAGGTTTTCAATTTCTCAAATGGCGGAGCGTGTCTTGGATCTGTAGAAATTATGGATAATGATGCCGATCCCTTTGCTTTGAATCCATCTGTTCCAAGTCCATCTGATCCAGATGCCAAAGCTAATCCTGGAAATGAGTTTTCCAGCGATGGATGGGGTGGGGATTTAGATAATGACTTTTTGGGGCGATATGGCGTAGCGGCTGATTGTTCCGTAGCGACTGTGGGGAATGCTTCACCTGTTGCGGCTGCTGATACTGTCGTTGTTGAGTCTGGTCAGACGATTACCATTGATGTATTGAAGAATGACACCGATGACGATGGTGATACACTGTCTATTGCAAGTGTCACTCAAGGTGCTCATGGCTCAGTCACTATCAGTGATAACAATACTATTACTTATACACCTGAAGCGGATTACAGTGGAGCAGATAACTTTACCTATATGGCTTCCGATGGCAAAGGCGGCTCAAGCACAGGTTCTGTAAGTGTAACGGTCAGTAGTAGTGGTAATAATCCTCCGAATGGAACTAATGAAAACCCAACTGCGGTGGGACTTACGGCTACAACACGTTCCAATACAGCTATCACGATTAATGTTTTGAACCATGTGAGTGATCCCGACGGTGATATTGTAACCCTAAGCAACTACTCTAATGGTAGTTTTGGCACAGTGAGTTTAAGTGATGGCAAACTGATTTATACGCCACAAAATGCTTATGTTGGTGAGGATAGCTTTAGCTATACCGTTTCTGATGGAAAGGGAGGGACAGCGGTTGGGCAGATAACGGTCAGGGTTTTAGCGAGTGATACCCCTGTTTCCAGTGCAGTAAAAGCTGTTCCAACACTGAGTCAATGGGGACAATTATTATTGGCATTGTTGTTAGGAGGGCTTGGTTTTCGTCGTTTTTCGCGCAGTAAATTATAAAAATAACAAATAAGCTGTTGATAACGCCTTAAACCACAAGAAATCGCAAGCCGTGTGGTTTGTGATTTTGCCCCAGAGCGTTGTGTAAATACAACTTGCATACCGTCGGCTGGGTTAATACCCTACCTAGCAAGGATGTAAAATTGTTACAAAATTCGTCGCTGAGAGAGTCAGCGATTATTTTGAATAAAAATTACTCTCCTGTGGGCTAAGTCTACTTTGTGGACATAAGGTATTTTTTATGCCCGAGTATGTATTTATATATCGTTTGGGCTGGTATTTTGAGGGATATAATCATGATGATATTGAGATCATTACTATTAATTTGGGGTTTGGTATTTGCATCTGCTGCTTCAGCACAAGTCGCTAATTTTGCTTTTCAGGATATTTACGGTAAGAACCATCGTTTTTCTGATTTTCGTGGCAAATGGGTAGTTGTTAATTATTGGTCGACACGCTGCACTCCCTGTATTAGTGAGCTACCGACTTTAAAGTATATTGCGCACCGTTTTCGCAATAAAGTGGTTGTTTTGGGAATGGATGCGGGAGAAACCCCGGATCGAGAAATGCGAACCTTTGTTCGTCGTCACGGTATTAACTATACTGTCGTACCTACTCAAGATAGCACTATGTTTGCATTGGGGCTCATTTATGGTGTGCCTACGACGTATATTGTTTCACCACGCGGACAGATTGTCGCTTCGCATATGGGAGTGATGAGTGTTCGTCAGATCCAAAATTATATTTTAGGCAAGTAATAGCAGCACAGAAGAAAAGCCGCAAACTGTTCAACAGCGTTGCGGCTTTTTCATGAATAGCCAGTGGGTTTTTTAGCGCAAACGTAATACTTGGCCTGGATTAATTTGGTAATTAGGTGCTTGCAAATTGTTAATACGAATAATGTCTTTCCAGTAAACCCCTGTGTTGCGCATTACTTGGAATACAGTATCGCCTCGTTTAACCGTATAGGTGCTACCACCAGTATAATCATTGGGTGCATAGTTGCTCGTCGTAAAGGTGTTGGATGTTGTGGGCGCAGGCTCTGTATAAGTACTGCTAGTGTAATAGCTAGAAGGTGTTTTAGGTTGGGCAGTATCATAAGAAGAGCTGGAGCTGCTCGTATTGCCCGAGTTGTAATAATTGTAGCCGCCACGGTTGGTGGAAGCGTTATCATAAATAGAGCCTGTGGTCGCAGTTGAGTTTGCAGTGTTGTTTGTGCCTACTTGGTCGTAATAGTTCGCACTGTTGGTACGATTTACAGGCGTATTATTGATAACGGCTTGATTGCCTGTGTAGTCATAGTAGCCCGCATTGCCATTGCCAACACTTTGAGGAGGAATGCTAGGTCTGGGGGCTTGTCTGACAGGCTGCTGTGGTCGTACGGGGTGTGGAGCAACTACAGCACTTTGTCTGCCTGGCGCCGGGTTACACTGGCCTTTTGCATTCGTGCCATGCCAGCAGCGTTTAGCTGTTTGGTTTTGTACCGGCACTCTATAAGTTTGGCGGGGTGGTTGATAAGTGGGCTGCCTGCGGGGTGGCGTATAGGTTTGCCGTGGTGGTTGATACGTGGGCTGCGTGCGCGGCGGTGTGTAGGTTCGCCGAGGAGGTTGATAGCGACTACCACCGCCTCCCAAAGTATGAGTATGGTTTAAACCTGACGCGGGTAATCGGTGAGAATGCACACGGCCACCATGCGAGTGAGTGACTGCCTGTTTAGTCGGCCCGTTGTAAACCGGAGGCTGAGTAACCGTTGTTGGTGCTGTTGTGGCAACGACGCTAGGTGTGCTCACTGGAGACGTAGTTGTCGTTGTTGTACCAGTTTGAGTATCATACTGGTTATTGTATGGTCCGTAGGCATTATTCGGAGCGCAGGCTGTTGCGGTCAGACCTAGAACCGAGCAGGTTGCTAAAATCTTGATTGTTCTGTCCATGGATTATACCTGTGTGATCAATATTATTAAAATGAGAGCAGCGACAATCGCCCAGCCTAGCCATTCAATATAACGAATGATTAAAGGTTCCATCTTGGGCCCCATCCAAGCTAGCAAGGCTGAAACAAGAAAAAAGCGTGCTCCCCGCCCGATAATGGATGCAATAATAAATGGAATCAAGGCCATTGCTAATGCACCCGCTGTAATTGTAAAGATTTTATAGGGAATAGGTGAGAAGCCAGCAGCAAAAATCACCCATACTCCCCATTGCTCAAACCAGTTTTGCGCTTGTGTCAACTTTTCGCCATAACCCCATTGCACAATATAAGGCTGCAAACCATCAAAGGCAAACAAACCAATCAGATAGCCAGCTAAACCGCCTAATACTGAAGCAATAGTGGTCAAGCCGGCCAAGTATTTCCAGCGTGCTGGGTTAGCTATAACCATAGGCATTAACATAACATCTGGCGGAATGGGGAAAAAAGATGATTCCGCAAAACTTAACGCGCCCAAATAACGTGGTGCCTGTGGATGTTTAGACCAAGCAATAACTTTGTTGTATAAAGATGAAAAAAGTTTCATGAAAAATAAAATCCTGTCAGGCTGTTTTGAACTTAGTGGAAAATGTCCTTGAGTAAAGGCACAAACTGTACTGCCTCATGGTTTTCGGTGTGATAGTCTGTCTCGGATAGACGTGTAATGACTTGGAGGCATTGAGGCGTTCCCTGTTTTCCGACAGGTATGATTAGTCGTGCATTGATATCCAATTGTTTTAATAGCGAGTCAGGGACTTCTTCAGATGCGGCTGTGACGAGAATAGCATCAAAAGGAGCTTGGCTTTCCAAGCCCCAAGTACCATCACTGAGTTTCATATGAATATTACGATAGCCCAATTCATCGATTAACTGACGAGTTTGTTTGTACAGTGGTTCAATACGTTCCACCGTCCACACTTGTTGGATTAATGCTCCCAGAATGGCTGCCTGATAACCAGATCCCGTTCCCACTTCCAGTATCTTGTTGAGAGGGTGGGGACTGGCTAATAAAAGTTCAGTCATACGTGCAACAATAAAAGGCTGCGAAATGGTTTGGCCATAGCCAATGGGTATGGCAGCATCTTCATAAGAACGGCTCGCGAGTGCTTCATCCATAAATAGATGGCGGGGTACTTTTTTACTCATAACCTCCAGCACTGCCTCGTGACTAATACCCTTTTCCCTTAGACGCGCAATCAAACGATTGCGGGTACGTTGTGAAGTCATGCCAATACCTTGAATATCCAATGGGCGCGGGTGCTTCATGACAGTGTTCCCAGGCAATGCGTCGTACTTTCCAAAGACTGATAACGGGTAAGGTCACTGTGTAAGGGAGTTACCGAAATATAGCCTGCTGCTACCGCATGAAAATCACTCCCCTCACCCGCATCAGCAGCACTACCCGGTGGGCCTATCCAGAATATTTCCCGTCCTCGTGGATCTTCGGCACGAATGACGGGCTCAGAGCTATGGCGTTTACCTAAGCGTGTGGTACGCCAGTCTTTGACAGCCTCCCAAGGAAGATCCGGCACATTGACATTCAAGATCAAATGATGAGATTCAGGATGTTGTGCAAAGGCAGAAATTAATTGCAGTACCACTTTGACCGCAGTGGCTAAGTTAGTGGTCTGGTGTGAGTTTATTGACACCGCAATAGCAGGATAACCCAGTTGGCGTCCTTCCATTGCCGCAGCGACTGTACCCGAGTACAGCACATCATCACCAAGATTAGGCCCAGCATTAATGCCGGAAATCACCCAATCAGGCTTATTATTATACAATTTTGTCAAACCGAGATGGACGCAATCGGTGGGTGTACCATTGACACTGTAGCTATTGTCACCTTGTGGTATCAGGCGCAAGGGGCGATCAAGGGTCAGTGAGTTGCTGGCACCACTACGGTCACGATCGGGAGCAACTGTGATAACATGATGCTGCGCGAGCAGCGCTTGTTGCAGCGCTTTCAGGCCAGATGCCTGAAAACCGTCGTCATTGCTAAGCAGTATGTTCATTTTGTCTTTGTGTTCTGTTTGTGTCTGCTGACGCGGGCTGATTTAACAAGAGAAGGCTACGACTCCATGAAAAAAAAGCATAAGCCCCGCTTGCCTGTAGAAGAAGCCGACGTATTTCGTGAGTCTATGCAGGATGTTACCCCGCTGCAACCTGTGAATCAGGCTGTACATGATACACCCAAGCCACCCGCAATACCGATCAAAACCATCGAAGATGAGCAACAGGTGTTGTTGGACATGTTTTCCGATGAATATGATCCGACTGAAATACAACCTGGGGATATTCTCAGCTATTTACGCCCCGGAGTACAGCACCGGATTTTTAATAAATTACGTCGAGGAGAATACCGCTTAGCCGCAGAGCTTGATTTACACGGACTCAACGCACGGCAGGCGCGGGGATATTTGGCTGAATTTTTAATAACGGTTTACCCATTACAAGGTGAATGTGTGCGAATTATTCATGGTAAAGGTAATCGCTCAGATCATCGTGGTCCGATTCTAAAGACTAAAGTGAATCATTGGTTACGCCAACACGATCGTGTACTTGCCTTTTATTCTGCTCGTCCGGTCGATGGTGGTACAGGCGCGGTTTATGTACTGCTAAAGCGTTAGCCACTCAAGATCGTTTGGTTTTTTAGCTGACCGCCGTACTTTACAGGCTGAATCTTCACTACTTAGCTAAAATAGCAGATGAACAGCGATTTAGTGATTCCAAGGAAAGAGGTTTGAATAAGCTCTTAATTTGGGGTTATAGGGGGGCATACTCACTTATGGCGGGCATGACTGGTTTGCGTGATTGAGCGTTGATTTAGCAAGCTGTATATTAAGACGATTGTTCCAATGCTTCCTGTGATTAAGCTGATGGGTGCAATGCCCATAATTAGGGGAAGTAGCTCTGAATCAGCACCAAGAAAGGCAATAATCAAGAGTAAAGCACCGAAAAGGCTGAGGCGTGTATTACTTTGGGCGTGGGCGATTTCTCGGCGTAGGTTTTCAATTTGTTGCGATTCCCACTGCATTTTTAGTTTACCTGCCTCTGTCTGTTTGGCAATATCGTACAGTAAGTTGGGCATATAAGGCATAGTTTCTATCATTCTAGGTAAATTATCTTTAAAGCCATTTAATAAAGCGCGGAAGCCAACTTGTTTATCCATCCAGTTTTCCAGAAAAGGTTTGGCCGTTGCCCATAAATCCAAATCGGGATAAAGCTGCCGCCCTAAGCCTTCAATATTTAATAGTGTTTTTTGTAATAAAACCAACTGGGGCTGTACTTCCATGTCAAAGCGTCGTGCCACTTGAAATAAGCGCATTAGGAAAAAACCAAAAGAAATGTCTTTGAGTGGCAGATTAAAAATAGGCTCGCTGACGGTGCGAATAGCTGCTTCAAACTCATCGACACGTGTAGTGGCTGAAACCCAGCCAGAAGCAACATGCAGTTTAGCAACGCGCTTATAGTCACGGTTAAAAAAAGCATGAAAGTTTTCTGCTAAATAGCGTTTATCCTCGGGCGATAATGTTCCCACAATACCAAAGTCAACCGCCATATATTGTGGCTCATTGGGGGGAGCGGGATTGACAAAAATATTACCCGGGTGCATATCAGCATGAAAGAAGTTGTGAATAAACACTTGGGTGAAAAAAGTTTCCACACCGAGTTCAGCTAAACGTTTGAAATTAATCTTGGCTGCTTTGAGTTCATCTATATTGCCCATCGGTATGCCATAAATACGCTCCATGACCATGACATTTTTATGAGTGTAGCGCCAGTAGACCTCCGGTATGTACAGCATGGGATTGTTTTCAAAATTATGGCGTAATTGGCTGGCATTCGCCGCTTCTCGCACTAAATCCAATTCATCGAGAATATTTTTTTCGTATTCACTGACGACTTCAACAGGGCGTAAACGCCGTCCCTCTCGCCAGTGACGTTGTATTAAGTGAGCAATGATGTACATCAGCTCTAAATCTTGGCGAATGGTCTTGTCAATATGAGGGCGCAGCACTTTGACGACAACATTTTTTCCATCCCACAATTGGGCGGCATGAACTTGCGCAATGGAAGCAGAAGCCATCGCTTCGGCTTCAAAATATTTAAAGACTTCTGTGACCGGCTTGCCTAGCGCTTTTTCGACTAATTCACGTGCTTCATTGCTAGCAAAAGGTGGAACCCGATCTTGTAAGCGTGCCAATTCTTGTGCAATATCAGGGGGCATAAGGTCGCGGCGGGTGGAAAGCATTTGCCCGAATTTAATAAAAATAGGACCTAACTCTTCCAATGTGAGCCGAATGCGTTCACCGCGAGAGCGCTCTTGGACTTTTTTGCGCCAATTCCAAGGAGCGAGATAATATAAAAAAGCCATTGGACGCATGAACGGAATAGAAAAAACAAGCTCATCCAAGCCATGCCTAATAAACACACGGCCTATCGTCCACAAACGTAGCAAGCGGGTAATGGATTTCATCATGAGATTAAATCATTGGGGTGAAAATCAAGCTATAGAATCAAACTATGGATTTTACCACATGAGGTCATCTGGAATCTTGAAATCTGCGTAAGGATCGTCCTCTTCTGCCAAGGGCTGTGCGTGACGTGTATTAGCCACCAGTACACAATGTGTATCGCGTTGGGTAATTTTTTCTGCAATTTGACGAGGAACAAGCTCATAATTTTCATCCAGTTTGACCAGTGCAATCATGCCATCAGCTAGTTGCTCATGCAGTTTATCAGTTAGCAAAATACGCTTGACTTTATTATGGTCTGCAAACTGGTAAGGGATTTCCCCTTGGCGATAATCAATGCGATTGAGATTAATTAACTGTCTGATTTGTGCTTGAATGGCACGCTGTTCAGCTGCTTCACGTTGCTTACGATTCAATGCTTGGGAACGCTCTTTCTGGGTTTGGCGAGCTTGCTCCACTAATACTTTGGTTTCATCAACGACAAGCTCACCTTGCTTTTTGGCTTTTTTCTGCGCCTTAGCCGTTTTTTGGTGTGTTTTTTTGCGTTGTTCTTGGGCGGCTTTATTGGCTTTGGATTCGTCAATCAGGCCAGCTTTTAGTAATTGTTCATGTAATGAGCTCATGGTATCTATCCGTTGGCAGCTAAAAAGGAATGTACTGGATGATAGGATTATACATTGCCTGTAAAAGCTTCAGTACGTTTAAATGCTGGACATTGCTATTGGGAAACGCATAATGGGGCACTTTTGAACAGGTTTTGGTTAAGACAGCCGTGGGTTCTAGGAGAAAGATATGATTTCAGCACTGGAAGCCTTGCAGCGCCTGCAAGAGGGAAATCAGCGCTTTGTTCGAGGTGAAACGTCAACGCAGCCATTGGTGGATAATGAGTATCGCCGCGAATTAGTAGCGGGTCAGTCTCCCATAGCGATTATATTAGGTTGTTCGGATTCACGTGTGCCTGCTGAGCTGATTTTTGATATGGCTTTGGGGGAGCTGTTTGTGATTCGTGTAGCCGGTAATATTGTCGCCCCCTCACAAGTGGGTAGTATTGAGTATGCGGCCGAGCGCTTTGGCACACGTTTGGTGGTAGTCTTGGGGCATTCTCATTGTGGTGCGGTCGCGGCTACCTTGGAACAATTGGAACGCCCTCGTAGTAATCGCTCGCCTAATCTGAATTCGATCGTGACCCGTATCCAGCCAGCGGTACAAACTTTGCTCGAATCGCCTTTGCGCGAAGACCCTGAAAGCCTGTTACATTATGCTATTCGCGCTAATGTGCGTGCTTCTACCAATCATTTGCGGCATGGCTCACACATTTTAGAGCAATTAGTGCGTAGTGAGGGTTTACAGATTACGGGGGCAGAATATTCTTTGGAAACGGGTGTCGTTAATTTTATTGATGGTGTATCTGAGCATTTTGCTCAAGATTAAGCTTTTTTACTAAACTTTTTTATTTTGTCGATTTGCGACTAGTCGATTGATGCGAGCCGCTAGGCGTTCAGTGTCTAAACGTAAAGTGTCCACTTCATCTTTAAAATATTGTACTTCTATACTGCTGGGTAGTAGGTGGATTTCTTCTTGTAAATACTCTTGCGTATTAAGTGTGAGTGATTGGGTGGTATCTTTGAGCCAATTTTGGGCTGCACGTCCAGTGCTACCTATTTGATGTGCAGCGGTATCGCCAATACTTTGAGCCAATAGCTCTTCCCAGTCCAAGTTTGCTGAGCGTAGGATGGCACTGAAACGTTCTCCAGTGCCTAAATCACCTTCAATACGAATACCCTGTTCCAGCATGGCTTTATTGCTATCTTCGGCGGTACTCATGCGCATCAGTGCCAAGGCTGAACCATAAATGCTTACATCAGGATCAGCGTTGTGATGAGTCATAACACGTATGTCAGTCGATGTAGGCATGAAATACAGTGTTAAAGTGGGTTGGCTGATGTGTAGAGCAATTAGTTTGCCTTGTAAAGCTTGCAGTTGTTGCAAAGCATCACCATGAGTGCGTGCATCCAGTTTTAACCAGAAATTTAAAGCTTTTTCCAGTAAGGTACTCAATGCAGTGGCAATCATATTCAAGCTTCCTTTAAGTCATTAGCGGGGCAATACAGTATTTACTACAAAGCTTCACGAATACTGCTGGCAACAGCACTTTTATTGGTGTCGTGCGGTAATATTTTGACATATTTACCATCTTTACTCACAACATAACTATTGGACGTATGGTCAATCAGATAAGATAGTGCTGAGTCGCTGTCAGCTTTAGCGAAAAAAGCACCGTATTGAGCCGCTATCTTTTGAATCGCTTCATTATCAGTTGCGGTCAATCCAATAAAGTTGGGGTGAAAATGCTTGGCATAGTTCATCAGCTTGTCAGCATGATCCCGATCAGGGTCAACACTGATAAAAATGGCTTGTACCTGGGCTATTTCTTCAGGTGTCAGTTCTTTTAACCCAGCACCTAAAATACTCAAGGTGGTTGGGCAGACATCAGGACAAGAGGTATAGCCAAAATAAAATAAAACAACCTTGCCTCGAAAGTCACTTAGCTTGACTGTTTTATCACCCTGAACCAAACTGAAGTCGCCGCCAAACTCTCCAGCCTGTATGGAGACAGGTGTGCCATTTTTATCACTGAATACAGTGGCGCTATTATCGGTTTGCGATGAGCTAAACTGTATCGCCGCCAATATACCAACACCAAGAGCCAGTAAGGCTAAAGCTAAAAGAATATATTTGTATTGTTTCATTACTTCATAATGTCCATGACCGGAGCGACTACCTCCAGCTCACTATTATCTGAAAATTTTAAGGTGATACTTTCACTATCGCCGTTTACAGGCTCTTTGCTTAAATTAATCAACATAATATGTAGGCCACCCGGCTTTAATTCAGCTTGCCCTTGAGCTGGAATGTCAATTTTGTCGATTTTTTGCATTTTCATGACACCACCTTCTTGCATAGTGGTTTCGTGCAACTCAGTAACGCCAGCAATATCTGAGTGTGCAGCGATTAAGGAGACCGTTTGTTGTGTAGGGTTTTTCAGTATCATAAAAGCGCCAGTGACAGTTTGTCCGGGAGGAACGGAACGAATGCGTTGCTGATCCACACTGATGAATTCGGCTGCGGTGCTGGCTGCTTTAGTGGCAGGTATTGAAGCCATAGCCGAGACGGTTTCTGTGGTGGCTTGGTCAGTTTGTGCGTTGGCTGTTGCTGGGTTGGTATCTGTTTTTGTTTGTTCATTGCAAGCTGTCAAACTCAAAAGCAGTAAACAAGCCATAATAAGATGGGGGCGCAGCGTAATCATGAGGTGCTCCAGTAGGCATTTTTTCATAGAAAAATAATTTAGTACAGGATACTGCTTGAGATGGCTCATTGAAAGTACTTGCATCCAATTAGCAGCTTTTAGCGTAATGTGCATAAAGCTGCTGTTTTGCTAGCGATACTATTGGGTGAGCGAATGTACTGCCAAGCCAAGGCTAAAATTTAAAGCCCTTGTGCAATGCGACTATACCGCCTGTCAGATTATTATAACTGACCCGCTCAAAACCTGCCGCTTCCATCATGGTCTTCAAGGTATTCTGATCTGGGTGCATACGAATGGATTCAGCCAGATAACGATAGCTGTCCGTATCATTGGCAATTAGCTTACCCATAACAGGCAGTACCCGAAACGAGTATTGATCATAAACGGACGATAAACCTGGTAAAACAGGCTTAGAAAACTCCAATACCAGCAAGCGACCACTTGGTTTGAGTACTCGGAACATGGAGCGTAATGCGGCATCTTTGTCTGTCACATTGCGCAAGCCAAAAGCGATGGTAATCACATCAAACTGTTTGTCTGCAAAGGGCAGGCATTCCGCATTGGCTTGAACATACTCAATGTTGCCAGCAATACCTTGATCTGTCAGGCGTTTGCGGCCATTTTCCAGCATGGAGGCGTTAATATCAGATAAGATTACTTTACCCTTTTCTCCTACCCTTTTAGCAAATTGCGCAGCAAGATCGCCAGTACCGCCAGCGAGGTCAAGAATACTTTGACCTGCTTTAGCGTCCGCAGCCTGAATTGTGTAGCGTTTCCACAGCCGGTGTATCCCAAATGACATTACGTCGTTCATTAGGTCGTATTTGTCGGCTACTGAATGAAATACCTCCGCGACTCGACTAGCTTTATCTTTAACGGGAACTTGCTTATAACCAAAATGGGTTGTTTGTTCCTGATCCATCATTTCGTTGTCCTGAAATTCTTGTTGGGATAACGCAGTTTAGCAGCTAAAGGCTCTACGTGGAGACAGAGACATGAAAAAAGTAATGATAGGCGTTGGTCTGGGGCTGGTGACGGTTTCTCAGGCACAAGCCGGATACAGTGCCAATACTATGCCTGGAAATTATACAGGCTACAACGGTGCTTACTCTGGTTATTCTGGAAATGTACGGGTTGTTCCCGTCAGTGGGACTGTGAATAGTCCAGTGGTTGTGGCACAACCGCGCCGCCGTTTTGCATCCCAACCAGCCCCCATCTTTGCGCAACAAACCGCTCCAGCCTATTCGCAGCAAACCGCACCTGCTTATTCCCAACAGACTGCGCAACAAGTCGTACAGCCTGTTGCAGTACAACCTAGTGTACAGCAGACGCGAGTAGGCTATGAGTATACTGATGTGGTGACAGTGGAAGAGGTCGCGGTGCAAGCCCAGCCTAGAACTCCTCGACCTAGAACGATTGTACCAAGCCGGCCTCGTACTGTAGTTCAACAAGGTCATTGTTGCTCCAGCAATAATGACGCTGCGCAACAACAAGCGGCTCAACGTGCTCGCTTGCTACAACAACAGAAAATAAGGCAACAACGTCAGCTTCAGCAACAACGTCAACAGCAAGAAGCACGCCGCCGTGCAGCTGCTCAACGGAAACAGCAAGCTTTGCAACGTCAGCGTCAGTTAGCTGCTCAGCGCCAAGCGGCTCAACAACAGCAGCAGCGTTTACAGCAGCAAGCCTTGCAACGTCAGCGTCAAATGGAAGCAAAGCGTCGTGCAGCCGCTCAACAACAGCAACAAGCTCAACAGCGCCAGCGTCAGCTAGCCGCACAGCGCCAAGCTAGGCAAAAACAGTTGGCATTACAAAAGCAACGCCAGTTAGCTGCACAACGTCGTGCTGCGCAACAGCGCCAACAAGTTAGTAGTCATTGTGCACCTTGCCATGGCGGTGGCTGGCAGCGTGGTTCAACTGTACAAGTCAATACCCAGCGTACTGTGGTAAACCAGCAGCCTCGTTCTAGTTCTGCATATACCCACTACAGTGAGCCAGTGTATACCACGACGATAGAGCCAGCCGTTGCTCCACAATATGTAGCACAACAAACAGCACCTACGTTTTGGGGACAACAAGCTGTCGGTCAACAGGTCACTAGCCAGCAAGTAACTGGCCAACAGGTTACTCATTAAGTTAACAGCTTTAGAAACTCGCTAGTTTAATGACTGAATAAGCTGGTGTTTCATAAGGGTGGCTTTGTATTAAGGCAGCAATCGCTGCCTTGATATATTCATCCGCGCAGACTAATTCCACGCGATATTCTGCAACAGTTTCTACTTGATGGGTGTTGCCAAGAAAAGGGTGACTCCCCTCTAATGGCCTAAACTGACCTGTACCCAAACAGACCCACGCACAACGGTCGTATGAGCCTATTTTCCCTGCTCCTGCCTCGAATATAGCTTGTTTTACAGCCTTTAAATGAGATTCAGGGACATAAAATGTTATCTGATACATAAACTTCCGCTACAAACATTTATAGAGAAGCTATCAGTGTGGCGCAAAGAGTGAAAAACTAAAAGGTATTACCAGTGGATAGAACACCATTGCAACATAGCCAGCCATGCTGAGCCAAGGGCCAAACGGCATAGGAATGCTTTCACGATGACGGCGAATTAGCATTAAACCTAATCCGAAAACAGCGCCAAAAGCAGCTGAGCAAAAAATAACAAAAGGCAAAACCTGCCAACCACCCCACGCCCCCAGAGCAGCTAGTAGCTTGAAGTCACCGTATCCCATGCCTTCTTTGCCAGTGACCAGTTTGAATAACCAGTAAACGCTCCACAGCGCCAAATAACCAAATACGGCACCCATAACGCTGTCTTCCAGAGAAACAAACAGAGCATTCATATTTAATAATAAACCTGCCCAGAGCAGTGGGTAGGTCAATTTATCTGGAAGTAGCATGGTTTTAGCATCAATCATAAACAAAGCGACTAATGTCCAGGTAAAAAGTAGTAAGGCTAAGGTTTGCAGGCTAAAGCCATAGTACCAAGCAACAATGACTGAAAGTAGGGCGGTACAGAATTCAACCAGTGGATACTGAATGGAAATAGGCGTTTTACAGTCTGAGCATTTTCCGCCTAAAAACAAGTAGCTAAGCACGGGAATGTTTTCTAGTGCTGTAATCTTATGCCCGCAAGTAGGACATTGTGAACGTGGCACTATAAGATTGAAAGTCCCCGTTTCTGGCAGAACACCATCTTGTCCAGCTAATAACTCAGTACATTCATGTTTCCACTCACGCTCAAGCATAACTGGTAAACGATGAATGACTACATTGAGAAAGCTGCCTATGAGCAGTGACATCAGACCTACACAACTCATTAACCAAGCTGGGCTTTCTTTTAATAAAGTGACAATATCCACGTTAGACGACCGCTCCAAGTTTGAAAATAGGCAGGTACATGGCAATGACTAGGCCACCAACTACAATACCTAATACAGCCATGATAAGTGGTTCGATTTGTTTGGATAAAGTATCGACTAGCTCATCAACTCTTTCCTCATAATAGTCAGCTACTTTACTTAACATTTCTTCTAAGCGCCCAGATTCTTCACCAATTCGGGTCATTTGAATAACTAGGTTAGGAAAAATTTGTGAGGTTTGCATGGCAATATTAAGCTGTAGACCTTGCGCAGTGTCGTCTTTCATACGCATAGTCGCTTCGTAAAATAATATATTGCCTGTGCTTCCTGCGACGGAGTCCATTGCTTCTACAATAGGCACGCCTGCTGCAAACATGGTAGACAAAGTACGGCTAAATCTTGCTATCGCTGATTCTTCTAGAATAGGCCCAATAATAGGTAGTTTGAGTGACAGTCTATCTATAAATCGATTGAAAGCTTTGGAGCGTTTCATTGCGAGATTGAATGTATAGATAAAAGTAACTATACCCAATAAAGGCATCCACCAATATTTTTGTAACCATTCAGATAAATTGATCACCATTTGTGTAAATGCAGGTAAATCAGCACCGAAGCTACTAAATACTTCTTTGAATTGAGGAATGACCCAAATTAAAAGGATTGCTGAGACGACTAAAGCAGCAATTATAACAATAATAGGGTACATCAATGCTTTCTTTACTTTTCCCTTTAGTGCTTCTGACTTTTCTTTATAGGTTGCCACCTTATCTAGCATGGTATCTAGCGTACCTGCTTGTTCTCCTGCTTGAACAAGATTGACGAACAGTTTGTCAAAATACTGAGGGTGTTTTTCCAGAGCCTGTGCAAAACCAGCACCACCCTCTATAGTCTCAATCATTTTATCAATGAGTTTGGTCATGGATGGATTGTCTCCACCATTACCTACCATTTGTAAAGATTGAACCATGGGAACACCTGAGCGCATCATGGTGGTCATTTGTCTGGCAAAGTGGGCTATATGTGCGGGTTTGATTTTAGGCGCAAATAAAGGTTTGGGTTTTTTATAAATCTTGTTGGGTTTAATGCCTTGACGGCGTAAGGTGCCGCGCAACCAGTTAGCATTAACTGCTTGAGTTTCACCCTTCATTTTTACCCCATTGCGATTCACACCTTCCCATACAAACGTATGCATGGGGGGTGTAGCTTTTTGAGAAGCTGCTGACTTTGAAGATTTGGTATGTGTACTAGCCATATCGATTGGGTATCATTGTTATTATGGATGATGGGTAAAGTTACCACATATCTGCCTAGATCATAGATGCCGACCAGACAAATGGGAAATTAGTCTTTGGTAACTCGTTCTAATTCTTGTAATGAAGTAATGCCTTCGCGTACTTTAGCTATGCCAGATTGGCGCAAATCATTAATACCTTCTTTTTGAGCTTGATCCGCCAAATTCATGGAGTTACCGCCCTCCATGACTATACGTCCCATCGTCTCAGAAATAGGCATGACTTGATAGATACCGACGCGCCCCTTATAACCTTGAGAACAAGCAGGGCAACCCATAGGCTCATAAATGGTAAATGTACCTATTTCTTCTTCTTTGAAACCTATACTTCTCAAAACTTCAGGAGGTATGTCTGCTGGTTGTTTGCATTTTTCGCACAGACGTCTAGCCAAGCGTTGGGCGATAATGAGGTGTACAGAAGAAGCTATATTAAAGGGAGGAACGCCCATGTTTATTAGGCGCGTTAAGGTTTCTGGTGCACTGTTGGTATGCAACGTTGATAAAACTAGGTGTCCTGTTTGGGCAGCTTTAATGGAAATTTCTGCTGTTTCCAGATCACGAATCTCACCCACCATGATAACATCTGGATCTTGGCGCAAGAATGCACGTAAGGCATCTGCAAAAGTTAGCCCTTGTTTTGGGTTGACATTGACCTGATTAATGCCGGGCATATTAATTTCAGCAGGGTCTTCCGCTGTTGAGATATTGCGCTCAGGGGTATTAAGTATGCCTAAGCCTGTGTAAAGTGTCACCGTTTTACCGCTACCTGTCGGTCCTGTGACTAAGACCATGCCGTCGGGTTTACTTAAGGCTTGCATAAAGTCATTTTTTTGCTTGTCATCAAAGCCTAATTTTTCTACCCCCAAAGTAGTACTATCTGAGTCCAAAATACGCATAACCACCTTTTCCCCATAAACGGTCGGTAGCGTATTAATACGGAAGTCTATATTCTTTTTGTTATTGACTTTAATACGAATGCGTCCATCCTGAGGTATACGTCGTTCAGAAATATCCATTCTGCCCATAACTTTTAGGCGAGAGGCTAAACGTCCGGCAATACCTATCGGTGGTGTAGCGATAACTTTTAGAATGCCATCTACCCGATAACGGATACGCAAGTTTTTTTCATAAGGTTCAATATGAATATCGGAAACTTTGCTATTGATGGCGTGCAGAAGCAGTTTATCTACGAAAGAGACGATTTCAACTTCTTCACCTTCATCTTCATTGCGAGACAACTCCTGTGTATCCAGTGCGATTTTTTGAGCAATCGCATCACTGGAAATCGTCATGCCAGAACGGCCACCACTGGAGCCGCCCGATAAATAAGCTTGCAGCTTATCGAATTCGGCAATAACGGGTTCGGGAATGAGTTTGGTGGCAAACTTGACATCATCCAGATTGGAAAGATTGATAGGGTCAGCCAAGGCAATGAGCAAATGATTACCTATACGATGTAGCGGTAATAAGTGCAGACGTTGTTTTTGTTCGTCGGAGATGAGATCAATAACGGTTGGGTTAATGTCAATTGCATCAAGGTCTACTAGACTCAGACCGTATTCGTTACTAACAGCTTTTGCCATATCTTTGGCATTAGCAACACTGTGATAAAAAAACCACTCCAGAATAGATGTTTTCGACTCATGAGCATTGCACACAGCCTCTATGGCTTTGTCCTGTGAGATGTGGTCACTCTTGACCAGTTGTTTGATATAGCCCGGAAGTTGAACTTTGGATGCGCTCATGTGCTCGTTGTTATCTTAATTTAGTGAGATCTTTTCCCTGTATGATAGTATGGGTCAAGCTAAAGTCCTAGATTGATAAGACAAGCTGCATAATGATTCAATGTTCTGGATGATCTCACTAGCCTAACTTGTCAGCTTGGTTTATTAGTTAATTGCAATCAGTGTGGAGCAATGGGATTTAAAAAACCCCGCCGGAGCGGGGCTAGATCAGGGTTGAACCGGCAGGCTGGTTATTTTTATTTTTTTGTTAGACCTGCTCTTGTTCTTCAGGGCTTGTGTTGAAACTTTCTGAAAGTCCCCCCACCGTAGTGGGGGTAGATCAGGATTTGAGACTGGCAGTTAACTTGTTGTTATGATTTATAAAGCTGCTCTTGTCTCCAGGGCTTGCTGTTGAACTTTTAATTTTTATGACTCTCTTAAAACTCCCTCCTGCTTTTAGCAGAAGGGATCAGGAGTCAAGTTGTGGCAGGCGGCTTGTTGTTATTTATGATTTAAGCCTGTCTCACAACTCAGGGCTATTATTTTTATTCTTACCCGCTTTGTTATTATTGTTGTTTTGTTTCCCTTTGCTTGAGATGTAGCAATGGCTATGCCAGTTGCTTGGGAAAAGAGCTAGTGCTTTGTTTTATATAAAATAAAATTTATTTATTAATATGGGCTAAGTATTTTATAAAGGCAGTATTTGTGTCAGTAAGTGACACAAGTGACAACAGGATGTGACATTTGACGGATAAGTGGTAAATGAGTGTCAGGTAATTGTGTCACTTCAGGCTAGAACGTAATGCCTGACGAATGATTTCTTCGACGGATAATTCAGTATTTTCTAAAGGGGCTATCATTTTGCTAGCTTGGGCAGGTTTGTAACCTAAGGCTAATAAGGCATTCATCGCTTCATCAGTTGCGGACAGCGGGTTTTCAGGTGTGGCTAAAGCACCTTGGGGAGAACGGGTTGTAGCACTATCTTCCGTTTTGGGTAGGCGGTCACGCATTTCTATAATTAAACGTTCAGCAGTTTTTTTGCCCACCCCCGGAATACGACTCAGCGCGGTGGCATCTCCAGCATGGACGAAACTGGCAAATTCAGTTGCCGTCATGCCGGATACTATCGCTAGAGCCATTTTGGGGCCGATTCCATTGACTTTCAGCAAATGACGGAATAAGGCTCGCTCTTCTTGGGTACTAAAGCCAAATAGTGTTTGTGCATCTTCACGCACTACAAAATGGGTATATAAGGTAACTTCAGCAGCCCTATCTGATGGTAGGCCATAAAACGTATTCATGGATGCTTGTAGTTCATAGCCTACACCATGCACCTCCAGTAATAATTCAGGTGCTTGTTTGAAAATTACTTTACCGCGTAATAATCCAATCATGTACGTGCTGCCTTGCTAATGCGAGCTTTGAGGTGGCTAATATGTGCGTGACAAAGTGCGACGGCTAAAGCATCTGCGGTATCAGCTTGAAGACGGCCTTGTAGATTGAGCAGAACCTTGACCATGTGTTGTACCTGAATTTTATCAGCCGCACCTTTGCCAACCGTAGCCTGTTTGACTTCTTTTGGGCTGTATTCATGTATGGGCAATTGCGATACAACGCCAGCGCAAATAGCGACACCTCTTGCCTGACCTAATTTCAAAGCTGAGGCAGCATTGTTGGACATGAATACGCTTTCTATACACATTTCATCCGGTTGCCAAAGCCGAATTACTTCAGTTACCCCCGAAAAAATCAAGCCTAGACGTTCTGGTAATGCTTTATCGCCCAAACGTAAACAGCCACTATAAACATGGCAGGTACTTTGTCCGTCGGTGTCAATAACCCCGATGCCAGTAAAGCGTGAGCCGGGGTCTATGCCAATGATGCGCCGCGAAAAAACCAAAAGCCTTAGTCTTCCTCGTCATCCAGCATAGCATCTGGCCACTCGGCATTGGTAAAGACTGCTTGTACATCATCTAAGTCTTCCAAAGCATCGACCAGTTTTATAAGCTTTTCTGCTGTTTCAAGATCAACAGCACTGAGGTTATCAGCGCGCATAGTGACTTCAGCATCATCTGGATTGAAGCCTGCCGCAACCAGCGCATTCTGTACTTCGCCAAAGTTAGCCGGTGTTGTAAGCACTTCTATTGAACCATCTTCTGCGGCAATGACATCATCCGCACCTGCTTCTAGTGTGACTTCCATAATGGCTTCTTCATCAGCCCCGGGTGCAAAATTCAAGATACCCAAGTTCTGGAACATAAAGGCTACTGAGCCGCTAGTTCCTAAATTGCCACCATGTTTACTAAAAGCATGACGTATTTCTGCAACGGTACGATTGATATTGTCTGTAGTGGTTTCTACTAAGATGGCAATTCCGCCAGGGCCGTAACCCTCATAAGTCACTTCAGAGTAGTTTTCTGCCCCCAACTCACCCGCGCCGCGTTTACAAGCTTTTTCAATGGTATCTTTAGGCATATTAGCCCCGAGAGCCTTGTCTACTGCTAGACGCAGGCGCGGGTGTGCATTTGGGTCAGCGGTTTTGCCTTCCCGGGCAGAGACAGTGATTTCCCGAATCAGTTTAGTCCAGATTTTGCCGCGTTTTTTATCAACAGCAGCTTTCTTGTGTTTGATATTCGCCCATTTACTATGGCCAGCCATACATTAAATTCCGTTTGATAAACCAGTTAATCATAAAAGGCGCGTAGTCTACCACAGGCTTGCAGCAATCAGAAAAGCGCTGTCAGTTAAGTTCAGTCTACAAAGCTGGGCTAATCTATACCTAATCTATTCGTGGCTCACAGAAACAGTGCAATAATACAGTATAGGGTTTTTCTTGGTTTAATAAGCCAGCTAGTTGCTGAATATCTTTCTGAAAAATTGAGTTTTTTGCTAGAACAAGTTCTTCAGGCAAAGCGGCCTTTAGCCATGCTGTAGCTTTAGCGCCCAGTATTTCCAGAAATTCTTCAATGGGTGTCAGGTCAGGTTCGATATAACGTACTGGTGTTTTATCATCCAATTTAGCTAGCTGAAGGGCTTCCTGAAGTGCTGTATTTAAACCACCTAGTGCATCAACTAAACCACGATCCAGTGCTTGTTGCCCGGTCCAGATGCGTCCTTGCGCGACTTCGTGAATAGCGGCTGGGTTAGTATTGCGAGCTGCCGCTACATGACCAAGGAATTGTTGGTAAATATGATCAATATGTGATTCCAGCATGCTTTCAAAGCGTGGATCAATTGGCTGGCGTGGGTCAAAGACATCACTTAACCATGTGGTTTTGTAACCACCTTGATGAATAGCGAGTTTGTCCATCAGCCCTGAAACATTAGGCATAATGGTCAGTACACCAATAGAGCCGGTGATCGTGCCCGGGTCAGCAATAATTTTATCAGCACCGGTTGCCAGCCAATAACCACCTGATGCAGCTAAATCACCCATAGAAATAACCACAGGTTTGCCTGAATCTCGGGTTTTAGCGATTTCTTGGCGGATCAACTCAGAGCCTAGCACAGCACCTCCAGGGGAGTTTACGCGCACCACCAACGCTTTAATAGAGTCGTCAGTACGTGCCTTGCGAATCCGTGCCGCAGTCGATTCACCCCCGATACTGCCTTTGGGAGCTACGCCGTCAATGATAGTGCCTTCTGCGACAATAATACCTATACCGTCGCCTACGCTAGGGGTGGGCAAGTATTGCAAGTAATCGAGAAAGCCGATTTGACGGAAAGTATCCCCTTGTTCTGTGACTGCAAGCTCTTTCATGAAGGTGTTGCGTATATCGTCTAGGGTCTTCAAGCCATCTATTAATCCAGCTTCGACTGACATCTGCGCAAAGCTACCCTTCGCTTTTTGCAGCGGAGCAGGCAAGGCATTAATTAATTCCATAATCGCCCCCTCAGCTAAACCTCGTACTTTTTCAATATCACCGGTATAACTTTGCCACAGGTCATCAAGTACATAAGCGGTGGCCTCTAGTGTTTCTTGGGAGGGAGCATTTGCAGTATAAGGCTCTCCTGCATTTTTGTATGCGCCTGCATGTATGACATTGACGTTGACACCTAATTTGTCCAAGGCATCTTTGTAATAGTTCGTATCACCCCCAAAGCCGCTTAATAAAACGCTACCCAAGGGGTGTAGATAAACTTCATCAGCGTGAGCAGCTAGGTAATACTGGCTTTGTCCAAAGTTACTGCCCCAAGCAATAATTTTTTTACCGCTTTGCTTGAAGTGCTCCATGGCTTGTGCTAGTTCGTGCATAGAAGCTGTGCCAACCCCTTCTAAACGATCGACCATGAGCAAAATACACTCAACTCGCTCATCCTGAGCCGCTGCGTCAAAGACGGCTAAAGCATCACGTAATTGAATTTGCAAAGGGTGATCTTCAAGCAATAGTGAGGTTTGTATATCAGCTAGCTGCTCTTCTACCAACTCACCTTGTAAGTTGAGCACCAGTACCGTCTTATTCTGCAAAGGCGTAGTTTTTTCACCCCAAAAGCCAGCGATAAGGGCGGTGACTATGATTAGAAAAATAAGGTTGATCACTACGCGGCGACTAATGTCGAGCGTGCACCATAATCCTCTGAAGAAGCGGAAAATTATTCCTCTTTTTTTAGGCTCCGTCATGCAATGTTTTCCTTGTATGGTGTACCAATATCGTTCATGTTTGAAGCTTAGCATGTTCACTGTATTGGTGTGATTGACTGCGTTTGGTTAAGTGGATATTCGTTAGCATTTTACTGCGGAATTTGACAATAAGCGTGTTTGCCAAGCCTCATTGGTATGCTTACAGTAAGTGCTTTGTGAATAATAAATCAAGGAAATCCCATGTGTGGAATCTGTGGCGAGTTGCGTTTCGATGGCTTATTGCCTGAATTAAAACATATTAATGCCATGATGGAACAATTGGAAAAGCGTGGCCCAGATCATGCAGGTAGCTTTTCCGAGAGTCGTTTAGCCTTTGGGCATAGACGCTTATCGGTTATCGATCTTTCCTATCGTTCTAGCCAACCAATGGTTGATGTGGAAGCAGGGCTAGCTTTGGTTTTCAATGGCGCTATTTATAATCATCCTACATTGCGTGCCGAACTAAGTGTGCGTGGACATCACTTCTTTTCTGAGGGTGATAGCGAAGTTATTTTGAAGGCTTATGCTGAGTGGGGGAAGGATGCGCCTCAGCACTTGAAAGGCATGTTTGCCTTCGCTATTTGGGATATGCGCAAAAAAGAGTTGTTCTTGGCAAGGGATCGTCTGGGGATTAAACCTTTGTATTTTACCAATGATCGAAACTGCTTTCGATTTGCTTCCAATACGCAGGCGTTGTTAGCAACACCTGATATAGACACGCAGCTTGATCCGCTGGCTTTGCATAATCTATTTAGTTTACATGCGGTTGTGCCTGCACCACGTACTGTATTGAAAGGTATCCGCAAATTGCCGCCAGCACACAGTCTTACCGTACAAGCGAATGGGCGACAAACGCTAACAGCTTATTGGAATTTGGATGCACGTCGTCCGACGGAATCACGCAGCGAGGCTGAGTGGATTGCAGCGCTTCATGAATCGCTAAAAACAGCGGTGCGCCGTCGTAACAATATTGCCGATGTGCCAGTGGGTGTTTTGTTATCGGGTGGTTTGGATTCCAGTTTATTGGTGAGTTTGCTGGATGAAATAGGCATTGCAGATATTCGTACTTTTACCATTGGTTTTGATGACCAGCCGGAAGAAAAAGGCAGTGAGTACGAATACTCTGATGCAGTCGTCCAGCGTTTCCAGACCCAGCACCATAAATTTCATATCCCCAATGAGCAGACCCTACAGCGCTTACCTGAAGCACTGAGCAATATGGCTGAGCCAATGTTTGGGCAGGATGCCATTGGCTTCTATCTACTGTCCGAACAAGTGTCGCAACATGTTAAAGTGGTACAGTCAGGTCAAGGTGCGGATGAGGTATTTGGTGGTTATTTTTGGTATCCACAAACCCATGCTGCTGTCCAAGATCAACCTAGTTTGAAGAAAAAGATAGAGGCTTTTGCACCGTTTTATTTCGACCGCGACCATGCTGAAATGGCCGAAATGTTGCGGCAGCCTTATCTGACTGAAGACTATAGCCGCGATTTGGTGCAACAATTACTCGATACGCCTTATGCCGATGAGCATTTGGATGCTGTATTACGGGCGGATGTGACGACTTTTATTGTCGATGATCCGGTCAAGCGTGTGGATAATATGACAATGGCTTGGGGCTTGGAGGCACGTGTGCCCTTTTTAGACCAAGATTTGGTAGAGCTAGCTGCACAAATGCCACCAGAGTTGAAATTACGTGATGGGGGGAAGTATGTATTAAAGCAGATTGCGCGGGGCAGAGTGCCAGACAGCGTAATTGACCGCCCAAAAGGCTATTTTCCTGTGCCTGCCTTGAAGTTTGTGCGCGGAGAATTTCTAACGATGATGCGTGACTTGCTCAACTCCAGCCGAGCTCAACAGCGAGGTCTATATCATCAAGCTTATGTGGATAAATTACTAGCAGCACCAGAGCAGTACCTAACCCGTATCCAGGGTAGCAAGCTATGGCATATGGCAGCCTTGGAAATGTGGCTACAGGAAAATGGCTTGTGAGTGAGGTAAAATGTTATTTATCATGCAGTGCGACCTTAAGTTAAATAAAGGTTGCGGCGTATAAAAGTTGCCCATCTGCATTTAAACTGAACCTGATATAATGAAGTTTCCTTTCACCCGAGGGCTGTGTGTATGCTTGAAGAAAAGGCAGAGGGTTATTTTGATGGCTTGCTAAACGGCAATGTTCGTCAGCAGGCTGCTGTTGCTAAGGCAACAGAACAAGCTATTAAACGGCTTTCCAGTGTAGACAATACCGATGTTAAAAGTATTGCAGCAACCCAGATTGAGCTGCTAACACGCTATTATACCTTGTCACTTAGCCAGGCGCAGCGCAGTTTTAGGTGGGCCTTGGTGGCTAGTATTGTTGGCTTGGTTTTCTTTATTGCCGCAATAGGCTTTGTGTTATGGAATGCCGAACGTGTTGCAGTAATTACGGTATTATCGGGCGCGCTTATTGAGTTTATTGCAGGTATCAATTTTTATCTGTACGGCAAAACGCTTGCCCAACTCAAATCTATTTCAATGGCGTTTAGAAGTTACCCAACGCTTTTTGTTAGCCAATAGTTTGACAGAAAGCTTGGGCGCAGACTTGCGTGACCAGACCCGTGCGCAATTAATCGCTAAATTGGTTGATACCACAGGTAATTGTCAGACGGCAAGGGAACTTGCTGAGATGGATCAAGCGACTGCGAGAATACCTCGACCTGAACGTCGTCCACCTACGCCTAGTGTGGCGCGTGAAGAAGAGGCTAGTCCTGCGGCTAATACTATAAAGCGGAATTAAGCCGCTTTAGGGTTGTTATCAATACCATCACGACCATAACGCACAGCATGTTCAATTTCGCCACGCGCTAAGCCGAGATCATTCAATTCACGGTCATTCATAGCTTTCAGTTCGCGGATGGCACGACGGATTTCAGCTTCAGAAACGCTACTGGCATCATTGGCAGCAGGTTTATTGTTAAATACGTCAGAGATCATGTCTAGAAAGTTTTTCATTATGTTTACCTCAAATTGTTTATAATTAATTAGTTCACGAGGTGAATAATATATAAAATGCTGCGCTGCAACAAGCAAGTTTTTTTTAGAGTTTGGGTTAGTTTATTTAAAAACGTTTGACTTTATACACCTATCCAATGATGACCACGTTCTTGAGTTGGTTCTTGTTGCGCGAGTTGATTCAGGTGCGCGTTTGGATAGCTTTGTTGGTGACTTATAGCGGTGTATTAGTGTTGTATGCACATGAAGCCAGCTTGTCAGGTAGTGATGTCAGCCGCTTTAAGCTATTCCCTGTATTTGGTGTTGGGTAAGAAGCTGATTGCTGGTATAGGAAGCCTCTTGTTTACTTGCATTGCCATGTTGGCGTCGACCGTGTTTGTCACGCTGCATTACTCGACTCAACACGCTATTCAGGATTTGTTTAATGAACCTGACGCACCTACCTCCATTGTCGGGACGGCAGGTCCCGTGTTTTGTCCTGTCGGGCTCAGTGGGTGATTGTCCCTTGCAAGGCTGCACTTATAATATATTGGCATTAAGTTGAATTTGCTAAAATCATGGTTTTACAGCACAGGGGGTGTATTCTTATTCAAGGTGACAAAGCTTGTGGAATGCGTTTTCCTTGCTACCATGAGAGAAATTGAAATAAGTGCTAAACCGTTTGGAGGAGTATACTCTTATGTCTGTTGAAAATCCCCGTTATATTAGTCGCTTGACTAGAGAAACCTTGGCCTTGGTATTGGCTGGTGGGCGTGGCTCACGCTTATATGAATTAACTGATCGACGCGCGAAACCAGCGGTCTTTTTTGGCGGCAAGTTTCGTATTGTTGATTTTCCTTTATCCAATTGTATTAACTCAGGTATTCGCCGTATTGGTGTTCTGACACAGTACAAGGCGCATTCATTAGTACAGCATTTAGTGCGCGGCTGGACTCATTTTCGAACTGAGTTAGACGAATTTGTGGAAGTCTTGCCTGCCTCTCAGCGTACCTCGGAAAGTTGGTATATCGGCACGGCGGATGCGATTTTTCAGAATATAGACATTGTTGAAACACTGAAGCCCAAGTATGTATTGGTGTTGTCAGGCGACCATATTTACAAAATGGACTATGGCGAAATGCTGGCTTATCACGTAGCCAATGGTGCCGATATGACGGTTTCTTGTGTTGAGGTTTCTTTGGAAGATGCCAAAGGCTTTGGTGTTATGAATGTCGATGAGCATTACCGCGTGGTAGGCTTTGATGAAAAACCTGCTCAACCCAAGCCTATGCCGGGTTCTAATGATAAAGCATTGGCGTCTATGGGCAATTATGTTTTTAATACGGAATTCTTGTTCGATCAATTGCAAAAAGACGCAGAAAATCCAGCCTCCAGTCATGATTTTGGTAAAGATATTATTCCAGCGATCATTAAAGATCATGCTGTTTATGCCTTTCCTTTTCGTGACAAAGATACCGGCAAGCAACCTTATTGGCGCGATGTAGGGACTATAGATGCTTTTTGGGAAGCCAATATGGACTTGGTTTCAGTACAGCCTGAGTTGAATTTATACGATGAAGAATGGCCGATTTTGACTTATCAACGCCAATTACCTTCTGCCAAATTTGTATTCCGCGATGAGGGGCGCGAGGGTAAGGCTGTTGATTCTGTTGTATCAGCAGGCTGTGTGATTTCTGGGGCGACAGCGATTAATTCTTTATTGTTTTCTAATGTCAAACTGCATTCTTATAGCTTGGTCGAGGAGTCGATTCTGTTGCCTGAGGTTGAGGTAGGACGGCATTGTCGGATTAAGCGTGCGATTATTGATCGGGGCTGTAAATTACCACCTGGAACAATCATTGGTGAAGATCACGAGGCTGATGCTAAGCATTTTCGAGTGACAGAAAAGGGTATCACGCTGGTAACACACAGTATGTTGGGGCAAAAAGGAACGGCTAGTGTTGGTTGAACGTGTTTAAGCGTGGCCGATTTGTTGTGATAATCATGTACTGCCGCCATTTGGGCGGCTTTTTCACTTTGATGAGGCTAGTAAAACATTAAAATTGACGATGATGCCGCTTTGTAAAATGGGCTTTTTCAGTGTATTCGGCCTGATAAACCCTATGAAATTACTGCAATATGTTGTGAAATAGTGCAGACTCAACACCGTCACCAGCAAGGAGAAGTGTATCTATGTCCGACAATACCAAAAATGAAATCAATACGTTGGGGTTTACCGCAGCCAAGGAATTGCAAAAAAATTTCAAGCAAGTTGAAGAAATCATGAAGGGTTTTGCGAAGTCTTACGAAAATATACAATTAGACCCCATGAATCTTTCCAAGGCTTATGCCGAATGGATGAAAGCGGTTAGCAATCATCCTCAAAAGTTACTTCAAGCAAATACGGATTATTGGCAAAAGTCTGTAGAGTTAACTCAACAGGCGATGATGGCGATGCTGGGGCAGCAGCCTGAGAAAAAAGTGGTAGAACCGCAAAAAGGCGATCGTCGTTTCAGCCATGAAGAATGGAATGAAAATCCTGCGTTTGACCTGATTAAGCAATCCTATTTGTTGACCTCACAATGGTTGCGTAATCTGGTTTCCGATGTGGAAGGTTTAGACGAGCATACAGCTGAGCGCGTCAAGTTCTTTACTGAACGTTACTTAGATGCTTTGTCTCCCACCAATTTTGCCCTGACTAATCCCGCCGTACTGGAGAAGATCAAAGAAACCAAAGGTGCTAATTTGGTACATGGTCTGAAAAATATGCTGGAAGATCTCGAGGCTGGCCAAGGTGAGCTGCGGATTCGCATGACAGATACCAGCGCGTTTGAGTTAGGCAAGAATGTAGCAGCAACGCCCGGTAAGGTAGTTTTCCAAAACCGTATGTTCCAGTTGATTCAATACACGCCTACTACAGATAAAGTGCTGAAGCGTCCCTTATTAATTGTGCCACCGTGGATTAATAAATTTTATATTCTGGATTTGCAGCCCAAAAACTCCATGTTGAAATGGCTGACGGATCAAGGTCATACGGTTTACGTCATGTCTTGGGTCAATCCTGATGAAAGCTATGCAGCGACTGGTTTTGAAGACTATGTATTAGATGGCATCATTCGCGCTGTAGATGCAATTGAATACGACACAGGTGAAAAAGAAATCAATGCCATTGGATATTGCATTGGCGGGACTTTGTTGGCAGCAACGCTGTCTTATATGAAAAGCGTGGGCGATCAACGTATTCAGAGTGCAACATTCTTTACGACGATGATTGATTTTTCACAGCCAGGTGATCTGGGTGTGTTTATTGATGAGGAGCAGATTCAAAACTTGGAAAATACCATGCAGCAATCCGGCTATCTGGATGGTAGCAAGATGGCAGGTACATTCAATCTATTACGTGCCAATGACTTGATCTGGTCTTTTTATGTGAATAATTACCTGTTGGGTAATGATCCACGTCCATTTGACTTATTGTATTGGAATTCCGACTCTACACGCATGCCAGCTAAGATGCACTCTTGGTATTTGCGTAATATGTATCTGGAAAATAATCTGTGTAAAGTCGGCGCGGTGACTATTAATAAACAGCCTGTTGATATTAGCTCAATCAATATTCCGGTTTGCTTTGTTTCCACGGTGGAAGATCATATCGCCCCTTGGAAATCAACTTATGCAGGTGCAACGCTGTTTTCTGGAGCAACTCGTTTTATTCTGGGTGGTTCTGGCCATATTGCAGGAATTGTCAACCCTCCTGCCGCGAATAAATACGGCTATCGTATGACAGATGATTTGCCAGAAGATGCTGATGCTTGGATGGCTGCTGCTACGGTCAATGAGGGTTCTTGGTGGCCTGAGTGGGATCGTTGGGTACGCAAATTGGATGATAAAGCAGTCAATGCGCGTGTTCCGGGGCAAGGCCGTTTGTCTGTGATAGAAGAAGGACCAGGTACTTATGTTAAAGTGCGTTTAGATGATCCTGCGCCTAAATTGCCTGAAACGATTTTGGGCGCGCAGGCTGCTAAGGATGCACCCGCACCAGCGAAAGCAGCTAGTAAGCCTAAGGCGACGGCCAAACCGAAAACCGCCACGAGTACGAGTAAAGCCAAAGCTAAGCCGAAAGCGGCTACAACGGCCGCTAATAAGGCCGTGCCTAAGGCAGCAGCCAAGGCTAAGCCTGCTGAGTCAGCGCCTAAAGCCACGGCTGCCACTGAGTCAACCGATACCGCTCAGATCAGTCAGGATAAACCTGTAGATCCAACAACACCCACAACAGATAAGCCTGTTGCAAAAGGCTGATTAGCTGGTTTGAGAAAAATGGCAAGCATCGAGTGCAAGTGCAGTTAGTTTGCCTCGATGTTTGCTATATAAAAGACAGGTTGATTTTCTGTTTTTCGAACGCATACTATGCAGTTAAGGAAGTTAAATGGCTGTAACACACATCAATAGATGTGGTCAGTATGCTAAAAACGCTATGCAAAACTGGAGATTGAAGCTGTGAGCGATAATATTGTGTCCCTGTCTGACGATTCATTTGAACAGGACGTGTTAAAATCCGAGATGCCTGTGTTAGTTGATTACTGGGCAGAGTGGTGCGGGCCATGCAAAATGATTGCTCCGCTGTTAAACGAGATAGCTGAGGAATATGCTGGGCGAGTAAAAGTAGCCAAGCTCAATATTGATGACAACCAAGGTACACCACCTAAATACGGTATTCGGGGTATTCCAACCCTAATGTTGTTTAAAGATGGTGCTGTTGCAGCTACCAAAGTAGGCGCTTTATCCAAGTCACAGTTGGCTGCCTTTCTTGACCAAAATATCTAAGTATATGGCTGTAAGCCAGCGGTTAACGGTTTTTTGTCACCGCTGGCATAAAAAACGCATATTTTTCTGGACTCTGTCAATCGTCCATGCTAGCTTCAGGAGATGAATCCATTTCTGAGATTCATTTCTTTGAAGCCTCGACTTTATTATTCCTGAGTTTAAATGCCCGAAAAAACTTCAATGTCTTCTTTTCTGACCGTTTGATAGTAGGGGGACGGGGAGAGGTATTTCCAACATATTGATCATCATCGCCTCAAGCGAATTTTAGAAACTATCTTTTTATGAACCTATCTGAATTAAAGAAAAAACCGACTGCTGAACTATACGAACAGGCTCAAGCCATGGGCGTGGAAAGTATTTCCCGTGCCCGCAAACAGGACATTATTTTTGCCATGCTCAAAATGCACGCCCAAAGCGGTGAAGACATTTATGGTGATGGTGTGCTGGAAATATTACAGGATGGTTTTGGTTTCCTGCGCTCGCAGGATTCAAACTACCTAGCGGGAGCAGATGATATTTATGTCTCTCCCAGCCAGATTCGCCGCTTCGGCCTACGTACTGGCGATACCATTAATGGCAAAATACGTCCCCCCAAAGACAATGAACGTTATTTTGCTCTTCTGAAAGTCGATACCATCAACTTTGAGCCCCCGGAACAAGCCCGCAATAAAATCCTCTTCGAAAACCTAACCCCTCTGCATCCTGATGATCGGATGCGTATGGAGCGTGGTAATGGTAGCCGTGAAGATATTACGGCACGAGTGATTGATATTGTTGCGCCCTTTGGCAAAGGGCAGCGCGGTCTCATTATTGCGCCACCTAAAGGCGGTAAAACGCTCATGCTGCAAAATATTGCACAGAGCATTACGTCTAATTACCCCGAGTGTTATTTGATCGTTTTGCTGATTGATGAGCGCCCTGAGGAAGTTACCGAGATGTCGCGCATGGTGCAGGGTGAAGTGGTCTCCTCTACATTTGATGAGCCAGCTACCCGCCATGTTCAAGTGGCTGAGATGGTGATTGAAAAAGCAAAACGCCTAGTTGAGCACAAACGTGATGTGGTTATCCTGCTGGACTCTATTACACGTTTGGCACGTGCCTATAACACGGTCGTACCTTCTTCCGGTAAGGTATTGACTGGTGGCGTGGATGCGAATGCTTTGCACCGTCCAAAACGCTTTTTTGGTGCAGCACGTAATATTGAGGAAGGAGGTAGCTTAACAATTATTGCGACGGCACTCGTGGATACCGGTTCCAAAATGGACGATGTTATTTATGAAGAGTTCAAGGGAACAGGTAATATGGAAATCCATCTGGATCGCCGTATAGCCGAGAAGCGTGTCTTCCCGGCAATCAATATCAACCGTTCGGGTACACGTCGTGAAGAGCTACTGACTCGTGCAGATGAGCTACAATCTTTGTGGGTATTGCGCAAGTTCTTGCACAGTATGGATGAGTTGGAAGCAATGGAATTGCTCTTTGACAAGCTGTCTAAAACTAAAACCAATGATGAATTCTTTGATGTTATGAAGCGCGGCTAAGACGCTTCGCCAGCCCGGTAGCGTCTCTAGGGCTGGTTTCTACTGAGCCTGTAAAACCAGAAGCTTAAGATCTGCACTAAAATGACAGAGCTAGCAAATAGGTATAAGCCGTAATGAATCTTTACCTGAGCCAGTGCGCCTAACTTGACTGCTACGAAAAAGAGTGTGACAACAAACACATCCAGCATGGACCATTTGCCCCAAATTTCCAGAAAGTGCAGAAAGCGACGATGGCTGTCACGAAAAGGTTGATGGCTATTATTAATGACGGCTAGTCCGATTACTTTCAGTAAGGGTGCGAGTACGCTGAATAAAAATAGAAAGGCAAACAGAAAAAATTCATGCTGTTCCCATAGTTGTTGTAAAGCGGAAAGTAAGGAAAAGCGATGCGTAAAAAACCACAGCTTTTCCAATTCCATTAAGGGGGCAAATAGACCTGCTGCGAATAAACCTAAAGCGCTAAGCAACAAAAAATTGCAGCTCCAGCGCAAAAGCGGCGATACGGTAGATGGAGATTGATTTTGCATGCTGGTGTGTTTTACCAAACTTATTAAACTGTTTTCATACTGCCACTGTCGACAGTTGTCTGCTTCTTCTTGATGAAGGTTTAAGAGTAAAGTGCTTGGCATAGCGGAGCAAGTGTAGTGCGGGGCGGTGTTTGATAAAATAAGGCGGAGGGTGTTGTGAAATCGATGGTAGCATCTTTGTTATCATGATTGATTCACTGCAAAGGATGGAGGTTCTATGGGTTGGGAAGGACTATTTGTCATAGGGTTGGTCGTCTTGGTGTTTATTATGCTGGCAGTGTCTAGTATTGCACCGGATTTGATTTTGATGGGAGCTTTGGTGTTGCTCATGCTCACTGGCGTATTACTGCCTGAGCAGGCATTTGCTGGTTTTGCTAATACGGGTTTAATGACGATTGCCGCTTTATATATTGTAGCGGCTGGTTTGCGGGAGACGGGAGCTATCCAATATGTGACTCGGCGTCTACTGGGTGAGCCTGATACAGTGCGTAGTGCGCAATTCCGTATGTTGATGCCGACGGCTGTCCTGAGCGCTTTTCTCAATAATACGACGATTGTTGCCATGCTGATTCCGGCGGTGCAGGAATGGTGTCAGCGACTAAGAATGTCACCAGCCAAGTTGCTATTACCCTTGAGTTATATCGCTATTTTGGGGGGTACTTGTACGTTGATTGGTACGAGTACCAATCTAGTGGTCAATGGGCTACTGCAAAAGAGTGGGCATGCTGGTTTGGGTATGTTTGATATTACAGGCATAGGTTTAATGTTATTGGTGTCCGGCAGTATTTTCCTCTTGTTGTTTGGGAATCGTTTATTATCAAATCGTTCCAGTGTAAGTGAAGATTTTGAAAAGGTACGTGAATATCATGTGGATATGATTGTCACGGATGTATTAGATGGCAAAAGTTTATCCGTAGCAGGTTTGGCAAATTTGGGCTTTGGCTATTTGGCAGAGTTGGAGCGCAATGGTGAAATTATTCAAAGCCCAGAGCATGATTTTGTTTTACAAGTGGGCGATCAGTTGTCTTTTATCGGCTCACCACGTTGTGCACAGGAGCTGCGTAGTATCCAAGGTTTGCAGCCTGCTAATACTCAGTTTCAACAGATGACGGTTGTGCATTTTCGTCGGCGTTTGGTAGAGGCTGTGATTGGTGGTGATTTTCCTTTTTTGGGCAAAACAATTCGGGAGTGTGATTTTCTCGGTAACTATCAGGCGGTAGTCTTGTCAGTATCACGCGGTGGACAGAATCCATTGCAGGATAAAGGCTTAAATAGCCGCTTGCAGGTAGGGGATACGCTCTTGCTAGAAGCGGGTAAGGAATTTGCTAATCAATATCGTTTTCGGCGGGATTTTATGTTGGTTAGTGCTTTGGAAAATTCCAGTCCGCCCAATTTTCAGAAAGCACGTATTGCATTGCTGATTATGGGTGTGATGGTAGCTTTGAGCACGTTCAATATTTTGCCTATTCTCCAATCAGCTTGGTTAGCGGCGGGTGTCATGTTGGTGACGGGATGTATGAATGCCGGTTTGGCGCGACGCTCGATTGATTATACGGTTTTAACAGTGATCGGCGCTTCGTTTGCTTTAGGGGCTGCGATGGAAAGTAGCGGGGCGGCGGAGTTTATTGCCCAGCAACTCATGAGTATGGGGCATCTGTCTGTTATGAGCGCATTGGCGGCTGTTTACTTACTGACAACGCTATTTACCAATATTATTACTAATAATGCTGCCGCGATTCTCATGTTTCCTATTTGTGAAGTGTTGGCAAAACAAATGGGCGTGGATGTTGTGCCATTTGCGTTGACGATTATGTTTGCGGCTAGTGCTAGTTTTATGACACCGATTGGCTATCAGACTAATTTAATGGTGTATGGCCCTGGTGGCTATCGTTTTACGGATTACCTGCGTTTAGGTGTACCGATGAATGTGATTGCTGGCGTTGTGACCTTGTTAGGGATCCAATGGCTTTGGCTTTAGTTAAAACACTACTGACATATCGCTGTCAGTAGTGTTGGTATATTCTGCTTTTGTTACATTTGCTATTACGTTAATTATCATGTGAACTAAAGGAGAAACAATATGAAAAACCCTGTTAGTTGGTTTGAGATTTATGTACAGGATATGCAGCGAGCGCGTACTTTTTATGAGAAGGTACTGGAGATTGAATTAAGTAAGATACCTTCTGATGATTTGGAAATGTGGGGTTTTCCCATGATAGATAATGCCTATGGTGCGGGTGGCGCACTGGCTAAAATGGAAGCTTGTCCTTCTGGTGGCGGCGGTACGCTGGTTTATTTGTTTTGTCAGGATTGTGGTGCAGCAGCGGTACGTGCACAGGAAAACGGTGGGCGTATTTTTAAAGACAAGTTCAGCATTGGTAAAGAGGGTTTTATTGCGCTGATTGTTGATACAGAAGGTAATATCGTGGGTTTGCACTCTTATCAATAAGGTTTGAGAATGCGCCGTGCTGATCGTTTGTTCCAGTTGGTACAAATTCTGCGTAATAAGCGTTCAGTGACGGCGCGTGAGTTGGCTGAGCGTTTGGGGGTCTGTGAGCGTACTATCTATCGTGATATGCGTGATTTGAGTGTGTCTGGTGTTCCTTTGGAAAGTGAGCCAGGTATTGGTTATCGCTTACGTTATTCGCTGGATATTCCCCCATTAATGTTTGATGCTAATGAATTGGAAGCATTGGTAGTGGGGGCACGCATGCTGCGGGTTTGGGGTGGCAATGAATTGGGACAAAGTGCGCAATCTGTACTGGATAAGGTGGAAGCCGTATTACCGCCCGAATTGAAGGCTCAATTACAAGATACTTTTCTATTTGTGCCACGTTTTATGGAGCGTCCTGAATTATCACAACGTATGGATCATGTGCGCTTCGCTATCTACCAGCAACGTTATCTCAAATTGCTTTATCGACGAGCAGATGGCGAATATAGCGAGCGTGTGATTAAACCGTTGGGTTTATTCTTCTGGGGGCAAGTTTGGACACTGGCTGCTTGGTGTGAATTACGGGATGGGTTTCGTAATTTTCGTCTGGATAGGATACAGGCACTCTTTGTCCAGCCGGATTCCTTTACGTTGGAAGAAGGGCAAAATTTACAGGCTTTTTTGGCAGAGGTAGAGCGAGAAGATAACGATACTAGTTGTAGCAAACGAGCGTCGTGAGATGGCACGGGACTCACCTTTGTAAGGATACCGGTGGCAGCTTATTTATCTTTGACTTGGGAAAGTATTTTTTTGCCACCGATAAGTTTGGGGGCATGATGGGGGAGTATATTGGCATCTGTTTGCTCATTTCTTTTTTTATTTGATTCCTGTTTAAGTCTAAAAAGATAGCCGCCTAATGTACCTCCTGCTGTAGTTAATACCAGTGTTCCTAACATCATAAATTGGGTAATCAATAAAAAACCACCTACTGCTGCTGCACCTGCGAAGGCTGCGCCCATTTTAATATTAGCTTTAGCCGTAGAGCGACGTATTTCCTGAGTGGCTTGATTGAGAGCTTCCTTGGACGCTTTTTGTTTGGCACGTTCAGCATTGACGCGAATTTTTTCACGCTCTTTAGCATGGTTTTCGCGCAATTTCATAATTTCATCTTTGCGTAAATCTAATGCAATGGCGCTAAACCAAAAGGCTACTAAAACAGTCACTGCTCCCAAAGGAACTAGGATTCTAAGCCAGCCATAAACATCATTGAGACTGTTCATTGATAGGAAAACAACAGTGACGCTGATGACTTGTAGCAACACGAGTCCAGGCAAAAACTTATACATTGTTAGTAACTCAAATCTGTTCGGACATCAAGAATAGGTTATCATTCGCGCTTTACCAAGTTGAAGCAACACTTCCCATGAATTTTATTCATCTGCGCCTACACACGGAATATTCATTGATCGATAGTACCATTCGTGTCAAGCCTTTAATGAAAGCGGTTGCCGCAGCAGGTATGGCCGCCGTTGCCATGAGCGATTTTAACAATCTATTCGCAATGGTGAAGTTTTATAAGGCGGCAATGAGCGAAGGCTTGAAGCCTATCTTTGGTTTGGATGTTTTGGTAGCAGAAGAAAGCATGGAGCAGCCTTATCAGCTCATTTTGCTGTGTCAAAACAATACAGGCTACCGGAATGTCACCCGTCTAATTTCCCGTGCTTATTTACAAGGGCAGGTACAGGGCATACCTCGAGTACAACCTGAGTGGCTAGCTGAGTTTGCGGAAGGGGTGATTGCCTTGTCTGGTGGTCGTGATGGTGATGTCGGGCAATTAATACTGGCAGGGCATAGCGATAAAGCGCTGGAGCGTGTTAAGCATTGGCAAGGTGTTTTTCCGGGGCGTTACTATTTGGAGTTGCAGCGCACTGGCCGTGTCGGGGAAGAAGATTATCTGCATGCTGCGGTTGATTTGGCGATACAAGTTAGTGTGCCGGTGGTGGCAACTAATGACGTGCGCTTCTTGTTGGAGTCTGATTTTGAAGCGCATGAAGCGCGAGTATGTATTCATGAGGGTTATGTATTAGCCGATCCGCGTCGCCCCAAACGTTACAGTGCTCAACAATATTTGCGTTCGCCAGAAGAAATGACAGCGCTATTTGCCGACATTCCTTCAGCATTGGAGAATACAGTAGAAATTGCCAAGCGCTGTAATGTTTCTTTGACCTTGGGTAAAAACTATTTGCCGCAGTTTCCTATTCCAGAGGGTATGACTGAAACGGAGTATTTCTGTAAGGTGAGTGAGGATGGGCTTGAAGAACGTCTGGACTTTTTGTTTGCGGAAAAATACCCGCGTGGTACACCTGAGTTTGTTGCTAAGCGTAAACCTTATGATGAGCGCTTGAGGACAGAGTTGGATGTTATTAATAACATGGGCTTTCCGGGTTATTTTCTGATTGTTGCTGACTTTATTCAGTGGGCTAAGGACAATGGCATACCTGTCGGGCCGGGGCGTGGTTCGGGGGCAGGCTCATTGGTCGCTTATGCACTCAAGATTACTGACCTTGATCCTTTACAGTATGACTTGCTGTTTGAGCGTTTTCTGAATCCTGAACGTGTATCCATGCCAGACTTTGATATTGATTTCTGCATGGATAACCGTGACAAGGTCATTGATTATGTGGCGCATACCTACGGCCGTAATCAAGTGTCGCAAATCATCACCTACGGTTCGATGGCGGCTAAAGCAGTGGTGCGCGATGTGGGGCGCGTATTAGGGCATCCTTATGGTTTTGTAGATCGCATTGCTAAGCAAATTCCATTTGAAGTGGGTATGACTTTAAAAAAGGCATTGGATGACTCGGAAGATTTGCGCCATTCGTATGATAATGATGAAGAAGTACACTATTTACTTGATTTGGCCTTGTCGCTAGAAGGTTTGTCGCGCAATGTTGGGAAGCATGCGGGAGGCGTGTTGATTGCGCCATCGGACTTGACTGACTTTACCCCTATTTATTGCGAGGAGGGCGGCGGCGGTCTAGTGTCGCAGTTTGACAAGGATGATGTTGAAGCAGTTGGCTTGGTTAAGTTCGACTTTCTGGGTTTGCGTAACTTAACAATTATTGACTGGGCTTTGCATACCATTAATCGTGCGTGCCGTGCCAATCATTTACCGGATGTCGATATTAATCGCATTGATTTGGCAGATAAAGCCTCTTTTGATCTATTAAAAGCACAAAAAACCACTGCGATTTTCCAGTTGGAATCCAGAGGCATGAAAGAATTAATCAAGCGTCTGCAACCCGATGTATTTGAGGATATTGTGGCCTTGGTAGCTTTGTACCGTCCAGGTCCTTTGCAGTCTGGCATGGTGGACGACTTTATTAATCGTAAGCATGGTCGTGCTAAGGTGGAATACCCCCACCCTGATTTAGAGCCTATTCTCAAACCGACTTATGGTGTCATTCTGTACCAAGAGCAGGTGATGCAGATTGCTCAAGTCTTGGCAGGTTATACTTTGGGCGGTGCTGATATGTTGCGCCGTGCAATGGGTAAGAAAAAGCCCGAGGAAATGGCAAAGCAGCGTGAAATTTTTATGGCTGGGGCTATACAGAATCAGGTTGACGCAGATGTGGCGGGCTATATTTTCGACTTGATGGAAAAGTTTGCGGGTTACGGTTTCAATAAGTCGCATTCGGCAGCTTATGCTTTGGTCTCTTTCCAGACTGCTTGGTTGAAAGCACATTATCCAGCGGCTTTTATGGCGGCAGTTTTATCAGCGGATATGGATAATACCGATAAGGTGGTAATGCTGCTGGATGATTGCCGGCAGTTAGGTCTAAAAATATTGCCACCTGATATTAATCAGTCTGATTACCCATTCACGGTCGATTCGCAGCAGAATATTATTTATGGTTTAGGCGCGGTAAAAGGGGCAGGGGAATCTGCTATTTCTATTATTTTGGAAAATCGACGTGAGCAAGGATCGTTTGCATCCTTGTTGGATGTGTGTAAGCGCATTTATTCACAGCGGGTGACGCGCCGTGTCTTGGAAACCTTAATTAAAGCAGGCGCGATGGATTCATTGCCCGGTTCACGACGTGCCCAGTTGGAGTATTTGCCAGAAGCCTTGCGCATGGCTGAGCAATATCACCGTGATCAATGTGTGGGGCAGGTTGATTTGTTTGGTGGGGCAATAGCCTCCAGTGAGGATAATCAGCAGGCGATGCCTGATTTGGCTGAATGGCCGGAGCGTGAGCGCTTACGATTGGAAAAGGAAACTTTGGGGCTTTATCTCACCGGGCATCCGCTGGATGAATATGCGATAGAATTGCAGGCCGTCACTAAAACCCGTCTGCTGGATATCGTCGAGTATAGTGGTGGACAGCAGCGTGAATCAGTTTTGTTCGCTGCATTAGTCGCTAGTGTGCGGGCGCAGTCTACTGAACGCGGCAAACGTTATTTTGTCAAGTTGGAAGATCGCTCCGTCGCTGAGTATGAAATGTTATTGTTCAATGATACCTTTGAGCAATTCAGCCATTTGCTGGAGAAGGAAGCCATTATTGTTGTGGAAGGCAGCATTGGTACAGACCAGCGCACAGGTAATGCGCGTTTAAAGGTGGAACGTATTCATAATATGCAGAGTGTGCGCGAGAATTTTTTACGGCAGTTGCGTTTGGCTGTAAAGTCACATCAGGCTATCAAGACAACATTAGATGATTTGGAACGTTTATTCATACATACCGAGGAATCGCGTTACCCGGTGATAGTGGCTTACCAAAATGAGCTAGCCGATGCAGAATGGCGACTGGATCACCATTTATCTTTGCCTTTAGATGATCAACATTTACAAGATTTACGTCAGTTATTGGGAACTGAAGCGGTACAGTTGGTGTTTTAATGACTGGCAAACAAGGAAACAGGAAACAAAGCTGTGCGCATCAATAGTCAGTTTGCATTGTGGTTTGGTATTTTCGCCGTCACCATTTTTTTGCTGGTATTACTTTCTCCTATTCTTATGCCTTTTATTGCAGCGGCATTATTAGCTTATTTGGCAGATCCTTTGGTCGATCGACTGGAGACATTGAAGCTGTCGCGTACATTGTCAGTTGTTGTTGTTTTTATTAGTCTTTTTATCACACTTACTCTGTGTATTTTGGTGTTATTGCCTGTATTGGAAACTCAAACACAGCATTTGATTTCACAAACTCCAATCTATATCGATTGGGCAATGAGCTCATTGGAGGATTATTTACAAAGCCATTTAGGGGTTGATCCCAATGTTTTGGGAAGCGAGCGTTTAAAAACCTTGGTGAGTTCCAATTGGAAAGAAACAGGCGGATTTATTCGCAATACTATACAGGCTATTTCAAAATCAAGCTCAGTTGTTTTGAGTTGGATTGCTAATGTGGCTTTAATTCCGGTATTGACCTTTTATTTGCTACGTGACTGGGATCATTTGGTGGCTTATATACACGATTTGTTGCCACGTAATATTGAGCCAGTTATCAGTCAGTTGGCGCGGGAGTCCGACGAGACTTTAGGAGCCTTCTTGCGTGGACAACTATTAGTCATGGCGGGTCTGAGTATTTTGTATTCTTTGGGTTTATCCTTGATTGGTCTTGATTTAGCGATACTGATAGGGATTATTTCGGGTTTGGTGAGCTTTGTGCCTTATCTGGGTCTGATTGTGGGTGTTTCATTCGCTGGTATTGCAGTGATGTTCCAAACGCAGGATATTATTAATCTATTGTGGGTTTTTGCTGTATTTGGATTTGCACAAGCTATTGAAGGCTTTATTTTGACACCTTTATTAGTGGGCGAGCGGATTGGTTTGCACCCGGTGACCGTTATTTTTTCGGTATTAGCTGGAGGACAGTTATTCGGCTTCTTCGGCATATTATTAGCATTACCGGTTGCGGCGGTATTAGCTGTATTAATGCGCCATCTAAGAAATTCTTATAAACAGAGCGGTATGTATTATAATATTAGCAAAGATATTGCGGAGTAGAAATGCAGCAGCTCTCATTGAATATTGCACTGCTGGATAATGTTGATTTCGCATCTTTTTACCTGAGGCCTGATAATCAAGAATTACTGTCTTTATTAAAAACATCGTTTTGGGAAAGTTTTCCGCAGTTGTTTATTTTTGGTTTGTCAGGCAGCGGCAAGTCACACTTATTACAAGCTTGCTGTGTACGCGCTCAAGAAACGGGTGTATCAGCTTCTTATCTCTCTTTGCGCCAATTAGCCCTGTATGGCACTACTGTATTAGATGGTTTAGATCATTGTGCACTGGTAGCTGTAGATGATTTAGGTGTTGTGATGGGCGATTTGGAGTGGGAGGCTGCTATCTTCCATTTGATTAATCGCTGTCGTGAAAATCGCCAAGCTTTATTAATGGCTGCAAGGCGTAACCCACGTGAGTTAGACTGTTATTTACCTGACTTGATATCACGTTTTTGTTGGGGGCCTATCTATGGTTTGAATGCGTTGAATGAGCAACAAGCAATAGAGGCTTTCCGCTTGCGGGCGACTAAGCGTGGTTTTGAGGTGGCAGATAATGTATTAGCGTATATTCGCAAGCGTTTTCCGTTGGATATGTGTTCGCTGATGGATTTATTAGAAAGGCTGGACAGAGCCAGCCTTGATAAAAGACGAAAGATTACTATTCACTTTGTTCAAGAGACTTTTTCGCATTAAGACCTTAAACACTGTTTAATCAAGCACAAAGTCTTCATCAAAAACTTCTTTTAGGCGTTTTTCTAAAGCCCTTTTCTCCAAATAGTCTTCAATATTTCTACGTAAAATGTGTGGTTTTACTTTGCCATTCTCATTAATGAATGTTTGCTCAGTATCATCATGCTCTAAATCATGGGTATCATCGTGCATGTGTTTTACTCCTTATACGGCTTAATACTATTTTGTTATTCTTATTAATTTGAGTATAGATGGAGTAGATTAATTTTTGCTTACTGCGGAATTTATTCAGATTAACGGTTTAAGGCAGCTTGTAAACGCCGTGAAAAATCTGCGGTATCTTCATAGCCTATCAGTCTTATATCTTTGATTTCATTGCTATTTTTATCAAAAAAAACAATACTCGGCGGAGCTATAATACCTAGGTGTTTTTCTAAGGCTTTATCCTCAGAGTCCCCAGCAGTTACATCGGCTTTGAGCAGTAAAATGTTTTGCATCGCCGTGGAAATTGCAGGGTTTTCGAACACGTTTTTATCCATGCGCTTGCAGTCGGGACACCAATCAGCATAAAAATCTAGCATTACGGGCTGTTGATTTTGCTTGGCAAACGCTAGCATACGATTGAGATCGTCGATATTTTTAATAACTTGGAACTTAGGCTTGTTACTTATAGGCTTTGTTCCGGCAACAGCTTCTGTTGGCGAAAATACCCCTTTGAGCGGTTGCCATAAGTTCGTACTGCCTGTGGCAACTCCCAAAAATTGGGTAGTCCCATAAAGCAGCAAAATTAAGCCAATACTACGCCAGAAACGCCCCCAGCCGCCGGTTTCATTATCCGGTTTGTCTAGTGCCCCCATGTGAATGCCTGAAGCAACCAATAAAGTGCCTGTCAGTGCCATAGTGACTTGTATAGGAACAATACGATCCAACATCCAAATTGCTAAGCCCATCATAATAATACCAAAAATAGCTTTGGTCGTATCCATCCACGCACCAGCGCGTGGCAGCAAATGCCCCGCAGAAATACCCACGATGACCAAGGGGACACCCATGCCTATACCCATGAAGAATAAAGCTAGGCCACCCAATAAAGCATCTTTGGTTTGGGCTATATAAGTCAATGCACCGGCTAAAGGAGGGGCGACGCAAGGGCCGACAATCAAGGTAGACAAAAAGCCCATAATGGCCGCACCAATCAGACTGCCACCTTGTTGTTGATTACTCAGCTCGTTCAGACGATTTTGTAAGGAGGCTGGCATTTGTAAGTCATAAAAGCCAAACATGGATAAGCCTAAAGCAACAAATAAAGCGGCAAACAGGCTAATTGCAATAGGATGCTGTAATACAGTCTGTAAATTAGAGCCAAACAAACCAAATGCAATGCCAATCATTGCATAAGCAGTAGCACTGGCAACGACATAGACCACGGACAATAAGAAAGCTTTGTATACAGATATATTACCCTGCCCTACAATGATGCCGGATAGGATGGGAATCATGGGAAAGATGCAAGGTGTCAGTGCTAGTAATAAACCGCCGCCAAAAAATAGGGCAATCGTACCAAAGAAACCGGATGACTGTATTTTGCTAAAGTAATCTGTATCACGCACGCCTTCAGTGTTGCTATTAGGACTAGTCAGGCTAAAGCCTGCAAGCAGAGTAGGCGTTATTTTTTCAGGTAAGGCACTGATTTTTATCGTATCTTGGGCAGTAATTATATCGCTGCAAAGGCCAGTGTTATCAGAGCAGCCTTGGTAATGTGTGAGGATCAGTAGTTCATCTGCTTGATTTTGAGTGGCATTGTTCAAGTCCAGAGGAATACTCACATTGAGAGAGTCTTGATAAAGGTGCATGCGGCCAAGAAACTCATCATTCACAACTTGTCCAGGTGGGAAAATAGGTTTGCCTAAGCTAATCCCTTCAGGGCTTTTTACTTCAAACCGAATTTTTGATTGATAAAGATGATGCCCGGGTTGAATCGTCCATTGTGCCAGTAAAGTATGCTTATCTAAGCCCAGTAAAGTGTATTCAAAAGGGTGAGGATTTTTTGGCGTTAGTTCTGGTGTTAGCACTGGCTCTGTTAGCTCGCCAGATGATCTCACAATACGCTTAACGTGTGGTGCATTATGATTGATTTGACTGAGCGGCATGATGTCGGCGGTATTGCTTGCTGTATCTGCCAATGACAAGCTTAAGCGTTTAGTTTGTGGTGGAAAACACAAACCTTTTTTATAACAACCTTGATAACGCGCTTCTACTTCGATATGACTGACCGTGTTGCCGTTGGTATATTCCAATGGAACCGCAAGGCTGAGGTGGTCTGTATAGATGGTGGTTTCCCCAAAAATTTGATCAAGCTTAGTTTTTCCTTTGGGGAAAGATAAGTTTTGCTGAGTGATAGTGATGTCTGGTGTAACAGACTGAATGCTAAGTTGATCGTGATAAAGGTAATACCCTTCAGCAATATCCCAGTCTAGTTTGATTTGTTTATCGCCGACAGCTTGTGCGGAAAGCTTAAAGGCTTCGTCTGGGAGTAGTAGCTCATCAGGTTGTATAGCTGCTATAGCATTGCAGCTGATGATGAAGAGCAAGCAGTTTAAAAACAGTTTTTTCATCCTAGAGTAAAGCTCTTTGTAGGTCTACATAAAATTTATGCTATTTGATTATCAAAAAAAGTTACTTTTGTCGATCTAGGGTTGCGTGGTGTGATTTTTCTATTTTTTCTTTACTGACACTAGTCACAAGCCCATCAGTAGCATGTCTAAAGAAGCCAATAGTAGAGGAAATACCGTCAGACAGCAAAAGTCTTCTTACCAATGTAGTAGCAAAATAATCATTGCTGGTTTATGTCAACTAACACGCTAGTAAAAATAGTATTTGTTTAAATTAAAATCTGTTCGCTATTTGTCGAATAGCTTATAAGAAATGATGATTAAGAGCTGGTAATTCAGAGGGTTGGCAGTGTTGGAGTGAACTTCTGACAGGTGGTATGGTATCATTATTAGGTATGATGTAACATTAGGTTTACTTATAAAAATAATTAACTGTAACTGTGGGGGCGCGATGCGTTTCTTCAAGCTGTTTTTTCCGGTTACACTGTTGTGTTCCGGTTTGCTGATAGGTGTATGGCAGCATTTCCAAGGGGGGGGGGATACACCAACTCTCGCATTATTTACTCTCTTAGGGCTACTGACTTTACAATCCATTTTATTACTAAAAAACAAGGCTGAGCCTGTCAATAATAAGATAGGTAATTTGTTGTTGCCGATTACTCCAGACAGCGAAAACTCCACCGAAGGTATTTTGGAAGCCTTGGCGGGTGGTGTGCTGACGGTTGATGAGAATGGCAATATTCTGTATGCCAATGACAGTGCTGAAAAACTGATGGAGTCGGCCTCTACTGTCGGCAAGCCATTAGATGAGGTGGTGTTGTTAGAGGATATGCACGGTAAACCACTCACTCAGCGTGTGATTGAAATGCAGCGTGCTCGTCCGCAGCAATTATTACATTTTGGGCAGGTTCATTTATTTCCTCTACCAAGACGTGGCAAAGGTCGTTTAGTAGAGATGTACACTACGCATTTATACGATCAAGAAAAGACCTTGGTTTTTATTTTTCGTGACATTACGGCGGATCGTAAAGTCATTAATCGTTTATACCAGCAGGCTTCACATGATGCTTTGACCGGATTAATGAATCGCCGTAGTTTCGAGGAGTACTTAGAGCAAGTTGCTCATGATGCTAGTAGCACGGTTAGGCAGCATATGCTGGTAAGTCTTGATCTGGACAATTTTAAAATTGTTAATGACACTTGTGGTCATCAGGCGGGTGATGAATTATTAAAACAGGTTGCGCAAATTTTGCTACGTTCGGTGCGTAACTCTGACAAGGTGGCACGCATGGGAGGCGATGAGTTTGCCATTTTGCTAGAGGGTTGTGGGGTGGAAAAAGGGCGCAAGCTCATGAATTCCATTTTATGGAAATTGCGTAACCATCGTTTTAGCTGGGATGGCAAAATATTTGGTGTTACTGCTAGTATGGGCTTACTGGAGTTTGCACCCAAACCAGAGATTTATACCAAATCCTTATTTGCAGATGCGGATAAGGCCTGTTATACCGCAAAAGCTTTAGGGCGTAATCAGACGTTTGTTCATATTCACTCTGAAGAAGTACCGAGTGCAGAGCGTGAAGGCACTGATTGGGCTAAGTTATTGGAGAAAGCGCTGGAACGTGATCGCTTTATTTTGTTTGTCCAGCCGATTATCCCCCTGCAAAAGACTCGCCAACATTTACATGCACATTACGAGGTATTACTGCGTCTGCCGTTTCGTAAAAGTTTATTAAGTCCAGGTAGCTTTTTGCCTGCTGCTGATCGGCTCGACATGATGAGCCGTATTGATCGCTGGATTATCCGTAAGGTTATTCAAACGGTGGCCGCTACCGATATTATGAAACGCACAGGTGATGAACTGCGGCTGATGGTAAATCTTTCTGCTCAAGCGGTACAGGACGCCGATATTTTTAAGTACATAGAAGCTCAGCTCAGTGAATACCATGTTGATCCTTCGCTCTTATGTTTTGAGATTGCCGAGTCTGTTGCGATTGCCAATTTCCTTCAGGCTAAACTATTGATGAAGTCCCTGCATGCTTTAGGGTGTCATTTGGTATTGGATGATTTTGGTAGTGGCTTTTCTTCCTTGAATTATGTACGTGAATTGCCGCTTAGTTATCTAAAAATTGACGGCAATTTTGTGCACAATTTGGTAGCTAATCCTGTGGATGCTGCCATGATCAAGGCTGTGCATGAGGTTGGTCAAGTAATGAATCTGTTGACCATCGCCGAGCTAGTAGAAGACAGTGAGACACTAGATAGTCTTTATCAAATAGGCGTGGATTATGCGCAAGGCTATCATTGTGGCAAACCATTTCCTTTTGACGAGCTAGGTACTATGGTGCTGGCAAAAATAGACGCACAAACAGGTGATACTGCTTAAGACGGGTTGAATTACTGCTTTTTAGCCCGATATTATCCAGTATCTGACCTTCAGAAGGATGCTGGTTTTGCGTACGTTCCCTATTTTTGCCGTACTTTTTTTTGTCGTTCCCCTCGTCGAAATTTATCTATTGATTCAAGTGGGGTCTTGGATAGGTGTTTTTCCCACTATTTTATTAGTGGTATTGACAGCCGTCTTGGGCGCTTTTCTATTGCGTCAGCAAGGTTTATCGACTTTAGCGCGCTTTCAACAATCTTTGGGACAAGGGCAACTACCCGCTAAAGCTTTATTGGAAGGTGTTATTTTGTTAGTAGGGGGTGCTTTGCTAATGACACCTGGTTTCTTTACCGACTTCTTAGGTTTTGCCTGTTTGTTACCACCGTCGCGTAAAGTCATCGTGTACTATGTATTGCAACATTCAGCGCGGAAAGTGCAGGTACAGTTCAGCAGCTCTATCAATCCTTTTGCTGGTCAATCCGAGTACCATCAAGATAATACTGCTCAAACGCGTAAACCTCGGCAAAACAGTCATGATGGTGTCACTTTAGAAGGTGACTATACTCGCAAGGACGATCCTCAATAAGTTTGCCTAGAAAAAATCTTTTTAACAGGCTTGACTTTGCTTTAAGCATCCTTATTATTAGCACTCAATAAGAGTGAGTGCTAATAAACCTTACTATTAAAGTTGTTGGCTATCTGAAACCCTAAACTCAAAACATTCTCTGAGGAGTATAAGAGCATGAATATTCGCCCTTTGCATGATCGTGTTGTCGTGCGTCGCATGGAGGAAGAACGTAAAACAGCCGGTGGCATTATTATTCCTGACAATGCAACTGAAAAGCCAGATCGCGGCCAAGTAGTTGCTGCGGGACCTGGTAAATACGGTGACGACAATGAGCGTATGCCGCTGCAAGTCAAAGTAGGTGATGCTGTGCTGTTCGGCAAATATGCGGGTACAACAGTGAAGGTTGACGGTGAAGAACTGTTGATCATGCGTGAAGAAGATATTCTGGCAGTGATTGAGCAGTAAGCCGAGCCAGATTAACCGAATTTAAGAGGATTAAAATTAATGAGTGCTAAAGAAATTCGTTTTGGTGATGATGCCCGCGCCCGTATGGTCAAGGGTGTGAATGTACTAGCGAACGCTGTCAAAGCAACACTGGGTCCTAAAGGCCGCAACGTTGTATTGGAAAAATCTTTCGGTGCACCGACTGTCACTAAAGACGGTGTGTCTGTTGCCAAGGAAATCGAGCTGGAAGACAAGTTCGAGAATATGGGTGCGCAATTAGTGAAAGAAGTTTCTAGCAAAACTTCTGATGCTGCCGGTGACGGTACGACAACGGCAACCGTATTGGCTCAAGCCATTGTTCGTGAAGGTATGAAGGCCGTTACTGCTGGCATGAATCCAATGGATTTGAAGCGCGGTATTGACAAAGCTGTGATTGCAGCAGTCAGTGAGCTACAAAAGTTGTCTAAGCCTTGCGCTGACAATAATGCCATTTCTCAAGTAGGTTCTATTTCTGCTAACTCGGATGACTCTATCGGTCAAATCATTGCAGAAGCAATGGACAAAGTAGGCAAAGAAGGCGTTATTACTGTTGAAGAAGGTAACTCGCTGGAAAATGAATTGGCGGTTGTTGAAGGTATGCAGTTCGACCGTGGCTACCTGTCTCCTTACTTTGTAAACAATCAGCAAAACATGACAGCCGAATTGGATGATCCTTTTGTTCTGCTGCACGATAAGAAAATTTCCAATATTCGTGAATTGTTACCTGCACTGGAAGGTGCTGCCAAATCTGGCAAACCCCTACTGATTATTGCCGAAGACATCGAAGGTGAAGCGTTAGCAACTTTGGTGGTTAATAACATGCGCGGCGTGGTTAAAGTCGCTGCTGTTAAAGCACCAGGCTTTGGTGATCGCCGCAAGGCAATGTTGCAAGACTTGGCGGTTCTGACAGGTGGTACAGTAATTTCTGAAGAAGTTGGCATGAGCTTAGACAGTGTCACTTTAGACGATTTGGGTCAGGCCAAGCGTATTGCTATTACAAAAGAAGACACTACCGTTATTGACGGTGCTGGTTCTGCTGATGATATTAAGGGTCGTGTAGAGCAGATTCGTGCTCAAATGGAAGTAACCACTTCTGACTATGACCGTGAAAAATTGCAAGAGCGTCTGGCTAAATTGGCCGGTGGTGTTGCGGTCATCAAAGTCGGTGCGGCTACCGAAGTTGAAATGAAAGAAAAGAAAGCGCGTGTTGAAGATGCTCTGCATGCAACTCGTGCTGCGGTTGAAGAGGGTGTTGTACCTGGTGGTGGTGTTGCCTTGGTTCGTGCGCTACAGGCCATGGCTAACCTGAAAGGTGAAAATCATGATCAGGATATGGGCATTCAAATTGCATTGCGTGCGATGGAAGAGCCACTGCGTCAGATTTGTGCCAATGCCGGTGATGAGCCTTCTGTAATCCTGAATGCGGTTAAAGATGCCGAAGGAAACTATGGCTACAATGCACGTACCTCTGAGTACGGTGACATGATTGCAATGGGCATTCTGGATCCCACTAAAGTAACACGTACAGCATTGCAAAATGCTGCCTCTGTTGCTGGTCTGATCATTACAACAGATGCTATGGTTGCTGAAATTCCTAAGAAAGAAGCAGCTCCTGCAATGCCTGATATGGGTGGCATGGGCGGAATGGGTGGCATGATGTAAGGTATAAGCCACTTCGGTTTATTTATCTACCACTATTAGAAAAGGCTTCTACGGAAGCCTTTTCTTTTGCTTGAAGCGGTAGTGAGTGTGGGTAGTCAGTGCTGATTTTATTGGTTGGATATGCTGTTATCGATCAAGTCTATTGGCACTTCCAGCAGTGGTGCGGGCGCAGTAGTGTATCCGTTATTGTTAGGCGTATGTGCGGGATAAGCTACAGGTGGATAAAGCGCTTGTGGTGCAGGAGTTGGGTTATACGCTGTATTGACTTTCTGATAAGGCTCGATCTTAGGTGGCAAGGCAAAATTAGCTTCCACGCTAGGCCCGAAAGGATCGTAGTAATCACCCGTAACCGGCTGTGGCTGAGCTTGGGGTGTAGGTACAGCATTGTAAACGGGTTGTATTGCCACAGTAGAAGCTGAAGCTGGCATAGGTACAGCACGATTGTTTTGTGATTGTTGTAAGGGTGTTGGTTCACCCCATGAAACACTACTTGTAGTGGATGGGTGAGGTTGAGGTATTTCCTGCCTAGTTAAGTGTGCTCTCGGTGTTGTATTTTGTGTCCATGTTGTTGTTGAAGAGGGATGTGTGGGTACTGAAGCCGGTGATGTCGTATGTTTTTTTGTAGATTGGTAATAATCTTTGTTTAGCAAGGCTTGTTGGGCTTTTGCCTCGTGCAAATTGTGTTTTTCAATCAGTCGTTCTGCTTCCAATAAATAAATTTGTGCTGCTTTTTTATCTCCTTGCTTTAATTTGCGTCGCGTATTCGCTTGTATTTTTTCTACTAACACCTGCATGAGTGCCAGCCCTTCCGCATGTTCAGGCTCAATAAACAGAACTTTATTTAAATGGGCTAGGGCATAGTCGTCAGTATTATCTTTCTGTATTAATTGATCTGCTTGTATGGCTTGGCGTGTATCTGCAAGCCAGCCTTCGATTTGAGTATGCTCATGTTGCTGGTTTTGTATGTCTGTCAGACGTGATTCTAATTTGACTTGGACTTCTATTTGATCCAGCAGTGCAAATTCGCGCACAAGTGCATCAGTGCTTGCCAGCGTTGCTTTGGCTTTTTCTAGTTGTTGCTGGCTTAGCAGTGTTTCGGTGTATCGGGTGCGACGCTCAATCAGTTGTTGAAGTAGTTGAATGAGTTCAGGTGCTTGCTGATCTAAACTTTGTGCTTTTCTCACTTGACTGAGTAGCTTTTGTTCTGATGCGGATAATTCAGGTTCAGGTGTACTTTCTGACAAAAGTTTTTGAGCATCGTCTAATAACTGCTTAATCGTTGGGGTTGTTGTAGATTCTTCTGTTAGGCTATCGGGTGTGATAGAAGCCATATCATCTTGAGCTGAAGCCGATATTTCGTTTGTGGCAACTCCCACAACAGGATTATCTACGGTATTGCCGCTGTTTTGCTCTTGTGGAACAGGATTGCTTGCTTGAGTCGTTTGTTTGTTTGTAGAACCTAGTTCGGTGCGACTTGTTTGTTGCTTGTTTTGTATTTTTTCAGGAACAGGGCGCTCAGGTACGAGTGCTAATAAGTCATCAACTTGTGTTGTCAGATAGTAAACGGTGTAAATTAATACACCGGCAGCAAGACTGGCTGCAATAGGTAAAAAGAGTTTGGGGCGATTGGCTTGCTGTATGGTTTTTAGTAATTGCTGTGCTGAGGAAGGACGCTGGCTACGCTGTAGGGAGAGTCCTCGCTTTAATGTTTCCCAACTGGTCTTGCGTAGTTTTTGGGTGGGTATAGCTTGATCGCCACGTGCAGCAGCTATCAGGGTACTTTGTTTGTCAAAGGCGGTTTGCCCTGTCAGGCAGTGATAAAACAGGCTGGCAGCAGAAAAAGTATCATCTTCATGGATCGGCGCATCGCCTACCGCAGCAGATGGGCTGATATAAGGCGAATGCAAAGATAAAGGTGATAGCGTTGAGCCTGCATGCCGCCGCCAATAGTGCAGTATAAGGGCAATAGGCGCATTTAAGACAATATAACCTTGTTTTTTTTTGAATAATGCGCTCGGCTCCATGTAGCCAAATGCGCTTGCTTGAAAATGGCTAATAGCTTCAAAGCAGCCCCGTGTTGTTAGCAGTGCTTGGTCAACACTCATGCCACGCTCATCTAGCATTTGAAGCGTATCAAGCAGTAATTGTCCTTGAGGGTAGGCACAAGTCATCCAGTAGTAGCCGCTGAGTTCACCCCAGTTCAGTAAGTGAGGGTAGGACGGTGCTGTGGGTTGAGCTTGTGTGAAATACTGCTGCCAGGCAGCATGGAAATCAGGTAATTCACTAATCGCAGGATTAACAACTAGTAGCAAAACCGTTTGGCCTGTAGTGTTTTTTGTCTGGGAAAGGCGCTCTTTGGCTAGGTACACTTGTAACAATGCACCCGTTGCCAAGTGTGTTAGCAGGTGAAACTGTTGGCTAAGTGTATGAGTCAGCGAGTCTTGTTTCAGTATTGAGCCAGTATTATTGATTGACATAATTGTTATGAGCCCGTCGGATAAATGCTTGTTTTTTGTATTTTAACAGAATATACCATTCTGTCAGATGCGCAGCGCTATAGCTTTTACACAAGATTGCAAGCAGTGTCAGTTAGTTTACAGCAATAAGCCAGTTTTTATTGTAACTTTGTTTTATGGCAATGGTAGGTTTTTTTGATAGGAACAGCTCAATTTTGTTCGGGTAACTTGCGTACTGTATCCCTTAAAGCTTTTTCTAATAGGGCAAATGCTTCCGGTTTAGGCGCTGCATTGGGGCTGCTGTGATGACGAAAATGCCGTTCTTCGCTGGCCAGTTTGACATCCAACTTTTCGGTATAAGCGCGCTGACCTTTACGGTTTTCGCCTGAATGATCATCAACGAGCTGCAAAATACCGCTATTTTGAATTAATTCGGATAATTGTGCTTGCTCTTCGCTGGATAGTTGGGTGCTGAGTGTGGTGAGGTCTTCTTGTGACCAGCAAGGTTCGCTTTTAAACCACTGCGCACAACGATTTTCAGCATCCTGAAAATAAGTATAAGTCAGTTGGCCGTTTTCTAGCTTGATGTCAGTGTAATAGCTTTCACCATTAGTAGAAAAATGCAAATAAAGTTCGGGCAAAGGTGTTTTCAAACGGTTCTCCTGCGTATCACAGGCAGTCAGTAGTACTAAAACAGACCAACAGGTAAGGACTAATTGCTTCATAACACACGATCTTCCCATAGAACAGTATTATCAGTTGGACACTTAAGGATTCATAGGGTTCGATGTGCTGACTTCTGTTTAGTACCTTATTCCATCAAATACTGTAATTCTTTCACTTCGAACTGCTTGGGGTGGATGTCTAATAGCTCAAAAGCAGCATGTGAATGACATTGATTGCCTTCTAGTAACATGGTGATTTGTCCCTTGGTGATGGGGAACCAAGGAAAGCGCTCCATTAAACCAGCGATGGGTTGAATTAATGCGGCAGGTACAGGCAGGGCTAATTTACTACCACGACCGCTAGCAATTGAAATTTTCTGAATAATATCATTCCAGCTTAATGCCATATTGCCACATAAAGGATAGATCTGGCGGATCATTTCTGGTTTTTCTAAGGATTGCACAAAAGCTGAAGCTACATTTTCTACAGCAACAGGTGCCATTTTGAATTCACCGGCTTGCATGATACTTATGCCGGGGAAAAATAAGGGCGCGGGAATAGGTGATTTAATCAACTCCTTTTGTAGCTGCGTGGCAAACTCCATACAACCACGAGGGTCACCAAAAATAACGGACGGGCGAAAAATAGTCCAATCACGGTCACTAGCCTGTAAAGCTTCTTCAGCCCGAGCTTTTGTATCTTGATAGGCTGTACCACCTTTTTTAACACCATTGGCACTCATTAGGATGAACCGTTTTACCTCCTGAGTCTGTGATGCGGTAATGGTATTCACCACACCTTGATATTGCAGCTTCTCAAAAGTAATGTTTTTGCTAGGTTCTTCTCGTAGAATACCAATCAAGTAAATAACAGCATCCGTACCTTCTAGTGTTTTTAGTAAAGCTTCACGTTGACTGATGTCTCCGGTAACGAGTTCACAATGCTGACTTTGTTTGATTTTATGCTCGCTGCCTGAGCGGACTAATAGGCGAGGGGTGTGGCCTGCTGCTATTAATTGATCAGTGATATAGCTACCGACAAAGCCAGTGCCTCCAATCATGCTGACTTTCATATTGCGCCTCTTGATAAGGGGTATAGAGTGTTTGTAGCCTTTTTATGGAGAAATGTAAAGCTGGACGCATGCAGAAAACACTGCATATCAGCTAGCTTGACGAAGCTGGCAGATAGCAGAAGGCAGGAGGCGTTTGTATTTTATTGAGCGAGTCAGTGCGCCTTGAAAACTTAGCTTTTGGTTTTTTTAGGCCAAGCGCGTTGAGCATCCGCTGTAATCCATGCTTGCACCCACTCAGGGAGTTCGGGTTGCCAATCAGTCTGATTCATGACTTCCAACACGGTTTGCGTAGGCACTAATTTTCCTTGGCTGACTACTGCGGCACGTATGAGCGCTGCGGCATGCCAGACACCTTTACGCTGATGGATTTGTTGGAAGTAAAACCACTTTTCGTCATAGCCCAAAACTTGTGTGTGTTGTTCAAAACGCTGCCAAGGATGCAAACGTTTGCGATAACGTATGCTACTGCCTGCAACGACGAAACCCCACTTACGCCGCTTAACCTCTTTCCACAAGCCTGTGCGCACCGCAAAAGCAAAGCGGCCTATATCAAACAAGGTAAGGTGGCGGCCATTGTTCATTTCCAAAAAAATGTCTAGATCCATCAAGGAAACTCGCAAAGGCGTAATACAGGTTTTATCTAAAGATAAAGTGGGCTGAAACTTGGCTTTTTGCATCTGGAAAAATAGACGGAGGATGGGGTACATACAGGTGTGCACTCTCGGTGTCAAAGATCAAAGATAAGCCAGCATTGTAAAGCTTCTGTGCTGTCTGATACAGAGCTTGCTGGATGAGTACGGCTGCTTGTTATTTATTCAAGCGAGAAAGTGTATAAGCGCTTTACCTAAACTGTAAAAACATGCCATGTTTAAACTTGATAAAGCACCATGAAAAAGGCCAGATCATGTCAAACTCATCGCTAATTGACTTATTCCCCATTGAACAACAAGCGCAAGCTGCCAAAGTGCTGTCTTTCAGTCCTTATGCACAAAGTCAGTTGGAGCGTCACCCTGAATGGGTGAGTGTATTGTGCCATACCCGTCCTTATGCAGAAGGAGCGTTATTGCAGGCGATTACAGCCGAAATAGAGACGGTGAAGGATGAAAATAGCCTGCAAGGTTTAGTACGCCATGTGCGCCATCGGGAAAGCCTACGTATTATCTGGCGAGAGTTGACCGGCTTAGCTCCGCTTGAGGAAACATTGCGTACCGTGTCTGATCTGGCAGATGCTTTGGTGGGAAGTGTATTGGCTTGGTGGCATCAGCGTTTGGTGGAAAAGCATGGCGAACCTAAAAGTCGTGAAGGTGAGCCACAATATATGCTGGTATTAGGTATGGGTAAGCTAGGTGGGCGTGAGTTAAATTTTTCTTCGGATATTGATCTAATTTTTGCCTTTCCTGAAGGGGGAGAAACTGATGGTCGGCGTGCCTTAGATAATCAGACTTTTTTTATCCGCTTGGGGCAAAAATTAATTAATACGTTGGGACAAATAACCGCCGATGGTTTTGCCTATCGGGTAGACATGCGTTTGCGCCCCTTTGGCGATGTGGGGGCTTTGGCGCTGTCATTTGATGCGATGGAGCATTATTACCAGGCACATGGGCGTGAGTGGGAGCGTTACGCATTGGTTAAGGCGCGGGTTATGGCAGGGCGTCCAGCGGATGGCGAGGAGCTGATGCAGCGTTTGCAGCCATTTATTTACCGGCGTTATCTGGACTATGGCGCGATTGAGCAATTGCGTGATATGAAAATGATGGTTAATCGTGAGGCGCAGCGCAAAGGTAAGCGTAATGATGTCAAGCTAGGCTTAGGTGGCATACGTGAGCTTGAGTTTACTGCGCAAGTCTTTCAGTTAATGCGGGGTGGACGCGAGCCAGCATTGCAACAGCGTAATTTGCTAAAGACCCTAGCCGTGCTGGAATCTATGGACTTACTGAGTCAACAGGATGCACAACAACTACATGAGGCTTACCACTTTTTACGTCAAACAGAAAACCGTGTACAAATGTGGAAAGACGAGCAAACCCATGCTTTGCCTGATGATTTAAAGCAACAAGCCTTATTGGCTGAGTCGATGGGCTTTACTAGCTGGGATAGCTTTTTGACAGATTTGGATTTGCATCGCCATCATGTTGCGCAGATTTTTCAGCGTATCTTTGCGGTTGAAGACGAAGACAAGCAGGAACAGCATGCACTGGCGCAATTGTGGCAAGGTGAAATGGAGGATGAGCAGGCTAAAGCTTTACTGGAAGCTTGGAATTTTCAGCCTGCTGATCATGCTTTGCAAAAAATTAAAGATTTACATGAAGGGCGTTTGTATTCTTCGCTGACGGATTTGGCACATAAACGCTTAAATCGACTCATGCCGGATTTGTTGGCTGTTTGTTCAAAGCAGGACAATCCCGTGCAAGCTTTGGAGCGTAGCTTGCGTGTGATTCAGGCAGTAGCGCGGCGTTCAGGTTATATGGCGATGTTGGCGGATCATCCTGCGGCATTGGGGCAGTTTGTTAAATTGGTACATGCCAGCAGCTGGATTACCACGCAACTAACCCAATATCCGATTTTGCTGGATAGCTTATTGGATGCAGGCAGTTTGTATCAACCCTTGAATCGACAAGAGCTGGGCGAGGCATTGCAGGAGACATTGGCGAGTGTTGACCCTGAGGATACAGAACAAGTGATGGAACGCATGCGCCAGTTTAAACAAGCGCAAGTATTACGGGTGGCAGCGGCAGATATTACGGGTGTCTTGCCTTTAATGATTGTTTCGGATCAGTTGACTTGGATAGCGGAAGTTATTCTGGAGGCGGCAGCCAGTACGATTTGGCAAAGCATGACGCATAAGCATGGTGTACCTTGTTATAGCGTTAATGGCGAACAGCATGAGGCGGACTTTGCGATTGTGGGTTATGGCAAATTGGGTGGTTTGGAGCTGGGCTATGGCTCTGATCTGGATATTGTATTTTTGCATAATAGTACCGGAGATCAGCAGCAAACCAATGGTGTCAAGCCATTGGAAAATCAGGTTTTCTTTGTGCGCGTGGCTCAGAAGATTATTCACTTATTGTCGACATTTACCCATGATGGTCGTTTGTATGAAACAGATACACGCCTGCGGCCTAGTGGGTCTTCAGGTTTATTGGTTAGTAGCTTGGATGCTTTTCGTCAGTATCAACAGGAAAAAGCTTGGATCTGGGAGCATCAAGCACTGTTGCGAGCGCGTGCAGTGAATGGCAGTGGGCCTTTGCGAGTGGGCTTTGATCAAATTCGTCATGATATTATTTGCCAGCCACGCGATACCGAGACTTTGCGGGCTGAAGTTGTAAGTATGCGCCAAAAAATGTGGGATAAGCTTGGTAGTAAGGATGCCAATGTTTTTGATTTGAAAAAAGATCCGGGCGGCATTACTGATATTGAGTTTATGGTGCAATATTTGTTGCTGGCACATGCGTCACAATACCCTGAGTTAGCTAAATGGAGTGATAACATTCGTCAACTTGATTCATTAGGTGATATGGGAATTTTATCCGCAGAGCAAGTAACGCGTTTACAGGATATTTATCGCAATTTTCGCAATCGCGTGCATAAACAAGCTTTGCAGGAACTAACCAGTAAAGTGGATGCGTCTTTATTGGTAGAGGAGCGTGAGTTTGTGCAGCAATGTTGGTCAGCGTGGATGCTTCCAGCTTAATTTTTAGCTTGGTTTTATCTTCATAAAAAAATCTTGAGCAATCTCTGTGCAAACCTACCATTTACTTCGAAAAAAACACCTTTAATCGGAAAAACAGAACAATATACGAATTTATTAAAAGATTTTTTGATTGGAAAGGTTCGTGTTTAGTTCGTATAGTGTGTTCGTGTTTAGTTCGGTTTAAAGGACAGCAGGATGTTAACACGAAGACAGCAAGAAGTATGGGAGGCCATTCAGAAATGGTATTTCGGACGTGGTTACACTCCAACGCTGGACGAAATTGCTCAGGCCGTTGGCATTAGTGCTCGCAGTACCGTCCATCAGCATGTACAGACTTTGATTCGTGAGGGTTATCTGTTGCCAGCAGAAGGTAAACGTGCTTACAAAATGCCGAAGCAGTTGGAAGAATGTCACCCACAAATCAATTTGTCGCTCACAGCATTGCCTTTAATAGGGCAAATTGCTGCGGGGTGTCCGATTGAAGCAATCAAGGATAGTAATGAAGTCAATCCCAATGAGTTGTTTTTAGGGCCGGGTCGTTATGCGCTTAAGGTGCGTGGTGATTCTATGGTCGATATCGGCATTATGAATAACGATTATGTTGTGATACAGGAAGCTGAAAGTGCGCGCAATGGTGAAATTGTGGTTGCGCTGGTTAATCGGGAAGAGGTTACTTTGAAGCGCATTTTTTACCGAAATGATGGTCAGGTGGAATTGCGTCCTGAGAATAGCGATTTGCAACCCATGTTTTATCCCGCTGAGAGCGTACAGATCCAAGGCAAAATGGTCGGACTTTTTCGCAGTTTATAAAACCACTGGTTTGCACGGATTCTAAAAAATTCGAACATGTCCCTTCCCCATCCACCAACTATGGGGACTTGTCGGCAGTGTGTGTGACGCTGCCGTTTTTTTATCTGATTTAATGATTAATGATAGGAGTTTAGTGATGGACACACCTAACAAGATGAAAACAAAGCATACAGTACAAACTCCCGTCAACTCGCATGACGGGGCTGCACTAAAACGCACAAGCATGGATTATGCCGAGCTATGGAAAGTCATTCGTGCCGTTCTGGCTGTTTGGGCAGTGGCTGTTTGGTTGTTATTGGTCATGATGCCGGGCATGCAACAGATCAGCGATCTCACCACCGCCCTGCTTCACTTGCCACAAGTGTTTATCGGCCTTGGACTATTGGGTGCCATGTTTGCAGCTTATAACTTGCACTCAGATACTCATATGCTTTGGTTTCTGGGTGCATTGTTACTATTGGCGGGGTGGATGTGAACTATAAAAGCGCTGTGAAGAAGGCGGCCACCTTCTTCACAGACAGACTGTACCGTCAATGACGACACGTCGGGAGAGATAATTATGAAGGATAATGCAACAAAATCCAATCTTGGTCGCCCAGACTTTCTGGTGCGCAATAAGTCGTTGAATGATCTCATTAGCGACTTACGCAAGGCACAGGTCTGGCTGCTCGTAGCCGCCATTGCTGCTTTTCTGGCTTCAGCCTTTTTTGTGGTGAAGTATTTCGCCGGTGGCGAAATGACTCCAGAAACTTGGACCACCGAACAATGGATGAACGCCTTTTTAGGACTTGGGATTACGGCGGTGATTACAGCCGCGCAAGCCTTTTTATACCAATCCGGCTACAAAGGCCATGCTGCCCTGATTGCAACCTTTATTGTGGTGTTCTTTGGCGTATTTTCTGAAGTTTCCCAATCCATGGAGCGTGAAGATAGCACAGTGCGTTTACGCTCAGAGAATTCACCCGTGTTTCAAGCTGCTTTGGGAAGTATTGATTCTCTGACACACAATGCCTCCAGCATGACACCGCAACAAGAACAATTGGCTGAGGCCAAAGCGCATCTGGACTATTGGAGCAGCTTAAAGGAACAAAAGAACGCCCGGCGCACCGCAGTACGCTATGCTCACAATACTATTGACCGCAATTTAGTTGAATACCAACGCAAGGTGGACTTGCTCAGTCAACAGGTGGCGATGCAGGCGCAAAATCGCTCGCAAGCACTGAGTGGTGCGATTGAACAAGCCAAAGCGTTGGAATATGACGAGGACAAACACTATGCCATGATTCGACTGATTGGTGACTTTTTAGGTGTGACTGGCATTTGGGCATCTTTTGTTTTTTCTATCATTATTATTGGTACGTTTGAATATGCCTTCCACTTTGTAGGTGCTTATGTTGCAGATCACAAAGCAGCGCTCTTGCTGGTTGGGCGAGACGCTAGCGGTAGGCCGATTCAAAGTGCTGAAATGACTGAAGGACGGCAAACCATACCACAAGATTATGGCAATTGTTTGCGGGACGAGTATCTGGCATGGGTCTCCCCTGAACGCCAAGGCTTAACGCCTGCTGCGGCTTCAGCAGGTGAAATGCCTGTGTCTGGCATAATGCAGGCCGAGGGACTTATGGGGCAAAATGCTAGACTTGATCCTGAACTTGGCACCAGTGGTATATCAACCACGACCAGCGCTAATAATGTGCATGACTTTACGCAAAAGCGCTTTTATAAGCTGATTTATACTGAAGTACGTAATCGCATTATGAATGGTGAAATCCGTCCTACGATTCGGCCAGTGACGGAAGCTGTGACTGATATTATTAAACGCAAGGCTGATTTGTTGGGGATTAAAGCCTCCAATATGGGCAAGCCGCAACGCCAGCAAATTGCTGAGTCTATTTTGGATGGATTGGCAAAAGAAGCTGTGCTTGAACTCAATCAAGCGGGTGGTGTGGGCAAGCCTAAGTATGTCTTGTCTACAAAATACGCTGAGTTATTGGCACTTAATCAGCAGAATGCCTAGAGCGTACACTGGCCAAGGTTGAGCTTATGGCTTGCCTTTGGGCAGTGTTTTACATTGCTTGCATTAACTTTATTGCTTTGTTACTCCTGTAATTTTATACATCTGGCTGGAAAATTTGCATTTTTGTCTGTTATTGTCTGTTCATCGGCTACAATTGACAGTGTAATTAACACTAACCGTCATATAACCAAACCAATGGATTGACCCGCCTCCATGTATAAAAAGATATTGTTGATCATGCTAACCGGATGGGCATTGACTGCCCCCATTTCTGCTGTAGTGGCTAAAGTAACTTATGGCCCGGTGGCAAGCCAGGAAACCTTATGGGGAATTGCTTCACGTTTGCGCCCAGATGAAAGCGTAACGGTGCAGCAGACTATGCTGGCGCTGTATCACAAAAATCCCCACGCTTTCAGCAAAAATAATATTAATGCTTTACAGAAAGGCAGTGTTTTGCAGATTCCTACGTTAGTGGAGATTAAGGCTATAGGCTGGCAAACGGCCTTGCGAGAGACGCGCTCGCAAAATCGCTATTGGCGCAAGGGTACAGTATCTACGCGCAATACTCGACAGAATCGTATTCGGAATGCACAGCGGCGTAGCCGTCGACCTGTTCAGAAAACAACACGAGCCACTGCGCTTCAGCAACGATTGCGTCGTCAAGTCAGTAGTTTGCAGACTCAGTTGCAACAAGCAAAATCAAAAAATCGTCATTTGCAATCCCAACTGGAGCAGGCCAAGCGTGTCGCAGCGTCTCTACCAGATGCAAAAGTCAAGACTCAACTGAAGCAGTTAAAAACAGAATTATCCGAGCTGCAAACGGTTCTGGAGCAAAAAGACAATCATATTAAAACTCTGAGAGCTTCTTTAAAAAGTGCTAGTGAAACGATTAAAGCGCAGCATGCGGATAATTTGCGTTTGTATGACAAATTGAAAGAGGTCAGTCCAGACAGTGTAAAAGCGATTGAATCTGATAATAAGGTCAGTGATCGTGTCACATCATCTTTATTACGCCTGTCTAAGGTGGGTGAAGAAGATAAACTACCAGAGCAAACTAAAGAGATCCCCAGCACAACTGAGCGTGTTCAAAATAGCACGGATAAGAATGCTGGCAATTATCCCGACGAAACAGGTGCGGCTGGGGCTGTCGCAAACAAGCAGGAAAAAGAGCTTGCTAATAATGGCAATTATAATCCGTCTGAGACTAACCAATTGTGGGCTGATGAAGTCGAACCGTCTAAAACAATTGCAGAACCAGGGCTTACTGGCGAGCCAACAGAAGCCAATGCTTTGCTGATTAATACGCAGCGGCAAGTGGCCAACGATGTGCATCAAGAAAGTGGCGCGGGTATTTCACTACGCGATATGGTCTCGCAAAATGCAGAAGCTGGTGAAAAAGCCAAGCCGCAGCGTAGTAGTTTGTTTGGCGAAAAAATGAATATTGCTGGTTTAAAAGTATCGCCGCTATCCATTGCCATTTTATTGGCCTCTTTATTATTTGTCGCTGTTTTATTGTGGCGTGCTTATGAGCAACAGCGTGAAATTGATCGCTTAAAAGAGCAGGAAAAAGCACGCGGTGAAAAAATGCGTAAGCGTTTAGTAGAAAACAGCAAAAGTGATTTGAAGCGTTTAAAGCAGGGTAGTCCGGCAGAATGTTAGTGAGGAAGAGGCTTGCAAATGTTTGCAAGCCATTAGCTTATCTGTAATGTAAAAAACTAACCCGTTAATCCTGATATTTTTATTTCATCGTTACCATTTCTTCAGCGCTAACGGGGTGAATAGCGATGGTGTCATCAAAGTCTTTCTTAGTCGCGCCCATGCGGATAGCGACGGCAAAGCCTTGCATCATTTCATCCACGCCCAATCCCATTGCATGGCAACCGACGATTTTTTCTTCTTCACCTACCACAATCAGTTTCATGTAAGTTTTAAGCTTGTGTTTGACGAAGGAGTAGTACATGGGAACGAAGTCAGTGCTGTATACTTTAATCGCATCGCCGTATTTTTTCCGAGCGGCATCTTCAGCCAAGCCAATCGTACCAATCGGTGGGTGAGTAAACATAACGGTAGGAATCAAGTTGTAATCCACCTTGCGTCCTTCCATGTCACCGAATAAACGATCGGACAGGCGGCGACCGGCAGCAATGGCAACCGGCGTTAGTTGCACGCCACGCTTATTAATAATATCGCCAATTGCATAAATGCCCTCAATGCCAGTTTCCTGATATTCGTTAACATTAATCAGACCATTCGACGCAGGCTTCAGGCCAATCTTGTCTAAGCCAATCGTATCGGTATTGGGTACTCGGCCAATCGCCCACAGCACTTGATCTAAATCGTTGAGGTTTGCACGGTCTTCAAAGTGTACGCTGAGTTTGCCATTATCTTGCTGAGTCACTCGGGTAATTTTGTGGTGGTCGTCGAAAATAATGCCATCTTGTTCCATTTGTTGACGCAGACCTTTACGGATCATGTCATCAAAACCAATTAATACCGGGAAACCTTGATGTAGCATATGCGTTTCAGTACCTAAGGCATTCAATATACCTGCTAGTTCCAGTGCGATATAGCCACCGCCGACAACCACTACTTTTTGGGGTTGTTTTTCTAACTCAAAAAAGCCATCTGAGGTAATGCCTAATTCAGCACCAGGAATGTCTTGAGGAAGAATAGGACGGCTGCCGGTTGAAATCACAATGTGATCAGCCGTGTAATGTGTGCCATCTACTTCCAAGGTATGTGCATCAACAAAACGTGCATGCCCTTTAATTAAATCAATACCTGCTTCGGCAAGAAAACTATCTTGATACCAATCATTGATATTACCGATCATATTTTCGCGTTTATTGACCAATTTTGCCCAGTTCAAGGTACCTGGCTGTAAGTCAAAGCCATAATCACATGCATAATGCTGTGCATGAGCCAATTCAGCGGCATACCACATCACCTTTTTGGGTACGCAACCACGGTTGACGCAAGTGCCCCCTAAAGCATCATCCGCTTCGATGACTGCACATTTTTTAGCGTATTTTGCTGCTTTTTCTACAACAGAAAGACCACCACTGCCTGCACCAATGGCAATCACATCATAATGTTGACTCATGCTTGACTCCTTGCTTGAAATCTAGGTGACTCTTCCTGCTCCCCTTGTTTCTTGCAAAGGGGAGCGAAGCCCAGTCTTGCTATATATGATAGCGCCCTCTCCTTTTTCTAAGGAGAGGCTGGGGAAAGATTTTAAAGGGTATGATTAAGGTAATTAATCGCGCTTTTTCAGCCAAGCTTCCAGTTTGTCTGAGCCGCCGATCAATTGACCATTGATAAAGACTTGAGGAACGACATCCTGACCTGCAACAGCACGCAATGCTTGGTTGCTATAGTCTTGGTTCAAAACCAGTTCGTCGTAAGCAATGCCAGCGTCGTTTAACATACCTTTGGCACGGGCGCAGAATGGACAGCCTGGACGAGTGAATACAGCAACGTCCAATGGTTTTTGTGCATTGGGTGCAATGTAATCGAACATGGTGTCAGCGTCAGAGACTTCAAAGGGGTCGCCTGGCTTTTGTGGTTCAATGAACATTTTTTCTACCACGCCGTCTTTGACCAGCATGGAGTAACGCCAAGAGCGTTTGCCAAAGCCTAGGTCTTCCTTAGCTACTAGTAAACCCATGCCTTCAGTAAATTCACCATTGCCGTCTGGAATAAAAGTAATCTGGTCAGCTTCTTGATCTTTTTTCCACTCGTTCATGACAAAAGTGTCGTTGACAGACATACAAATAATGTCGTCTACGCCATGCTGTTTGAAAGCATTAGCCAATTGGTTATAGCGTGGTACGTGAGTAGATGAGCAGGTTGGGGTGAACGCACCTGGCAAAGAGAAAACAATCACGGTTTTGCCCTTGAACAGTTCATCTGTGGTCACATCAACCCAATCAGAATCCTTGCGTGTATGGAAAGTGACCTTAGGGACAGTTTGGCCTTCTTTATTTTCAAACATAAACTAACTCCTTTAGCTATTAAAAATAGAAAAATAATCTGTTAATACGATCAGCATGCTGAGGATTCTAGCGAGTTATGTCCAGAGAAACCATTAGAATCTTTCTAATGTTATGATCAATTTTAAAGGTTATGGAATGATGACAATGCTTAGGCTATTGGCAATATCAGAATGAATTCTGCTCCTTGTTTCGCTTCACCTAGCGTTATTGAGCCGCCATGTGCTTTTAGCAGGGAGAAGCAGATTTCCAAGCCCAGTCCAGTACCACCTTGGTTGCGACGGGTAGTAAAGAACGGTGTAAAGATACGTGCCCGATTAGCTGGCGAGATCCCTTCACCATTATCATGTAAATGTACATGTAATGTATGACCACTGCGTCGTGCCCAAAGGTTAACCTGCTGAGCTTTGTGGTGCAAGCTATTGTCCAATAAGTTGCATAACACTGTTTCTAAAGCATCCGGTGCTATCGCTAAATCCACTTCGGGTAAGTCCTGCCAATGCAATCGTAGTTGGCGTTCGCGGTAGCGCTCTTTTAGGATGTTTAACAAGGGGAATAATGCGCTGATTTGGCGACTAGGTTCACGTGCATCAGCGTGTGCGAGTTCTAGCAAACGATTCACGAGATTTTTCAGACGTTGTGTGTCTGTTAATAGGTTTTCCAGAAAACGTTGTCTGCGTTCGGGCGACATGCTTTCTAGGTGTTCCTGCAAGAGCTCCAGCGCGCCTTGCATGGAGGTTAGCGGTGTTTTGAATTCATGGGAAACATGCGAGGCAAAGCGGCGTATGTAATCAGAGCGTTCCGCCAAAGTATGTGACATGTGCGCAAAGCTTTCTGAGAGTTGTGCAATTTCATGGGTAACAGGGTGTTTTAAAGGCTCAATAACGCGCTGATCACCTTCGGTAACAAGACGGGTTTGCTGTATGAGTTCGCGGATAGGACGTGAAATACTTGAGGAAATAAAGGTGACGAGTAGTACCGCAAGTCCCAGTAATAAAGCCGTGGCTAAGTAAAGTTTATTTTGTACTAAATATAAGTGCTTCAATATGTTTTTAGGTGTGCGAGATAAGTAGATGACGCCTTGCAAGCGGTTTCCTTCAATAATAGGAAAAGCTGTAAAAACCCGAATATTTGTGCCGCGACTAATGGAATACAAGGGTGGGGGCGGTTCATCTAGTTGACGTTGACGAATGACACTAGCGTAGTGCCCCTGAAGTGCTTGTTTGATTTCGGGAATATGTGCCACCGACAAACCGACTTCTTCTTTTCCAGCGATGACTACACCATTCATATCTAATATGCGCATACCGACTAAGGTCACTTTTTGGGTATTACGCATAATAGGCGTCATTAATTGACCTGCTTGCATGGCGTAGGGATCGCCTCGATAGTCATCCAGTCGAGCAGGAGGGCGATTAGGCAAAATGGGATCGACTAAATCCAGTCTTGGCGTAATAGGCGTGTAATAGGTATCGGGTACTTCTTGACCCCGTGAAGATGAAATGGATTTAAAACGGTATGGATTGTTTGAACCGCTAATTAAGGGTGAACTTTGCAGGATATAGCCATATTCTTTTTGTGGATGAACCAAGCTAATGATTTGGCGATAAGTAGCGGCTAATACAGCGGATTGCGCAATTAATTCTAGTTCGGTTTGGCGTACTAGCTCGTTTTCATAAATACGGAAGAAATATAAGGCAAACAGCGGCAATAATAACAAAGTCAGCATCATCACCAATAAGATAGTACGTAAGCTGAGGCGTAAACCTTTAGGTAAGGGGAGGCGAGCATTGATTAGCATGAGCTTAGCCGATAACCCACACCGTGAACGGTATCAATAATGGCTGAGCAGCCCACCTCATTAAATTTTTGGCGAATATGACGAATATGGCTATCAATGGTGCGGTCACTGACATAAACATTATGCTCGTAGGCTTTTTGCATAATGTGGTCACGGTTAAATACATGATTCGGATGGCGTGTCATTAAAAGCAAAATGGCAAATTCGGTCGCAGTCAAATGAACTAGTTGCCCTTCCCAGCTAGCCTGATGGCGTGGTGGGCTAATCACTAGCTTGCCATAATGCAGGCTGTCTTCTTCATCACTTGCTGTTTTGTCGGAGGGCATCGTCTGGGTGCGTTTGAGAATAGCATTAATACGTGCGACTAGCTCACGCGGACTGAAGGGTTTGGTGACATAATCATCACCACCTAATTCCAGCCCCAGAATACGATCAATTTCATCGTCACGTGAAGACAAAAACAATATGGGGACATCAGAAAATTTACGCACTGTTCGACAGACTTCTAAGCCGTCCATTTCTGGCATATTAATATCTAATACAATGAGGTCAAGCGTGTTTTGCTGCAAGGCTTCTACCGCTTGGCGACCGTCTTCGGCTAATGTCGTTTGCATACCTGCTTTTTCTAAAGCAAAACTAATGACTTCGCGTATGTGCAGGTCGTCATCAACTACCAGAATGTGTTTGTTCATAGTGTCATTTTAATAGCTATTGGCTGGCGGACAACAAAAATTGATGCGGGTTAATATAAAACATTTTCTTCCAAGCCTGTGGTGATTTATGGTCGAAATGGGCAGGGTTGGGGATTAGGCTAAGAATGCTGTAATGCAAATGTGCTGGTTTGTTTTGGGCATTGCCACTGTTGCCTACGGTGCCAATACGAGCAGCCGGTTTCAGCCATTGTAATATGTGTGCCTCAGTGTCTTGTAAATGGGCGTAGTAGTGCAGTCGCCACTTTGCGCCCAGCACTAATACAGTATTGCCTCCCATGCTGTTGTAACCTTGAGCAACCACTAAACCACTGGTTGCAGCAAGTACTGGTGTACCCGCTGAGGCGAAAATATCAATGCCTTTGTGTGTGCCAGAGCGCCCCCAAGGATAATACCAGAAAGACTGCGGATTCCAGTCTGCTGGTGTAGCTTGCGCTACCGGAGTCCGCCTTGTCTCTGGGATAGCATATCCTGCCAGAAAGACCAACAGTAAGCTTAAACCAATTATTGTTTTCATCGTTTGGTCTCCAGTTTGCTAGGGATGGGAGAGTTAGTTCGAGGATAAATTTAAATTTTGCTTGTGCAGGTCGTGTGAGTAGCCTGTAGAGATAGACTGGAAAAGTTTTGCAGGTTTCGTGCAGAAAAGGCAGTGTAGGTTCAAAGTGTAATACAATTATTTATGAGAGCTGAGCACTAAAGCGTGCTTTGATATTTTCTGGACGAATGACCTCGCTCTATATAAAATTATATCCGGTATTTTGTCATTTCTTCTCTGAATATATTTAACTGTCTTTTATAAATGCTTATATCTACACTATTGCCGCTTTTTATTTTTTCATAAACCTCGTGCAAAACTTTAAGTTCTACTTCTTGATCGAGAAATCTGAAAGCTGAAGCAGCAATGTATTCAATTTTCATATCAAAAGAATACCAATTTCTTTTCTCTTTTTCTGCTACAAATCCTGTTGTATTAGAACCACTAAAAATATCAACTACTATATCTTCTGGATCTGTTAGAAACTTTATAAAGAATTCTGGCAGTTTTGCTGGGAATCTAGCCGGATGACTTTTTATGCCAACTTGTTTACAACCCGACATATAAGCTCCATTAGATTCAGAGTTTGGAATCTGAAGAAGATTGGATGGTATCGCTCCGTTATTATTTTTACTAAAACTCTTACCAATATCATGACCAGATGGTCTTTTTTTAGGATCATAGAACTTATCAGGATCTTTCAGAAGCTTTTTCATCCTATCACTATATTCTGTAAGAACATTGCTCACATTTGCTTTTGGAAATTCTGTTTTGCTAAACCACCATATCGTATTAACAGAATCTTTTGCTCTTATTTTGCGTTTATTGACCCATTCAATAGGACTAGGCAGTTTAGATGGATTAAACCAATAGAAATCCTCGGCAAGATAAAAACCTATATCATCGCAAAAGTGAATTGGAATACGGAAGTTATAAAGGCTTCTGGCGGGAACCCCCTTTTGATAAGCACCACCTAAATCTAAAACAAAGCTCCCATCAGATTTTAATTTTTTTAAAACTATTTTTGCGAACTCAGAAAGCCACTCAATGTATTCGTGTTGCTCTTTATTTCCATACTCCTTTTTTCTAAGCAAAGCAAAAGGAGGACTAGTCATTACTAAGTTAATACTATCATCAGGGAAGTGTGAGAGTAGTTCAAGCGAATCACCACAGAATGCACTACCCCAGTCTGTTGTGTATGCGGGTGTTATTGGAAAATTAGGTATTTTTTTCATCAAGGTCTATCTAGCGCTCAGGGCGGAACTCAAATACATCCTTAATATCGCCGGGACACCAAGTCTTGTTCGTTTTAAAGGGTGTGTGGCTTTTTTGATGTTTAGGGCTGGACATGCTACCTGATGTTGTTTCTTGTTGGCCTTTTTCTAGGTTTATAATCTGTTCGCTAAATAGGCCACTACGTGGATTAACGCTATAATATTGCCAATGGTTTAAAGCAAAATGCCCAGGCTGGCGTTTGAAATTATAAGTGACGCTAATATTTTTATTATCTGACCCAAAGTGGCTTGCTGAGCGGCGTTGGAAACGCAGCTCTAGTAGACCTTCACGGATGGCAATATGGGCTAAGGGATCACCTCGCTCAGTATTGGCGGGTGGAATAAAGTGCTTATAGTGGCTACTAATGATTAGCCGATAAGCGCCTAAATTGAATTCATCTTCATCACTCAATAAAACCAGCAAATGACGGGCTGGAGATGTGCTGCTTTTCAGTGTTTTTTCCATCACTAGCGCATAATCGTCATGCCCATCGTTATTGAGTTGGCCTTTGACCAAGGCGATGACTTGCCAATCTTGGGTGGGTAGCAAATGCTGTATGCTTTGCAATAGTTGCCTGTCTATGGGTGCATACGGCTCACTGTATTCATTGGCATGTATTATTGGGCTAAGCAGTCCTATAACTAGGCTACTTAGGCATGAGTATAAAATGAGTAATTTCATGGTTCTGACTATAGCACAGGCTTTTCAGCTTGGAAGTCAGGAGATTTTGTGAGCGGCAAATCAGCTAGTACACTAAGCAAATTTAACGAGACTGCAAAAGGAAGGGTCATGTACACAGTCACCATTCAACCAGGTAAGCACACTTTCCAAGTGGATGAGCAGGAAAACCTGCTACAAGCAGGTCTACGTGAAGGCTTGGCTCTGCCTTATAGTTGCCAAGGCGGTTCTTGTGGTGTGTGTGCGGCAACGATATTGAAGGGGCAGGTAGATTATCCCAATGGTGAGCCGCTGGGTTTGTCTCCTGATGAACGTGAGCAAGGCAGGGCTTTATTGTGTCAAGCAGTGGCTGTATCAGATTTAGAGTTGGAAAGTAAGCATCTAGGGGAAGTGGAAGACTTGCCTGTCAAATTGTTACCAGCACGTGTCGAAAAAATGCGTCAGTTGAATCATGATGTAATGGAGTTGACATTGAAGCTGCCCGCCACGGAACATTTGCACTTTTTGGCTGGGCAATATATCGAGGTTTTATTGCGCGATGGCAAGCGACGTGCTTTTTCATTGGCGAATGCACCATTTGATGATCAGTTTTTGGAGTTGCATATTCGTCATGTGCCCGGTGGACAGTTTACCGATTATGTTTTTAATGAAATGAAAGTGCGTGCTCTGCTGAGGATAGAAGGCCCATTAGGTAGTTTTTATATTCATGAAGCTGAGCGTCCTTTGATTTTAGTTGGAGGTGGGACAGGTTTTGCGCCATTGAAAAGCATGATTGAGCAGCTCAAGGCAGATGGTTTTAAGCGTGAAGTTTATCTTTATTGGGGTGTGCGCAGCCAAGCAGATTTGTATATGGAGGCATTGCCGCGTAGCTGGGCTGCTCAATACGACAATTTTCATTATGTACCCGTTTTATCTGAGCCTAAGGCAGAGGATAATTGGCAAGGGCGTACAGGTTGGGTACATGAGGCTGTTGTGCTTGATTTTAGTGATTTGGCCGGTTTCGATATTTATATGAGCGGCCCACCTGCCATGATTTTGGCAGGCAAAAAGGCCTTTGCTGAGCAAGGTGTACCAGCCGATCAGTTGTATTCGGATTCATTTGAATACAGCAGTGATACTTTAAAAGCGCTGGCAGAAGCACATGAGGGTTCAAAGGCATGAGTTTTTCCCTACACCCACAATTGGCCGCTGATACTTTTGTAGTCGGTGATTTGCCTTTGTGTCAGGTCTTGCTCATGAATGAAATGCGTTATCCTTGGTTTATTTTAGTACCACGACGGGCAGATTTGACTGAAATTTATCAGCTTGAGGCAAAAGACCGTCAGCAACTTTGGCAAGAGTCTGATTGGTTGAGTCGGCAGTTGCTGGCTTTATTTAAGCCGGATAAATTGAATATTGCTGCTTTAGGGAACGTAGTTGCGCAATTGCATCTGCATCATATTGCCCGTTTTACCACAGACGCTGCTTGGCCTGCTCCGGTATGGGGCAAGTTTCAGCCTGAAGCTTACCCAGCCGCACTGGCTCAAGAGCGTATTAGTGCTTTGCAACAACGCCTGTCGCTATATGCTGCAAAGACATGACGCTTCATCTGAAGCGTTAGATGGCAAAGGACATAGGTATCTTGGGATAGGATCAGCTATTATAGCTTACCTTTCTCAGCTTCACTTGAATGGTTAGTGCATGAAACAATCCACCACACCCCGCGTTGGTTTTGTTAGTCTTGGCTGTCCTAAAGCTTTGGTTGACTCGGAACGTATTCTAACGCAATTACGTGCTGAAGGTTATGCCATTAGCCCCAGCTATAATGATGCTGATTTGGTGGTGGTTAATACCTGTGGCTTTATTGATGCTGCGGTGCAAGAGTCGCTGGATGCGATTGGTGAGGCACTGGATGAAAATGGTCGAGTGATTGTAACAGGCTGTTTGGGGGCGGATTCGCAAAAAGTGCTGGATGCTTATCCTAATGTATTGGCAGTGACGGGGCCGCATGCTTATGAAGCAGTGATGAGTTCGGTACATGAAAATTTGCCGCCTTTACATGATCCTTATACTGATCTGATTCCCCCGCAAGGGGTGCGCCTGACACCACGTCATTATGCTTACTTGAAAATTTCTGAAGGCTGTAATCATCGTTGCTCTTTTTGCATTATTCCTTCCATGCGTGGCGACTTGGTGTCGCGTCCGATTGGCGATGTGATGCAGGAAGCTGAAAATCTGGTAAATGCGGGCGTGAAGGAGTTATTGGTCATTTCACAGGACACCAGTGCGTATGGGGTGGATGTGAAATACCGCACAGGTTTTTGGAAAGGGCGACCCTTAAAAACACATAGTCAGCAATTGGCCGAGGTTTTAGGTGAGCTAGGCGTATGGGTGCGGCTACATTATGTTTATCCTTATCCGCATGTGGATCAGCTGATTCCATTAATGGTGGCAGGCAAAATCTTGCCTTATTTGGATATTCCTTTTCAGCATGCTAGTGCGCGCATTTTGAAAGAGATGCGCCGTCCAGCACATGCTGAAAAAGTGTTGCATCGCTTGAATAATTGGCGGACACAATGCCCGGATATTACCGTGCGTAGTACGTTTATTGTTGGTTTTCCAGGTGAAACGGAAAAGGACTTTGAAAGCTTGTTGGACTTTTTGCAGGAAGCACAATTAGATCGCGTGGGGGCGTTTGCTTATTCGCCTGTGGAGGGCGCTGCGGCTAATGAATTGTTGGGTGCTGTGCCAGAAGAAGTTAAGGAGGAGCGTCTGGAGCGCTTTATGGCATTACAAGCCGAGATTAGCGCTGGCAAGCTTTCAAAATTGATTGGGTGTGAGATGCAAGTGCTGGTTGATGAATCTGAAGAAGAGATGAGTGTGGCGCGTAGCTTCCGTGATGCGCCAGAAATTGATGGCCAGGTATTGATTGAAAATGAGCAATTAGCGGTCGGTGAGTTTGTAAAGGTGCGTATTACCCATGCTGATGAGCATGATTTATGGGGGGAGCGCGTGTAAGCGGAAGCTGTTATGGTTAAAGGAAGGATGTCATGGAGCAAATCACAGACTTTTTCAGCCGTTCGTTTTTGGAGCAACACATAGGGGATACTTTCCATTTTTATCATCCTAGAGCCTTGGATGAGATGGGAGGATTTTTTCATTGTTTCCGTAATGATGGCAGTGTTTATGACACAACAACCCGTCATTTGGTGAGTAGTAGCCGTTTTGTTTTTAATTATGCGCTGGCGATTCGCCATTTTACTGATTTGGATTATGCGGCTTGGGTTAGGCATGGCCTGTATTACTTAGAACATTTCCATCGCCAACCGGAAGGGGGTTATGCGTGGTTACGTGAATCTGGCAAGGTGAGTGATGCTAATAATCACTGTTATGGTTTGGCTTTTGTCATGGTGGCAGGGGCGACTGCTTTGCTGGCAGGGGTAGAGGAGGGACGTGCCTCATTGGAACATGCTTGGAATTTAATGGAGCAGTATTTCTGGAGCGAAGCGTTTGGTTTGTATGCGGATGAGGCTAGCCCGGATTTTACGATTGTTTCTCCATATCGTGGCCAAAATGCCAATATGCACGCTTGTGAGGCTATGATTTGGGCTTATGAAGCGACCGGCAAAGTACATTATTTAGAGCGTGCCGAGCGTTTGGCTGAGAATATTACCCAACGGCAGGCTGCAAAGTGTGGCGGACTCATTTGGGAACACTATGATTATTATTGGGAGCTAGATTGGGATTATAACCGTGATGACCCTAAGCACTTATTCCGTCCTTGGGGCTATCAACCAGGGCATCATACAGAGTGGGCTAAATTATTATTAATTCTACATCGGCATCGCCCTAAGGATTGGTATGTAAAGCGTGCACAAGAGTTATTCAATGTTGCAATGGATAAAGCTTGGGATAATGAATACGGGGGAATTTATTATAGCTTTGCACCCGATGGCTCTATTTGTGATAGCGATAAATATTTCTGGGTACAAGCTGAAAGCTTTGCTGCTGCGGCTTTATTAGCTCATGCTACGGGTGAACCGATTTACCGTGATTGGTATCAGCGTATTTGGGAGTATAGCTGGGCGAATATAGTGGATCAGCAATATGGGGCGTGGTATCGTATTTTGACGCGCGATAATCAGCAATATGATGACTTAAAATCTCCTCTGGGTAAGACAGATTACCATACAATGGGGGCGTGCTATGAAGTGTTGCGTTCAGGGATGAGTTTGACCGACTAGAGCTAGCTGATATGGCAGAAAGGTTGAAAAAACCACATTGATTATTTTTATTTATTAAGCTAATAGGTAGTTTTTTACTAAAGAAATACTAAATGACGAACTGTAGCAGTGCAATGACAAGCGGGTAGGCTAAAAGCTCCATTGTTGAGTAGTCTCAGGTAATCTAAATGGGTAAAGGCTATTAAGTCTTTATTCATAAAACACAAGGAGCGTTAAAATCATGACTATACCAAGTGCCCCCCCTGGAAGCAGTACCGCTATTGATACGCGCACGGCTGCTGCCGTTCCAGCTCCAGCATTAGTCGCAAGTAGTGCTGCTGTGCCTACTTCCACTGCGACTCGTTTTGAACGCAGTCTACATGCACCTGAGCCTAGTGCAGATAGTAATTCGACCTCGACGGCTGCGCTAGCTTCCAGACCTACTTCTGGAAATACACAAAGTGCTGATTCCAGTGCTTCGACAGATATTAATAACTTTTTAAAGCTGGTGGTTAACTTGCTGATTCAATTGATTCAACAGCTATCTAACCAAGCAGGTTCATCAGCACCCAGCGCTAATAGCTGTATGAAATAATCCCCAGCCATTTTTTGCCTGTAAAATAATTCAGTGAATATTATTAATGCCTTTGCAAGATCAAGGATTTTATCTTGCAGAGGCATTGTTTATGGGTAGCTTAATACTTGATTGTTTTTGTCGGAAATTGCTAGAATCTTTGATCATAATGGAGATTCACATCGATGAAACTGACAACTAAAGGTCGTTACGCCGTAACGGCTATGCTTGATTTAGCCTTGCATAATGCAGATCAACCTGTATCCTTGGCTGAAATTTCCGAGCGTCAAGATATATCTCTTTCATATTTGGAACAATTATTTTCCAAGTTGCGCCGTGCTGGGTTAGTGGTCAGTATGCGCGGTCCTGGTGGTGGCTATCAATTAAGTAATGCGCCAGAAAATATCGTCATTGCAGACATTATTGCAGCAGTTGATGAGCATGTTGATGCAACTCGCTGTGGTGGTTTAGGGGATTGTCAAAATAACAAGCGCTGTTTAACACATGATCTTTGGTCAGAGTTGAGCAAACAAATTCGTCTCTTTTTGTCTGATATTACCTTGGCGGATATGACTGCCCGCACAGAAGTACGCGAAACCGCCCAACGACAACGGCAGCGTGTAGAGTTTTTAAGTCCTAGTACGCACTCTCGCTAGCAATGCTAGCAAAATCAAAACCCATGACTCGTTTTAGCTGATTTAACAGCCCAGTAGTATAATAGTATCGGGCTGCTGTCTTGATTGTGTGTTAAACACTAACCACCAAACTGGTTTTGTCGACTACTTAGTCGGTGAGGGTTATTTTTAGCGGTTTCACGCAGTGCTTCCAGTTCATTTTTGAGTTTCTTGGCCTGCTGGCGAAACTGTCTCATTTCCTTAGGTGATAAAATGCCTGTAGTGGGCAGTGCCACTTTCATAGGATTATGTGGTTTGCCAGCAATACGGAACTCATAATGCACATGGTTGCCCGTGGAAGTTCCGGTTGATCCCACATAACCAATAATATCGCCACGTTTTACTTTATCACCTGGATTCAAACCAGCTTTGTAGCGTGACATATGGCCGTAAAGGGTGGTGATGCCATCCATGTGGCGGAGTTCTATTGTTTTTCCATATCCACCTTTGCGACCAATAAAGCGTACCTTACCGTTGCCCGTTGCATAAATAGGCGTGCCGCGAGGGGCGGCAAAGTCTGTGCCGCTATGTAAGCGTCTTGAGCCAAAGACAGGATGGCGGCGCATGCCAAAGCCAGATGATATTCTGCCACTTTTTAGCGGATAACGATTGAATGCAACCTGCTTAAGTTCTAGGTCAGCGTCAGGACGCAAATAACGCGTGGTGTCACTGGCACTAAAGCGAACCCGCTGGTAGAGGGTGCCACGGTGATCGAATTCAGCAGCTAAAACATTATCGGAAGCTATGCGCTCACCTTGGTAAATATAGTCCTCAAAGATGACACGTACTTCATCACCAATAGCTAAACGTCGGAAGTTAACATCCTTTTTGAAAATTTTGGTGATTTGGCGGGAGAGTGAGCTGGTTAAGCCTGCTATTTTGGCTTCAGTGTGGAAAGGTTTGCTAATTGTAAAATGAATCTGACTACGGCGCGCCTCCAGTAAGCCAGATTGCCACTGACCTGTGTATTGTTCATTATGGTAAGTAATGAAATAGCTGTCTTTCTTACCTGTCGTGTAAATCAATTGTTGCAACTTACCGTCGACAGTTTGAGCCAAGAATTTTGCACTAGGCTTAATATCATTGAGCACTTTGGCTATATCTTGATCGGCAATCAATTTGTCCAAGGTTTGTTTTAACTTGAGTGCTGCAAAAATGCTTTCTACGGTGTCGCCACTTTCGACTTGGTAGAGATTCCATCGACCTTTAGTGACGGTCGGCAATGTTTCTACTTCATGACCTGCAAAAACTTCAGTTTCATTTTCATCAGGTAGTTGTAATTCTACGACATCACTATTTGCTATTGTTGCTTGATTAAGCGCTTCCTCAACAGCGGCTGTTAACGCTATGGTGTCATCTTGCGTTTGCAGATTAATTTTGGAATGTACCGGAATATTGCCAATAAGCGCGAGTGTTCCTACCAGAATCAGTGAGCGAGATACTAGGTAACGTATAGGTTTGGCTTTTGGCTTTTGGGCAGGGATGTGTGGCGTGTATGCTTTTCTGACAGGGTTTACAGGTTTGGCAGAGCCTGCTTTGGTTAGGTTATCAGGAGGAATGGACAATGTTGGCTTTTTTGGCTTTGAGTGTGTAACAGCATTGACCGTATCCAGTTTGGATGAGCTGCGTCCCTCTATAATAACCTCGATGCCGCCAGTAGGGAGGTTATAACGCTCCATAGCCTGGTTCCACTTCTTGCTATTGTTGCTATTGGAAGATCGTGAAGGCTTATTCATGTTGCTTAACAAGTTAAATTACTCCCTGTAGATGGCAGCCCAAATTCTTAATAAGTTTTGAGCTTTAATGCTTTGAGGCTGGTCAATCAGGAGCGAATTTTGCCTTAATCAACAGTATTTACAGTTCTGTTTGTGATAAAAATGCTCAATAGGCCTGATTAGACTATCCACTCTTACCAGCTCCAAGCCATGCCACGCTATTCAAAAAAACAATTCGTGATAAGCTTAATGCCGCTTTTTAGGGTAAAAAGATTTTATTGTCAATCTTTAGGAAGGTGCTGATGGAGCTGTTTGCTGATATTTTGAGTGAATTGGAGCGTGGAACTGAGGAAGTTCTACTGAAAAGTGAGCTGGTTGAAAAGTTGAAGAGGGGGCGTCCTTTACGTGTCAAAGTAGGATTTGATCCCACAGCACCGGATTTACATGTAGGACATACAGTCGTTATTAATAAAATGCGTCAATTTCAGGAGGCAGGTCACCAAGTTATTTTTCTGATTGGCGACTTTACGGGGCGCATTGGTGATCCTACGGGTAAGTCTGCGACACGGCCTCCATTGACTGAGGAACAAGTAAAAGCTAATGCGCAGACCTACCAAGAGCAGATTTTTAAAATACTTGATCCTGATAAAACAGAAATTGCTTTTAATTCGACTTGGATGGGGCAACTCAGCTCAGTTGAAATGATTCAGTTGGCCGCTAAGCATACAGTAGCCAGAATGCTAGAGCGTGATGACTTTAATAAGCGTTATAAGTCAGGGCAGTCCATTGCTATTCACGAGTTTTTGTATCCATTAGTTCAAGGTTATGACTCGGTTGCCTTGCAAGCTGATATTGAAATGGGGGGAACAGACCAGAAGTTTAACTTATTGGTAGGGCGAGAGCTGCAAAAACAATATGGTCAGGAACAGCAGGTAGTGATTACCATGCCATTGTTGGAAGGTTTGGATGGGGTTAATAAAATGTCCAAATCACTAGGTAACTATATTGGTATCGCTGAGCCACCTAGTGAGATGTTTGGCAAGATCATGTCCATTTCGGACGAGTTGATGTGGCGTTATTTTGAGTTGCTTAGTTTTAAGCCGTTAGCGGATATTGCCCGCTTAAAGCAAAATGTAGCGGAGGGGATGAACCCTCGTGATGTGAAGTTTCTTTTGGGTGAAGAAATCATTACACGTTTTCACAAGCAATCGGTAGCAAGAGCAGTCAGGGAAGAATTTGTGGCTCGCTTTCAAAAGGGAGCTATGCCAGAAGTTATGCCAACAATAACGCTGGAAGCTGATGCTAATGGACAATTGGGTATTGGCTACTTATTGAAGTCAGCGGGTCTGGTCAGTAGCACTGGAGAAGCTTTCCGTATGATTCAACAGGGAGCGGTCAGAATTGATGGCGAGAAAGTTGATGATCGTAACTTATTGATCAATAAAGGGGCTGAAGTCGTAGCACAGGTAGGTAAACGCAAGTTTGCCAAGGTGCTTGTGAAATAATTGCAGTTTTTTCAAAAAAAGCGGTTGACGGGGGATGATGAGTGTTTATAATGCGCGTCATCTTGGATGTTTGGCTGAGTTAAAAAAGTTTTAAGAAACAGTGGTTTAGCTTTAATTTTCGAGTGACAGAGCGCGAATAGAAAGAA
>PDPH01000036.1 GCA_002747435.1 Pseudomonadota bacterium
TGGAATCAATTTGCCAATGATTCACAGTTGGTCTCACGGATATGCCATCGGAAATGGGCACATATATGAAGGGTCATAAATTATTGGAAATGGTATAACTCAATAGCTTCTGATGCTTCCTGAAGAAATTAGAGTTAAATTTTTCAAAACAGCGCAACTGAGTGCGTTACTCGACAGATATTTGAGGAAATTGCAACAACAGCAAATTCCATTACACCAGCATATGCAAACAGAGAAGTTACTAATAATTTTAAAGCCATGTAATGTTTAAAAATCACTCAATAGTTGCTGCTTTTTATAACCATGCGATCATTCATTTTTTTGGCAATATCATGAATATTGGCTTCCATTAATACATCTTCGCGTAGATTGTGAGTGAGTGTGGTGTAGGTATCAAGCTGTAATAATTGCTGCAAAGCTGCATATACTTCAGAGTCGGTTGTGACCGCAATACCACCTTTGTCCGCAAAACGGGCTGTATCTGCTATAGGCGTGCATAGCGTAGGAATACCCCAATAAGCCGCCTCAATGACTTTCAAGGCCGACTTACAACGGGTAAAAGGCGTATCTTCCAGTGGCGCGAGGTTGACCCAAATATCTTGGAATTGTTGGTAATAATCTGCAAAGGGCACTTTTTCCTGACGGATAATTTGGTTTTCTTGAACATTCAAAGCAAAGTTTAAAGGACCAGTGACGCGCAAGCGTACTTGCGGATAATCTTGCAAAAAGCGCTCAATAGCTGGTTGGAAAACTTGAAAATCACGATCATGGCTGCGTGTGCCCGGTAAATAGCTAATGATGGGCTGAGCTAGTTTTGTTTTTGCAGGCGTGAGCGCGTTTGACTGCTTAAGCCACTGATTAGGCACAGCATTGGGTAAAACGACTACAGGCGTTTGGGGGATTAACTTTGCTAAGTGGTCAGCTAAGGGTTGAGTGGAGACGGTGAGCGTATCTAAGTAGCTTAATACTTTTTGATGCCGCATAAAATTCTGTGCAGTTTGTTCTAGCGTCAAAATGCCATTTAATACGGCTGGGCTATATTGTGCTTGATGCGGATCGAAAATAAAATCATCAAAATCAGCTATTAATTTGACACCACGTCGTTTCAGTAAACATAGGTGTTTCCAAAAATGTCCATTCCACTGGGGACGGTGAAAAAAGGCTATATCCGCTGTTAAATCAGGCTTCCAACTGGCAATATGGCGATATGCCACCTGCCAGCCCCAATCTTGTAAGGCCGTGCCTAGATTGACACAGCGATAAAACCATGAGGGATCTTGGTAGGTTTTTTTGGCGTTTTTATTGGTCGCCCAAAAAATGATTTGCTCCATTTGCACTGCGTCTGTCTATGAGTCTTTTAATGGCGGCTACCCTAATACTTATCAGGGTGAGAAGCAACGAGCTGTTGTCCACCATCGCTAACAGTTGTGATTGTTGTGATTCTTTGCATTGCCGAATGAAATAATCTGCAACCTTATTGCATTTTTATTGAAAGCTATGTTAAGCATAGTGTATAGCAGGCTTGAGAAAGATTTATCAGGATTCAAGCCCTTGGAATCAAAGTTATACTCATTCATTTTATGGGAAATCACAATGATGCACATTCAGCTTTTTTGTAAGGGATATTATTTAGTTAGTTTATTTAGATATGTCGTTTTATTTAGTATTTTGCTGGTATTGAGCGCAAGTTTGCACGCAGAAAATGCGCCATTGCGCGTATTCGTCAGCGTTATTCCTCAACAGTATTTTGCCCAACAAGTGGGTGGCGAGCTTATTGTAGCAGAGGCAATGGTGCAACCAGGTTTCAGTCCGGCAACTTATGAATTGACCGGGAAGCAAATTGCACGCTTAGCCAAGGCGGATGTGTATGTGCGTGTTGGTGTGCCTTTTGAAAATGCCTGGATGAAGCAGATTCGTGCTGCGAATCAGTCTATGTTGCTGCTAGATGCGCGTGAATGCTTAGAACCTCACGTAATGGAAGCGCATACGCCTGCCGACGAGGAAGCCACAACACATCATAGTGAGCACGAACATGCAGCCGATGAAGTAGAACATGCTGAGCATGAGCACAAACATGAAAACGAATTAGATCCCCACATCTGGACTAGTCCACACATTACTAAACAGATGGCGGCGCAATTACGTGATGTTTTTAGTCAGTTGCGCCCTGAACATACCGAGCAATTTGCGGCTAATTACGAACGGTTTGCAGCAGAGCTGGATCGTTTGGATACTGAGTTGCAAGCTTTTTTTGCCGAGCATGTTGATGTGAAACAGTTTATGGTATTTCATCCCGCTTGGGGGTATTTTGCGAATGCCTATGATTTGCGGCAGATTCCAATTGAATTTGAGGGCAAAGAGCCTAGTGCTAAAGCTTTGGCTGAACTTATTAACCATGCTAAGGCCGCCAAGGTTAAGGCGATTTTTGTACAACCCCAATTTAGTCAGCGAGCAGCTCAACAATTAGCCAAAGCCATTGATGGCAAGGTAATAGCCATTAACCCTCTGGCTAGAAATTATATTGAAAATTTACGTGAAGTAGCGCATACCATCGTTGGCGAAGAATCAGCTAAGGAATAGTCATGCAGGATGTGATTGCGGTAAATAATGTCAGTTTTGCTTACGGACTTGTACCCATTTTGCATAATGTAAACTTGCGTGTGCAAGCAGGCGAGTTTCTGGGCATTGTCGGCCCTAATGCGGGTGGTAAAAGCACTTTGCTTAAATTGCTACTGGGTTTATTACAGCCGCAATCGGGTACAGTGCGTATACTAGGCAAGCACCCCGTCCAGTCATGCACGCAAATTGGTTATGTACCGCAATATCCGGGGTTTGCACGTAATTTTCCAATTAGTGTCAAACAAGTGGTTTTACAAGGACGGCTAAAAGGTATGCGATTAGGGAGGGCTTATCAGGCCGAAGATTATGCAGCAGCGGAAGCAGCCATGCGTGAAGTCGAAGCTGAAGATTTAGCGGAACGCTCTATTGGTGCTTTATCCGGTGGACAATTGCAGCGCGTTTTATTAGCGCGCGCGCTAGTAGGTGATCCACAAATACTGATTCTTGACGAGCCTACTGCCAATATAGATATGCGCTTGGAAAATGATATTTTTGATCATTTGCGTGAATTAAATCAGCGCATGACTATTTTAGTGGTGTCACATGATATTGCCTTTATTTCCAATTACGTTAATCGTATTGCTTGTCTTAATCGTACGCTGATCTGTCACCAGACCAATGCGATTGATGGGCAGATGATTCAGGATTTATATGGCGAAAACGTACGCATGGTTGCACACACTCATTAATAGTCATGAAGGCAGACAAACATGAGCGAATTTTTTCAGGCATTGAGTGAACAACATTTTCTGCAAATGGCTTTGCTCGCGGGCTTATTGGCAAGCCTAGCTTGTGGCATGATTGGTACTTATGTGGTGGTGAAGCGCATTACCTTCCTAGCTGGTGGTATTGCGCACTCGGTGTTGGCAGGCATGGGGGCAGCCGCTTATTGGGGATTTGATCCTTTGTTGGGGGCATTGTTGGCCGCTGTTATGTCTGCTTTATTAATTGGCTGGATACGCCTGAACTGGAAGACACAGGAAGACACGCTGATTGGTGCATTGTGGGCAATGGGAATGGCGATTGGTTTATTGTTTATTTCCAAAACGCCTGGTTATGACAGTAATCTAATGAGTTATTTATTTGGTAATATTCTGCTCGTACCCGACGAAGATATTATCTTTATGGCGGTGTTAGATGCCGTATTGGTGGTATTGGTCACAGTATTTTATCGCCAATTCCAAGCAGTCATCTTTGATGAAGAGTTTGCTCGTTTACGCGGTTTGCCTGTAAGCTTTTTTTACCTGCTACTATTGTGCATGATTGCGGTTACAGTCGTTTTATTGATTCATGTGGTGGGCTTGATTTTGGTGATTGCGCTATTAACATTGCCTGCTGCTATTGCTGGACAATATGTACATTCCTTGGGACAAATGATGATGCTTGCGAGCTTATTAGGTTCGGTGTTTACCACAGGTGGATTAGCGCTGTCCTATGCGCCAAATCTACCCGCCGGGTCGACGATGATTTTACTAGCAGGTGCGACGTATATTGTAGCCTTATTGTTGCGGCAGTTTTTGGCAAAGCAGCATGCTGCGCAGAGTGTGCGAGCGACTTAATGTTAAGTCCGGCGGGAGAGCGTTGCTTACTCATGAACTATTCATGCGCACCAATTATTTAATGAAGTGGGACAGTATGAATTTTCCAAGGCTGTCGTTCCGCTTGGAATAAAGCATGCTCTTGAGCTTCAGCTAAGCTTAAGACTGGGGTTACGCAGGCATCGACCTCTGCAAATAAAGCTTGCCATTCGGCCAATGGCTTTTGCTGAATGAGTGCGGCTACTTGTTCTTTCAATGTATTGGAGGCTGCACTATTCATGACTAAACCCTGTGACCAATGCAGGTTCGCCCATTCTGGTTTGCCAACAGTATAGCTAAACAAGCGCCAGAACTTTAGTTCTAGTGCAGCTACGGCTAGGGTACGCTGATCTTGTGTGGTATAGAGATTATAGCAAGGTAAACCGCCATTGAGCAGGTCTTCTCCCGCGCCAGGCATACGCCCCAGCAATACACTTGTCAGAGCCCCCGTGGCGGGTGGCACAAGCTGTTGTGCCCATAAACCATGCGTCATGCTAACATCAACATAGCAAGCCTGCCCTGTTTTCTGCGCATGAATGACGCCTGCCAGTATACCGATGACAGCCATTGCGCTGCCGCCCGCTAAATCTCCCCATTGTATATTGGCCATAATAGGCTGACCTTGAAGTGAGCGTTGTTGATCCAATATCCCAGCCATTGCCATAAAATTCAGGTCATGCCCAGCTTTGTCACTCATTACACCTGATTGTCCATAGCCAGTAATAGAGCACATGACCAGCTTAGGATTGAGTTGTTGAAGTGCTTTAAAATCCAAGCCCATAGCGTGCATGACACCCGGGCGAAAACCTTCTAAAAAGACATCGGCTGTTGTTAGTAATTTACGTAGCTCACCGCGTCCAGCCGCTTGTTTCAAGTCAAGTGTGCGTAGCTCCTTGTTACGGTTCACCGCTTGAAATAGATGGCCAATTGTCCGGCTTGGATCACCTTCGGGCGGTTCTAATTTGATGATATGGGCACCTAGGTCACAAAGCATTTGGCTGGCAAATGGCCCGGGCAAATGACGGGTAATGTCAATAATCGTCAGATCAGCGAGGAGTGGAGGTAAGTTCATTGCAGTATTGGGTTTAGGTAAAGTGACTAATCGCGCTCGGGAGCTTTGCATGCTTGCTGATAACGAAAATCCTCGGCGTTGACTTCACCAAAAATCGTGAAGGCTGCACCATGAAACTTACAGCACATAGAACAATGACAATCTTCACACCAGCACATAGGCATTGTCCGCGATAAGGGCTTGATGGTTTTGTTTTTGACATATTGCTGTTCTGTAAGTGCTGAGATAGCAAGCATATCATATCTATGTGCTGTATTAGAGAAGTGGTTGAGTGATGACTGATTCATTTCAGTGCCATGATAAAGTTTACAGAGCCGCCCCAGAACCAGAACCAGTTGATGCCGACAAGACCAAACGCTCACCCGGGGAGCACTATAAATTACTTGTAAATTGGCATAAAACAGCATAGATTTATTTTTTGTGCACCGCAATAACATTCATTATGTCTGGCTTTATAAACACCCTAGAATTTGCCTTTTCTGTGACGGGTCCAATTTTCATTATCCTGTCACTGGGTATCTTTTTAAAACGCAAAAATATTATTAATGATGCCTTTATTGAAGCGGGTTCTAAATTAGTTTTTAACGTCACCTTACCTACTCTACTATTTATTAGCATCAGCCAAACCCAGATTAGCAAAAGTGCCAATCTTGCTATGATTGCTTACGGCATTGGGGCTACCTTAGTATTGTTCACACTGTTGCAATGGCTGACAACTTATTTTATTGAACCTGTTGCAGATCGTGGTGTGGTAGTACAAGGCGCATTCCGTTCCAATATGGGGATTATTGGCTTGGCTTATTGCGTGAATGCTTATGGTAATACGGGACTCGCCACAGCTTCAGTTTATATGGGTTTGCTGACCATACTCTTCAATATACTCTCGGTTATTACCTTAAGTCGCTCTCTAACAGCACAAGACCCTAGTTGGCGGCCGATTATTAAAGGCATTGCGCGTAATCCACTCATTATTGGCATTATTTTAGCGTTGCCTTTTGCTTGGCTAGAGTGGTCTTTGCCCAAAGTGCTACTACAATCAGGTGAGTATTTTGCCAAAATGACCTTGCCACTGGCACTGCTTTGCACTGGTGCTACGCTAAACTTCAACGCCATGCGCAAAGCCTTAGGCAAAACCTTGAGTGCAAGCTTAGGTAAACTCATTTTAGTTCCCTTGGTCTTCGCGGTCGCAGGTATATGGCCTGGGTTCAGAGGCATGGAATTGGGTATTTTAATGCTTATGGCTTTTTCACCCACAGCAGCAGCCAGCTATATTATGGTCAGAGCGATGGGCGGTAATGCTGTACTGGCAGCTAATATTATTGCCATGACGACAGTCGGTTCACTGTTGAGCACTAGCTTAGGCATTGTTTTACTGAAACACTTGAATTGGATGTAGCGGACGTTCCTTAATCCTCAACCTTAACGCTTAACAACTCAAGATCAACCTTTGCCTTGCCTAATGCGTTTAGTGCTCGCTCAATATTGATCAGGCCGAAACCATATTCAGGATCGCGTCCAGGCTTTCCCAAATCTGCTGCTGTACGTTCAAGGATGCCAGTATCAAAGCCTTGACGATCCAGCGACATAATCAGCGCAATCGCACCAGTGACATGTGCAGTAGCAACCGAAGTACCCGTTACTGTTGCAAAACTTTGTCTAGGGGATGTAGTCAGTATTTCAACACCAGGCGCAGCTAAGTCAATATAATTACCACGATTAGCACTAGGGAAAACGGACTCGCGCCAATCAACAGCGGTTACGGCAATAACCTCATCCAAAGCAGCAGGAAAAACTGGATCCGCTCCCAACCCACCATTGCCCGCAGAAGCTACCACAACAATACCGACATCAGCCGCTTTCTTAACCATCCTATTGACTAAATCATCTTTTCCACCCGCAAAACTCATATTAATAATATCTACTTTGTTGCGGATACAAAGATCAATAGCTTTAGCTATTGTGCCAGCCGTACTTCTACGTCGAGACCGATTATCTGGATCATTACCAAACGCGCTTACTGCTAACAAATTAGCATCTGGAGCAATTCCAATCAGAGGATTTTGGCTGATTAGAACACCTGCCATCTGTGTTCCGTGGCGCTGATTATTAAAATTTCCCTGAGGCAATAACTCGAAACGCTTTACTTTACTAGTATCAAGGGAAGTATGGAGTAAGTCGACTGGCGTATCTACTAAGCAAATCTTAACTCCAGCACCGCGTGTAAAACGATGGATGGCGGAAACCCCTGTCAATGCTAAAGGATAACCCCCTGCGTTTGTGTTGGATGGCCGTGGAGATACCGCAGAAATATAAAATAAGCTACTCAGGTTCGCTTTAATTGTTTTTTCTTGTTTATTGATACACCTAAGTAAACTTGATGCATCCTGTCCGTTTGTACCAACAGTTACCATACGTGTACGAATACTGGCTAATTCATCACTACGTTTTTCTTTTAAGTGATAACGCTGTATTAACTGGTCGGCATAATGATTCGGCTTTGCACTATCGTATAACAATAGAAGTTCATCAGGAACAAAATCCTTTTTCTTACGAGAAGACAGACGTTTAGAAGAGACTTTAACAGGGGAATTCTTATGGCGACCCACACACCAACTACTTGCTATATGGCAGGAGGGAGAGTCATAACTAGTCTCAACACCGGAATCTGAATGAGCCAAGGCATTATTAGCCCAATATGGTAGTAAAACTGCCCAAATCAGTACTATATAATTTTTCCTCATTTTACAATAACCTCCTATCCTTAATCTGGACACCTGCCACTGCCTAGAAGAAACAAAGGTTTGTTGTACAACAAACCTTTAGCTACCCCTAAAGACTATTCTGACAATGATTACTGTTGAGACTCTGACTCTGTTATTACGTCATTCGACCCCCAAAAGAGTATAGCAGGATTGGCTCTCATCATCGCTACCAAACTAGCCTTATCTTCCTTGGAAACAGAGTGCACTTCAACAGTAAAAATATTATGATTTTCTGCTGGACCATTCACAATACGCATATCATGTTGCTTCAGCAAATCACAAACCGTTTGGTACGCCACTTCGGGCTTAAAAGCAACCAAAAATTGATCACCTTGCGCACTCACTGCCTTATCAGGGCTGTTAGCCGTCTCGAAATCAACCGCTGATTGGTAATTATCAAAATCTATCTCAGCCATCTCTGTTTGCATAGGCTGAGTGAGATAAAAACTCAATAGCGCCAACTGAGCCAACAGCAAAGAGGCAAATACAGCATTAGCAGGCATCAACCACTCTATCTTAAACCACTGCTTGTACCAAGGTTTGTTATTTGATTTTATAGAAGATTTAAGTTTTGAGTGCTGCACGGCTGTGACAGATGATTTTTCTAAAGTCGTGTGTACACCCTCTTCACGATCAATACGGCTTAGCAGTTTATTGAGTCTTTGCGCAATTGTATCCATAGCGGACAACGCCAATAAACTGGTATTTTCCCGTACCAGACGCATCATTTTTTCTTCTTGTAGGAATTCTTGTCTCAGCTCGGGGGACGCTTCCAAAGCTCGGTTAACCAGATTTTGCTCCGCTTTTGACAGTTTATCTGTCAGATACCACGGTAACAATAACCTAGCGTCGTCGACCAGTTTATTGGAATCTTGATTATTCATAATAATGTGACCGGATTTTTAAGTGTCAAAGTCCATGATCCCTGCCTTTTCAAGCATTTGCCCCAAGCGTTTGCGGGCATAGAACATGCGTGTTTTGACGGTGTTTTCAGAAATATTTAAAAGAGCAGCCACTTCTTTGACTGACTTCTCTTCAAAATAAGTTAACTTCAGTACATTCCGATGTTCATCCGTCAAATGGTTCATCATCCGAATCAGCTGTGTTTTCATGTCATCTTCGACCTGCATTTCCTCTGGTGTGGGAGATTGATCGACCATAGACAACATCACGGACTCATCGTCCAAAGAGACTTCCGATGTCTTGCGCAACCAAGAAATCAACTTGTTGCGGGTGATTGAGTAAATCCAAGTAGAAGGTTTTGATTTCCCCTCAAAACGATCTGCCGAACGCCAAACATCAAATAAAGCTTCATCAACGATATCTGCTGCTTGTGCAACATCATCCCGTAACAGTCGAGCACAGTAGCTGACCAGCTTCGGCTGATATTTTAGGTATAACTGACTAAAAGCCGACCGATTTCCCTGAGCTATCCTAGCTAGTAACTCTGTATCTTCAATAGGTTGATCGCTCGCTTCATTACCTAAATTGTCTTGCCTGATTGAACCAATCATAACTCTAGTCGTCCCAAGTTAGCATTTGGTTTAAATTTCCCTCCAGTATTCTTTGTAAAAAATCAATATTAAAAAGTGTAACCATATGAACCCACCCCCAAATATGTACGACACACAGTTGTAGCCCTGAAGACAGATTCAACTAGATCATCTTGCCTTCAAGATAGCTGCACAATAAAAGACACTACACACTCGAACTAGTCATCACAAATATTATAATACTCCCTCGCAAGCCTGGCGGATCTTTTGATCCGCCTTTTTTATGCTTTCAGGTATATATCCGTTGTATGACCAACTGTTATTATTCTCGAACATTCATGATACGGCAAGGTTGACACAGCCATCGGTATGAGCTTGTGTAAGCGAAACATTCAGCGGAGAAAAGAGCATGTACAATATTGGCACCACATTGACACAATTTATTATTGAGGAACAACGGCAATACACAGGTTCAACAGGTGGTTTTACCGGCTTGCTGAATGATATTGCAACAGCTTGCAAAAAAATTAGCTTCCTGACTCAAAAAGGTGCACTGGTTGGCATATTGGGCGCTGCCAGCACCGAAAACATTCAAGGTGAAGTTCAAAAAAAGATGGATGTTATCACCAATGAGGTATTTATCGAAGCATTGCAAAACAATGGACGGGTTGCTGCACTGGCCTCAGAAGAAATGGAGGATGTCTATCACCTTCCAGCAGGTAAAACACGTGGCCGCTATCTAGTCACTTTTGACCCACTAGACGGCTCATCCAATATGGATGTTAATGCTTCTGTGGGCACGATCTTTTCTATTACTCACGCACCTGAAGGAGTGAATAATCCCAGTGCAGACGACTTTTTATCCCCTGGCAGTCAACAAATTGCAGCAGGCTATTGTTTGTATGGTCCCTCTACCATGATAGTGCTGACCACCGGCAAAGGCGTCAATATGTTTACCTTGGATCGAGATTGCGGCGAATTTATTTTGACTCGTGAGTATGTCAGAATCCCAGAAAATGCTGAAGAATATGCCATTAATGCTTCCAATAATCGCCATTGGGATGAGCCTGTACGCCGTTATATTACGGAGTGTAATGAGGGCAAAAAAGGACCGCTTGGCAAAAACTTTAATATGCGTTGGGTTGCTTCTATGGTCGCTGAAGTGCATCGTATCCTGACAAGAGGCGGCATTTTTATGTACCCAATAGATGAGAAAATTCGTAAAGAAGGCAAGGAAGGTAAATTACGCTTACTGTATGAAGCTAACCCAATGAGCTTTATTATCGAACAAGCTGGTGGAGCATCTATTACAGGCTTAGAACGTATTCTGGATATTCAACCAACTTCACTCCATCAACGTGTGTCCGTCATTTTAGGCTCAAAGAATGAAGTAGAACGTTTAAAACGCTATTATCAAAAAGCTCAATAAAAGCATCAGTGATAGTGGAGCATGTGGAACAGGCTATGAGCTTGTTCCACATCATGCTTGATTTGTTGCTGCAAGGTAGCCAATGAATCAAAGCACTGTTCGTCACGCAAAAAATGCAAAGGCTCTACACACACATGCTGATAATAAACCGGACGATCAAAATCAAACAGGTGAACTTCTAAGCGCGTTTCCACACCATTGACCGTCGGACGGCTTCCCAAATTAGCAATCCCTTTAACTCCTTCACTTTCCAGTCCATACACCTTGACCGCGTAGACCCCGTTACGTAGCGCAATATTTTCTGGAATTCGCAAATTAATCGTCGGAAAGCCAATAGTACGTCCTCGTTTGTCTCCGTGGCAAACTCGCCCCGAGAGCTGATAAGGTGCACCTAATAAATGACAAGCGGTCACCAAATCGCCCTGAGCCAAAACTTGACGAGTCCAAGTACTACTAACACGCTGCTCGTTTAATTCAAACGTTGGTGTGTCAACGACAACCATACCGAATTGCTGCCCCATATGGCTCAAGAGTGCATAATTTCCCCTTCGCTCATATCCAAAACGAAAATCATCACCAACGACTAAATAACGTACCTTCAAGCCTTCAAGCAAAATCTTTGTTACAAAGTCTTCTGCTTCCATATTGGCGAGGGCATTATCAAAACGCAGGCATACAAAGTAATCTAAGTCTAGCTGATGCAAATAACACAGCTTGTCGCGTAGGGGAGAAATACGTCCAGGCGGTGGGCGATGAAAATATTCAGCAGGTAAAGGCTCAAAACTAATGACAACAGCAGGCAAACCTAATTGCTTTGCTTTATGCTGCACATGCCGAATGACTTGTTGGTGTCCACGATGGATACCATCAAAATTGCCAATCGTAGCCACACAACCAGTCTGGGCAAGCAAGGAGGCAGGCAAATGACGCAACAATTGCGGATTATTCATAGACAGGCAGTCTATACCATATTCATAAAGCCTTGTTGACGCAAAGCTTCATAAACCACAATCGCCACTGTATTGGAAAGATTTAAACTACGACTCTCAGGCAACATAGGAATACGTAGCTTATTCTCCTCGGGAAAAATACCTAATAAACCTTCTGGCAAACCCCGAGTTTCAGGACCAAATAATAAAATATCTTCTGACTCAAACAGGGGCTTTGCATAAGCAGTACTAGCTTTCGTAGTTAGTGCAAACACGCGACGCCCCGCCATAGCAGCACTAAAAGCCGCAAAGCTCTCATGCTCATTGACGGTCGCTAAATCACGATAATCCATACCAGCACGACGTAAACGCTTTTCATCTAACTGAAACCCCAAGGGATGAATCAGATGCAATTGACAGCCTGTATTAGCACACAAACGCATAATATTTCCCGTATTAGGTGGGATTTCAGGCTTATAAAGGGCTATATGTAACATTAATCAAGCTTTATTCTATTTTTCAGATTTTATAGTTTTTTGGTAAACCGTTTTGCCAGCCAGCAAAGTTCGCTCTACTTCACCTGTAAAATGCCAACCTGCAAAAGGTGTATTTTTCCCCATACTCAATAGGCGATCCAACTGTAAAACCCACTGACTATCGGGGTTAAACAGTACCAAATCAGCGGGGCTAGCTTTAGCTAATCGACCTGCCGGACTGCGAATAATATCAGCCGGAGCAACCGTTAGTTTACGTAAAGCCGTTAATTCATTCAGATCACCTTGCTGTACCAAACGCATTGTCAAAGCTAACAAAGTTTCCAAACCTGAAATACCTGGCTCTGTTTGTTGAAAAGGAGCTAATTTAGCATCCAATTCATGTGGTTGATGATCAGAACAAATCGCATCAATTGTGCCATCGCACACCCCTTCCAACAAAGCTTCACGATCAGATTGAGCGCGCAGCGGTGGTCTAACATGGCACAAGGGATTAAAATCCAGCAAATCACGGTCTGTCAGAAATAACTGATGAGCTGCCACATCCGCAGTCACCGCCAAACCATCCTGTTTAGCCTGACGAATGAGGCGCACACTGCCTGCACTGGACAAACGGCAAAAGTGCACCCGAGTTCCGGTCATTGTCATTAGAGCTAGCGTTTGGGCTACGGCAACGGTTTCAGCAGCCGCAGGAATAGCAGGCAAGCCTAAACGGGTAGAAATTTCGCCTTCATGTATGCAGCCACCGGCAGCCAAACCATGATCCAGAGAAAACACAAACACAGTCAAATCATGTGTGTTTGCATACTCCATCGCACGCCGCATAACACGCAAATCTTCGAGCGGCTTCCAAGCATTAGTCACTGCCACACAACCCGCACGGCGCAACCCCCCCATATTACTGAGCTGCTTGCCTTCCAGCTTAAACGTCAAATTGCCAATCACTTGCACATTTGCATAAGCCAGCCCCGCATTAATATCGCGGATAAAATTAACTTGAGCCGAATTATTAAAATTCACTTCCGGCTCAGGCTGGTAACACAAGGTCGTAATACCACTTGCTGCCGCTGCGCGTGTTTCTGTTGCCAAGGTTGCCTTGTGATCCAAACCAGGCTCACGCAATGAAGCAGCTAAATCAACAATACCGGGCAATAGCCACTGCCCTTGTGCATTAATGACTTGTTCTGGCTTAAAATCAGGTGGTCTGTCACCGGGCGCATTAACACTGGCAATCAAACCTTCTGCAATATAAACATCCCGTACAGCATCCAAATGGGCTGCCGCATCCAGTACACGCGCATTTTCAATCAATAACTTCACGCTGCACCTCCGGTACATGGTAGAGCCCATGAGCCCATAATCATGGACATTACCGCCATACGTACAGCAATTCCATTGGTCACTTGTTCCAGAATCACAGAGCAATGGCCATCCGCCACTTCGGAACTAATTTCAACACCACGATTAATCGGTCCTGGGTGCATAACGATTGAGTCAGGTTGGGTCAAAGCTAACCTTTGTTCAGTCAATCCATATAATTTGAAAAACTCACGTTCCGAAGGTAACAATGCGCCCTGCATACGTTCGCGCTGCAAACGCAGCATAATCACCACATCAAGGTCACGCAGACCTTCTTCCATAGTGTGATAAACCTTAACCCCCATACGCTCCAATCCTGCGGGAATTAGAGTTTGGGGCGCGATGACTCGAACTTCCCCTGTTAACAAGGTCGTTAAAGCATGTATTTGTGAGCGGGCTACCCGCGAGTGCAATACATCACCCACAATACCTACACGCAGCTTTTCAAAAGCTCCTTTTTTTTGCCAAATAGTAAACATATCCAGCATAGCTTGAGTAGGGTGAGCATGGCGACCATCGCCTGCATTCAGGACACTGATATGGGGTGCGGCATAGCGTGCAATAAACTGAGCCACCCCAGCATGTTCGTGACGCACCACAAACATATCAGCATTCATAGCCTCCAAATTGCGTACCGTATCCAGCAAGCTTTCACCTTTAGCGGTCGAAGAGGTGCGAATATCAAGATTAATAACGTCAGCACCAAGACGCTGGGCAGCAATTTCAAAGGTAACGCGAGTTCGGGTAGAGTTTTCAAAAAACAGGTTCATTACCGTCTTGCCACGCAGCAAAGGAGCTTTTTTCTGCTGCTTGGCTGGTAATGTGACAAACTGCTCGGCGCGTTCAATAATTTCTTTTAAAAGAGAGTAAGGCAAGCCTTCTATGGTGAGGAAATGCTTCAGCTTGTTTCCGGGTGCAAGCTGCATACTTAACGGCAGTGGGCCGGGCTGAAAATGAGGGTGCATCGGGATTTTCCGCCAGTCGGTTATATTGGCGCTATATTACAAGTTTGTTGCACCACAATAAAGCAGGATTACATTACAATCGGCTACTTTTCAATCAATTCCATGATTAAAGGATCAGGCCCAGAAATATGATAGCTAAAGGTTTTACCGGGTTCTTCACGCAACACACACACTTGTGGCTCAATCGGCAATTCACGATTTTCCCGTGCGACTAAAACCGCCAAGATAATGCTGGCCGGACGGCCATAATCAAACAGTTCATTCATAGCAGCCCGCACGGTACGTCCTGTATGAATAATATCATCAACCAGAATAACAGGACGATCCTCCAAGCTTAAAGGCAAGCGGGAAGGTTGTGTCTGTACCGGCAAGCCGCTGCGGTTAAAGTCATCCCGATAAAAACTGACATTCAACTCACCCAATTCTTCTTGCAACTGCATACGCTGATATAACTCACGCGCAATCCAGACTCCCGAACGATGAATGCCGACCATGACAGGATTGTGAATCTCGTGCAAACTGAGGTAATCGTTCAACTGCGTTTCCAGACGATCCACCAAATCAGCCAAATTATAATTTTTATTATCCGGCATGAGCATTCTCCTGCATCCAATTTTCCAGAATAATGGCCGCAGCCAATTGATCAATATCTTCCTTACGGACTTTGCGTTTGCGCCCTGCCTGCCGCGCTTGTTTTAGGCGCTCTTCTGCTTCACGTGAAGACAAAGTTTCCGTAAATAACTGTACGGGCAAACCACTACGCTGTTCTAACGCTTTTGCAAAAGCAATAATGGCATCGTGCATAGCACTTTGGCTACCGTCCGTTTTTTGGGGTAGTCCCACAATCAATAAGTCAGGTCGCCAAGTTTGAATACGTTTACCAATACCTGCCCAATCCGGCTGCCCTTGAACACTATATAAAACACACTCAGGCGTAGCTAAACCAGTAAGTGTATTAGCCACCGCTAAACCTGTACGGCTCAAACCAAAATCAAACCCGAGTAAGGTAAGAGGCGAATAAGAACTAGGCATGTCCAGCAACTGACCCCAGTAAACTCACATCAATACCCATCAAAGATGCCGCACCACGCCAACGCTCTGGAAAAGGCGTTGCAAACAGCAACTCCGAAGTCGACGGCACGATCAACCACGTATTTTCTTTCAACTCATTTTCAAGCTGACCCGGACTCCAACCCGAACAACCTAGAATAAGCAAAAAATGCTCTGGTCCTTCCCCTTTGGCCAAGTCAACCAAGATGTCCCTTGAAGAGGTCAAAAAAAGCCCTGTTGCAATTTCCAAGGTGCTATCCCAATTCAAACCACCATCATGCAGTACAAAGCCTTGCTCTTGTTGTATTGGTCCGCCACTCACAGCCAATAGACCCGCAACTACCGGATCCAGCACTTCAATATCCAGTTGTGATAACAATTCACCAACGGTCAACTCCAAGGGACGATTAATCGTGACGCCAAAAGCGCCTTGATCATCATGTTGGCACACCAATGTGACCGTATGATCAAAATAAGAATCCTGCATGCCAGGCACGGCAATGAGTAAATGGTTACGCAGATTGGAGATCGTCTGCATGGGTCTCTATTCTGTATCTAGGGTCCGTGTCCCACTATGGAAAATCCAAGTGCGGGTAATATTTAACTGATCCCACTTTTTGCGAATCTCTGCCGGTAAAGGCGAATAAGGGGACGCTAACTTAACAATACGCACAGCAGCCTTGTCGAGTATGTTATAACCGGATGATACATCAATCTGCACATCGACAACATGACCTTGATGATCCAAGGTGACATTCAGAATTAATTTGCCGCTTAAATTACGCTGTATAGCCTCTTCGGGAAAATTAATATTGCCAACACGCTCAATCTTTTTAACCCAAGCATCAATATACTCAGCCTCCACGACACTTTTAGCGCTGACTGCATCAATAAAATGTACCCGTGGACGACGCGCATAACGTGCCTCAGCCTCGTCGACTTCTGCCAATAAGCGAGCTAGTTCTTGGGTGCTATCCGATACATTATCTTCTACCGGCAAAGTTTCCTCTTCAGGCATTTCAGGCTGCTTTTTAACGTACTCAAAGGTTTCTCCTTTGGTAGTCAGCAGCATGGGGTCGGTCTTAGGGGCATTGTCCGGCGCAGCCGCTTGTGATTGTACAGGCGCCACACCGTCTGTTGCGTCAGGCTGCAAAGAGGCTAAAGGGCTACGCGGTCGATTATCTTCATCCGCACTACCGCTTGCTTCCTGGTTCGCTTGTGCTAAAAACTTAGCATCTTCCGGCTCATGCTCAGCATGTGTTTGCACTAGTGTAATATCCATGACAGGCGGTAAACCTGAGTTAGTGGTAACACTAGGTACAAAGGACACCCCAAAAATTAATAACGCATGTGTAAACAGCGCAATCGGTAAGGTTTTCAGCAAAGGGACATGGTCTGAGGTGTGCATCGCCTCGTTAAATTCCAGCTTATACATATTATTCAAGGGAGTTCTAACTATTGATTATTATAGGGCAAAACTAGCTGCCCGTTATTATTAACCCTGCTAAACAGATACTAACATCAGCCAGTCGGAAAAGGATAGTATTTCCCGGTTATTGTTAGCAATTCTGTCCAAAAAGCAAAATTTACTAGGACTTACGCATTGACTGGCTCTTCCAAATAGCGTAGTTCACTAGACTTAATAATTTTATCCGAGGATGACCATACATGGCGACCATCGAAGTTGAATGCAGAGCTTGCCAGAGTCACGACATTTACCGCCACGGCAAAGCCAGTAGTGGTGAACAACGTTACCGCTGTAAAACCTGCGGTCACTGTTATTGGAAGTTATAGAGCAGGTGTTGCGGGTGGCACGATGATCGCAAAAACTACACCAAGAACCGTCCCAATAAGGATGATAGCCAACATGGCCAGCAGGAAACTCAAAATAATCCCGCCCAGAGCGTAGCCTGTCGATATACCACAGACCTGACGTAAGGTATGAATCGCCATCCATGCAGAATACAGCCAGATAGGCGTACTCACCCAGGCAGGCAAACCCAGT
>PDPH01000069.1 GCA_002747435.1 Pseudomonadota bacterium
CTTCACCTTGCCGGATACGGGAAAGAATTTCAGGTACTTGCATCATGGCTGTCCACTCATAGATGGTCAAAATCAGGGTGCCCGGCGAGCCTGCCACCGCATTGCTATACCCGTCCGGTTTATCCAATTTACCATATTTGAAAAAACCATAATCATTCGGGTCTATATACCTACATCACTGGCTAATTTCAGTGCTTCGGTTTTAGACTCACTACTATGGCACGTGTAAGATGCTTTTTTCTGGCTTATATCGTTTACCTCTAAATGGAAAGAATACACCTTTCTTGAGGTGTCCGGTATTCGCAGGGTGGATCAATTTCTCTTGATTTGCGGTCATTTACAGTTATTATCAGTCTAAAGCAAATGACTTTTCGGATAACAATGAAAGCCCATTCCTTAGAAATCACGCCCGACATTCTCCGTGCAATCAGTGATATTGACGACTTCCGCGCCAGTTGGCGAACGATGAGAAAGCTAGCGCCTGAGCGGCTGGCAAGCCTGAAGCAGGTTGCTACAATTGAAAGTATCGGTTCTTCCACGCGTATTGAGGGTGTAAAACTCAGCGACCCAGAAATCGAAAAGATGTTGGGCAATCTCAGCAAAAAATCTTTCAGCACCCGTGACGAACAGGAGGTTGCTGGCTATGCCGAAGTAATGGATATCATTTTTCATAGCCATGCGGCAATTGAATTATCGGAGAATTACATAAAACAACTTCATTCCATATTGCTGCAATATTCTGACAAGGACGAACGTCATCGGGGAAAATACAAGACGCTTGCCAACCATGTGGAAGCATTTGACGCGGCAGGAAAAAGTTTGGGAGTGGTTTTTCAGACAGTTTCACCCTTTGAAACACCGATGAAAATGCAGGAACTTGTTTACTGGACAAGGGAGTCCTTGGCTGATAACAGTTTGCACCCACTCCTAGTGATTGGAATGTTTATTGTTGCGTTCCTACAGATACATCCTTTTCAGGATGGTAACGGACGTTTATCGCGTGTACTAACCACGCTTCTGTTGCTAAAAGCAAATTATTCTTATGTTCCCTACACCTCGCTGGAAAGTATTATTGAGCAAAATAAAGAGGGTTACTATCTGGGCTTGAGAAGGACACAAAAGACATTAAGCGATGAAAAGCCCAACTGGTCGCCTTGGCTACGTTTCTTCCTTGCCTCATTGCAAAAACAGAAAGAGCGTTTAGCATCAAAGATAAACCTGAATGAAGAATGGAACACCCTTCCCAGAGAGTCTCTGCTAATCATGGAATATGTCCGCGAGAGAGGACGCATCACCATTGGTGAAGCAACCCGAATTATTGAAGGAGTGTCTCACTCCACAATTAAAAAACGGCTGGCGGATTTGGTGCAAAATGGCTTTCTTTCCCAGCAGGGTAAAGGAAGGGGGACATGGTATCAGTTTTAGATCCGGCCTTTTCAGTCTTAACGCTTTCCCCCGTCATAAGCGACTTGTATCCAGAATTTGCTAACGTCTGACCGGCTGGCAACATGACAGTTTCGACAAAAACGCCTATATTTATTTATAACTTAATAAACCACGTAAACATCATGAATACCATTAAATCAAGCTTAATCCTTTCGCTCACTCTATTACTGACGGCCTGTGGTGGCGGTGGAGACTCCGGCTCCGGTGGCACACCGATTGATAATGGCTCTAACGGTAATGGAGGCTCTAGTATTGTGCCTGTACCCAATATCAATTATGTTGAAGCGGATGCGAAAGCTGCTTACACAGGCCGTACACAATGGGCCGCTTTAAACACGACTAATGCACCTGCTTTCGTTGATTTACTCTTTGACAGAAACGGTAAGAGCAGCCCCGTCAATCCCTACCCTTATGACTTAAAAAGCACTGATACAACTGATACAAACGCTCCCGCTGTACAAGATTTCTTGCACAGTCAGGAAGAAGTGCTGCGTCGTACTGAACAGTTATTATTCCCCAATGCAAAATTCTTGGCACGCCCAGTCGGCTTCCAAAGCACTCAAGTCTGCGAAAACAATGGTACTGCTCAAAACTTAGGTTATGCGGACGATGTGAATCAACGAGGTAAAGCACGAGTGATTTACACTAACTGCTTGATCGATGGCTATATTCTCGACGGCACAGCTTATACCTTTTTGTACAAATACAATACTGCTGTCGATCAACCTGAGTCCATTTTGTTAAGCTATGACAGAATGCAGATCACGGGTACGACTAATGCCTACGAGATTACGGGTACTATCCATAAAGTAGCTGATTTTAATAACGGCTCGACGCGTTATATCACCAAGCTATTCCGCTGGAATGCGGCTGCACAGGAACAGAGTTTACTCAATGTGGTACGTTATAACTTTGGAGATGGCTATACCCAGATACGCATGAATGATGCAGACAGTGCTTCGGGCATTTATGACGGTATCTATGGTCGCGTCAAGGTGGAAACCAAGGGTGAATTGGTTTATGGCAATGGTGGCAATACACCCACTCAAGGCGAAATTCTATTAACGGGTATGAATAGCTCCAAAATTTATATTACCGCCTTACCAACAGGTCTGGCCATTAATATTGATGCAGATGGCGATGGCTATTACGAAAGCCAAGACATGATTTACTAAAATCCTTCTGCATTAATTAAAAGTAAAAGCCGTCTAAACTGGGCGGCTTTATTGCTTGTTGCCTTACTGCTGCTTACACAGTCCATCAAGGTAAGCACTAGATACACCAAATAATGGCTGCAATAGGTTTCGGCTACGGTAATGCACAAAGCATTAGCAAACTGTAGCAAATAGTTAGACTACAGGGGTGCTAGACAGGCTTTTTTCTACCCCACATACTATATACAGCAAGATGAGCCAAGTTAAAGCCATTCCCATGCACCTTATTACCTACCAGTTAATCAAGTATCCTTTTGGTTACAAGGTAGAGTACGACGGCAAACAAGCCCTATTTATACCGCGTGAGCATGTCATTACTACCCGCCTAAGTGTTCAAACCCACCCAACAAACCCTGTTGTAAAACTACCGGCTACTTACACCTTGCACCCACTGAATCCAGACAGGCAAGCTGAATACATTGCCACCTTTTTTGCTGTTTTTAAAAACACGGTCGAATTTTGTGCTTGGTCGCCATCAGGCGTGCATCAAACAGCCGTCAATCATATTGAAGGTTTCTTTGCAGGAAAACGGGGGCAACCTCACCCCGCCTCCGTCATGACCTTACAAACTGATGGCAGTACTGATACCAATGGCAGCCTAGCTGGATTGGCCTTAGTCGTGACCAATACCTTTGGTGAAACCGAACTGGATTTATTGTATGTCATGCCTGATAGCCAAAGACGCCAAGTAGCCCACGCCATGCTACAGCATATTCTGAAACACTTGCGGCAAACAGGTGAGGAGACATTGCGGAGCACACGACATATCTGTAATGAAGCTAGTCGAAACTGGCATGCCGCGATGGGTTTTCAAGATGATTATGACTGGCTTTACGTGCGACTTAAATGTGCTTGGTATCAGCGAGAAATCTGGCGACATTTGCAATTAGGCTGGACAGATGAACTGGAGAACTTACAAAGCAAACTTGCTTATTGGAGAGAGCTAGAGGAGCATTTTAAAAAGAGCCGCATCCTTGCAGCAAACCATCTTCCCTAAAAGCTACTCTCCTCCGAGTGTAGGCTATTGTCGGAAAAATACTCAAAATCGTAAAGTGTTTTTATCAAACATCTTGAGTTTGCCACTGCCTCCACAGTTTGAATGACTTCCTCAAGCTTGCCTAGCTTTTCCAGCAAAATATGACAGAAGATGGCATGGCCGGTATCCGTTGTAAAGTGCTATAGTTAGTTTTTTAAAACGTTTTGAATAACCATCAAATAATCAGGATTTAAAAATGAGCGTTTCAGGATACCCCACCCTATCCTCTATGGGGATACAAAATCCAAACCAAATTACGGGCTATGTTCTTTCACAGCCGCGTGCTGATACTGACTTGCTACGCATTAAATACCAACGACCTAAAGGTTCTTTTTTACCTGTCACACGCAGCTATAAAATTGGGCGCTCCCAGCGCATGCACGTGATCGATAGTGGCACCAATCAAACCGAAATGGTGTATGAGATTTCGCCTATGCTCAGCCGTGCTGTTGCTGAGCTAGACAAAATTGTAAACAAGCATTTGTCGCAAAAAGAAATTCTTCAGCAAATTTCCATTGAAGTAGAGCGTATGGAAACCGACTTCTTGGCAGAAATAGCCTCACTCAGACAACTGATTGAAAAATTGGAAAAATCGGCCTAATACCACTTCTTTTCCTAGCAGGCACTGGGTTTGCCTGCTACGGATTAATCCAAAACACTAAACCTCTCCGTTTGCTTGACCACATACCACTTGGCGGCGACTTGCGAACTTTTACGACCTTGAAGCCAATACCTCACCGAAAGATATGTTAAGGGTATGACTGAATAATCAAATGAGGATAAAAATATTATGTTGATTTCAGGAAGTCATACGCCGAGTTTTACCTCAAACACGGCTAATTATGCGCGTTCTAGTTCTACCGCTGACGCTTCGGCAACGGATAACCGTATCCTTCGAGGCACTAGTCTGCCCAGTCGCTCAGGCAATTATTCGTCTATATGGCAAACGTTACTGACTTTACTACAAAGCTGGTTGAATGATATACAACAACCTGCGGATATTAAAGAAGTGAGTCATGTTAATCCGACCTTTTGCTCTGAGCGTGATAGTAAGGCTTTGGGACGTAGTAATTTTTCTGTGCCGAATAAGCAGATGCCAGAAGGATTACTGGGTAAACATGTCGTTGCAAACCAACAACAACTGGATGATTTTGCTAAGGCTATTGGTGTGCATCCTAAGCAAATGCCGCAGGGTATTGATTTCAATAATTACATGCTGCTCTATACCTCACTCGATGCGGGTGATCCTAATCGCTTCGAGTTGAATGGCACGGTAGACTGGCAGGGTAATTATGAAAGTCATTTGCAACAAATGACACGTATGCCTATTGAACCCAGTGATGAAACGGCATTTCAGTTTTTCTTAGTAGATAGAAGTGATGTCAAGCAGATTGTGACTGATAATCCTTATAATGAGGAGCCATTGGTTTAGTACAAAACAGCTTTACAGCCAATTATTCCGACAAGGGAAAATACATGAACTTTGATGAATCCATTGATCGCCGCCATACCCATTCAATGAAATGGGACTTAATGCAAGCTTTGTATGGTATATCACCTGAGCAAGGTTTAGCTATGTGGGTGGCGGATATGGATTTTCGCCCACCTTCTGCGGTAATCGAGGCTTTGCAGGCTGATTTGCAGCAAGGCGTCTTAGGTTATTTCGGCGATGAGCAAGAGCATAAAGCAGCCATCCAGCATTGGATGCAGTCCCGCCACCAGTGGTCAGTAGAGGCTGATTGGATTTCAACAACTCATGGCTTGGTTGCAGGGGCGGCTTTATGTTTACAAGCGTTCACCCAACCGGGTGATAGCATTATTCTGTTCACGCCGGTTTATCATGCTTTTTCCCGCATTATTAAAGCGAATCAACGTGAACGGCTGGAGTCACGTTTGAAAATAGATTCTAGTGGTCACTATGTCATGGATTTGACAGCTTTGGAGCAGCAGCTCACTGGCCGTGAAAAAATGGTGATATTATGTTCACCTCATAACCCAGGGGGGCGCGTGTGGTCTCAGGATGAATTGCAGGCTCTAGCAAATTTTTGTGAGGCACATGATTTATTGCTTGTTTCCGATGAGATTCATCATGATCTAGTGTATGCACCCCACCAACATATAGTGATGCCTTTGGCTGCGCCCCAGTGTCGAGATCGACTGATTATGCTCACTGCAACGACCAAGACATTCAATATTGCTGGTGGTTTGACGGGCAATGTCATTATTGAAAATCCAATGCTACGCCAAAGCTTTCAACAAGCCATGAATGCAGCAGGCAGCTCACCGAACCGTTTCGGCATACTAATGGCAACAGCAGCTTATCAACACGGCGCTGAGTGGCTAGCGGCATTACTACCTTATCTGGATGAAAATCATAAAATTTTTGATGCAGGAATCAATGCCATTTCAGGCTTGTGGTCTATGCCGGTACAGTCAACTTATCTGGCTTGGGTTGATTGCGCGGGAACAGGCTTATCACCGCAAACGGTTATCGACAAAATACAAAATGAAGCACACATTGCCACGAGCCATGGCACCAGCTTTGGTGCAGGGGGAGAGACTTTCTTGCGCTTTAATCTAGCAACGCCACGGGCACGAGTAGCGGAAGCGGTGCAACGTTTGCAACAGGTATTTGGCATTGGCCGTTGAAATAACTTATTCAGATGGCGATTATTTTTTACTCTTTAATTTGCTTAATTGCTTAGCCTGTTCCCAAGCTGCATCCATTTGCTCTAGGCTTGCCTGTTCCAAAGTGATGCCTTGTGCTAATAACAATGTTTCCACCTGCTGAAAACGCTGCTCAAATTTACGATTAGATAAGCGCAAGGCATTCTCCGCATCCACGCCTAACATACGTGCTAAATTGGCAGAGGCTAATAAAACATCGCCCACCTCTTCTTCAATACGCTCAAAAGGCTCATGCTGAGCAACGGCATCCGCCACTTCATCGAGTTCTTCATGAATTTTGGGAACAACTTGCTGCCAGTGACACCAATCAAAACCAACTTTAGCGGCGCGCTTTTGGATTTTCTGGCTACGGCCTAAGGCTGGCAAAGTGTTTGGTATACCCGCAAACAAGCCTGCTTCGCTGCGTTGCTGACGCTCATCTTGCTTGATGTTTTCCCATGCCTGTTTTTGTTCAAACTCATTAGCATAGGCCGCATCGCCAAAGACATGCGGATGTCGTCTCAGCATTTTTTGGCTGATACCCTGCGCCACAGCCTCGAAATCAAACAAGCCTTGTTCACTGGCAATCTGCGCCATAAAAACAATCTGCAATAGCAAGTCACCTAACTCATCACAAAGCGCTGTCGCATCATTGCGGTCAACAGCATCGGCGACCTCGTATACCTCTTCCAAGGTAAAAGGCAAAATAGTTTGCCAAGTCTGCTTAATATCCCAGGGACAGCCTGATTCAGGATCACGCAAACACTGAATTATCTTTAACAAGCCTTGCAATGAGTCAGGGTATTGCTGTGTTAGATCAATATTTTTTTCCAAACTTTACTTCCTTGTTCGCGTTAACTACGAGAAAGACCACACTATAACGACCAAAACCTATAACAAGTATTTATCCCGTTGAATATGTTTTTTTCAAGCCAGTTGTCCACACCACCTTAAAAGAGAAAAACCCTTTGTCAAGCATTAATATTATCCCCGAACAAACACCTAACAATAAGCCAAGTTATTGTTAATAAAAACCTTATTGATTATGATTATTTTTTAATCAATTTCTTAAACCCTATTACTTATCTAGCGTTCGGCCTTATTTCCGCAGTGTATCCACAAACTTATCCACAGTTTTTGTGCATAACCCATTTTTTCCTTTTATTAGCAAATAGTTGCCATCTGCTTTGACATTTTTCAGTCAAATCGAAGTGACAAATGGTAGAGAAATTCTCACCAATTTTTATGCTACCCCTTTCCTTTTACAGTAGAAAAGCGGCAACGCTATAGACTTTCTTTCGGTAAACTAGCGACATGAAATCCAAATTACGGGTAGCTGTTCCTCGCCCTTTACGCACCTTACTCACTTACTTGCCCAATACAGACACTGTGGCAGTAGGTTGTCGTGTCAGTGTCCCGCTGGGGCATACTTCCAGCATGGGTGTAGTCATGGGATATGATAATGGTAGTGGTGCTGCAAAAGCTTACGCTTTAAAAACCATCCGTCAGGTATTGGACAAAGAAGCCTTACTGGATCAGCACCTCATTGATTTATTGCAATGGGCGGCTGCTTATTACCACTACCCCATCGGTGAAGTGGTATTTGCAGCCTTACCTAAATTATTACGTGAAGGCAAAGCCTTACCGGATTCTACTGTTTGGCAAGCAGTTGAACACCCTGATGCAGCCAAACTGCTCAAACACGCTAAACGCCAGCAAGCCATGTATAACTGGCTAAATAACCAAGCACAAGCTAGCCCTACGGAAACCTTGCGCGAACAATTTGGTTCAGGCTGGAGCAACTATTTACACAGCTTGCAGAAAAAGGGGCTGGTCGAAGCTATCCAGCCAACTTCTCGCTTAAACACAGCCATAAAAAATCCCTCTACCAAACAGACTGCGAACACAATACTCCAACTCACAGCACAACAAACGAACTGTTTGCAACAATGCCAAACTTGGATGAAAACTGAAAAGCCACGCCCCATACTATTACAGGGCATCACGGGCAGCGGCAAGACCGAGATTTATTTACGTTTAATGACAGAGGTACTGGCGCAAGGGCGGCAAGTGTTGGTACTCGTACCTGAAATTGGCTTGACACCACAATTATTGCAGCGCTTTCAACACTATTTTCCACAGCAAACCCTAGTCAGCCTGCATTCCAAACTGAGTGATACCGAGCGCTGGCAAGCTTGGCTAAAAGCACGCAATCAACAGGCGAACATTATTATAGGCACGCGCTCTGTTGTGTTTACGCCGTGCCCTGCTTTGGGTTTGATCGTTGTAGATGAAGAGCATGATCAGTCATTCAAGCAGCAAGATACTTTTCGCTATCATGGCCGCGATTTAGCGATTAAGCGTGCTCAATTATTAAATATTCCCATTTTGCTAGGCAGTGCCACGCCTGCACTGGAAACGTTGCACAATGTCCAAACAGGACGCTATCACTCTACCCACCTAGATCAACGCCCTGGTTTATCACGTACGCCATCATTGCATGTGCAAGACATACGTGGACAAGATTTGCAATCCGGCCTTAGCCCGCAAACACTATTGGCAATAAGACGTACTCTAGAACGTGACGAACAAGTCATGTTGTTTATTAACCGACGAGGCTTTGCGCCATTATTACTTTGTCCATCCTGTGGTTGGCAGGGACAATGTGAACATTGCAGCAGCAGCATGACTTTTCATGCTCGCCAAGGCAAATTGATTTGCCATCATTGTGCTTATCAACGCGCTGTCTACACAGAATGTCCACAATGCTATAATCCTAAACTGACCACCCAAGGCCAAGGTACAGAACGCATAGAGCTAACCTTAAAACATTATTTCCCAGACACGCCGCTGGTGCGTATTGATAGGGACAGTACGAGCCGCAAAGGTGCTTTACAACAACATCTAGCGACCATAGCGCAACACAAACGCTTACTCATTATTGGCACACAGATGCTAGCGAAGGGGCACGATTTTCCCAATTTAACCTTGGTGATTATTTTGGATGTAGATCAATCTCTGCTCAGCCCGGAATATCATGCACTTGAGCGCTTCGGGCAATTAATGACCCAAGTGGCTGGACGAGCTGGACGTAGTCACAAGGCCGGGCAAGTCATTTTGCAAACCACACAGCCTCAGCATCCGGTCTTATTAACCCTATTACAGCAAGGTTATCCAGCCTTTGCAAAACAGTTATTGAAAGAAAGACAACGCTGGCAATTCCCACCCTATGGCTATCAGGCCTTGATTCGCGCTGATGCCCCAGAAATGGACATGGCGCTGGAAATTTTGCTACAAATCAAGGATGTTCTGACAGCCTGTAATGCGGTACAGTTAATGGGGCCGACGCCTGCGCCTTTAGAAAAACGGGCAGGGCGTTATCGGGCGCAATTATTGGTACAATCCACACAGCGTAATTTGCGCCACCAATGCTTATCAGCCTTAATCAGACAGGAAAAAAGCCTGCGAACAAAAAAAAATGTACGCTGGTCTATTGACATAGACCCTGTCGAGTTATCATAAGGCAATCAAGATAATAGTAGCGGCATCTTGATTGACCTATTGATTAACCTAAAAGTCGCATGAATAAACTCAATAAATACTGAAAATGAGTGAACACGGGATAGACCATGACCAGAGACTTCAAGACAAACGACATAGCATCTACCACTACTAATCAATATGGTATTAGTTGGGTACTGGGTGGCATTGCAGTCGGTTTGATCGCCGGAGCTGCTGTCTATGCTATGGCAAGCAAAGGCCAGATAAATCTGGACTTCAATTCGGTTGTTGCCACACCACAGATCCAGACGGAAACTGTCCAAACCCCAGCGACACCTAGCAGTACAACAGGCTCTAGTACATCGACGCCTCCCCCTGAAAAAACCTCTAACAATGACCGTCCTGGGTTTACTTATTATGCTGTCTTGCCACAGTTAGAGTTAGATGTGAATGAGCAGATCAAAACCGAAGTAGCCGTAGCAGAAAGCACTCCAACAACACAAGCTGAGCCACCACGTTCACCACGTCCTGAGGCTTTAGCAACAACAACCCGACCCCGTGCGCCGCTTGCCGCAGGTGGACGCATTATGTTGCAACTCGGTTCTTATAAAACCCAAGCTCAGGCTGTACAATTACAACGTCACGTTAGTCAGAATGGTCTAAATACCCGAGTAGAAACCGCTACTATTCGCGGGGAAACTTGGTATCGTGTCCGCCTAGGACCTACAGATGATATTAACGTGGTCAATCGGTGGAAACAGATGCTAACAGGTATGGGAATTAGCCCTATGATTATTCGTCTGTAAAATTAAAGCACGTGCTACTAGAGGAGTATTTTTACATGGCATATTTAAATATTGGTTCAGGTCAGTTAGTCGCCGATGCCTCGGCGAGCGAACGTACTGCGTTTTACAAGCGCACTTATCTTCACTTGGGCGGGGCTATTCTAGCTTTCGTCATTTTGGAATCACTATTGGTTTACAGTGGTGTTGCCCAAGCCTCTTTTGAACTACTCAGAAGTGTCGGTAGCTGGGCATGGTTAGTAGTATTGCTTGCCTTTATGGGTGTTGCTTATTTAGCAGAAAGTTGGGCGCAATCTTCTATTTCCAAGGAAAAACAATACGCAGGCTTAGGGCTTTATGTGGTCGCTGAAGCGATTATTTTCATGCCCATCATTTACATGGCTTTGAATTTTGCTCCAGATGCTAAGGTGTTATCCAGTGCCGCCTTACTTACCCTAATGCTGGCTGGTGGTATTACAGCGACGGCCTTCATCACCAAAAAAGATTTTTCTTTCCTAGGTCCAATCCTTGTAGTAGGTAGTTTCATTGCATTAGGCTTGATTGTAGCTAGCATTCTATTTGGTTTTAACTTAGGATTGATTTTCTTTGCCGCAATGATTATTTTTGCAGGCGCAGTGATGTTGTACCAAACTTCACAAATTATTCACCAGTATCATACTGAGCAATACGTGGCAGCCTCTTTAGGTCTGTTTGCCAGCGTCGCGCTAATGTTCTGGTATATTGTGCAATTCCTGATGGCTTTAGCTGGCGGCGAATAAATCAATACCCAAGACCAAAGAAAGAACATAAGTCTCAAAGGCGTAGCTAGAGCCACGCCTTTTTTGTTTGTATCATAGTCATTTTATAAAGATAAGCCAGTATGAGCACTTACGTTATTGGAGATATACAAGGTTGCTACTCTCCTTTACAGCGCCTATTGGAAAAATTAAAGTTTGATCCCAGCCAAGACAGCTTATGGTTTGCAGGCGATCTGGTCAGCCGTGGCTATGAATCACTGGAAACATTGCGTTTTGTACGCTCACTGCATTTGCAAAATAAGGCTATTGCTGTTCTAGGTAATCATGACATTAGCCTATTGGCCGCCGCTTATAATATTCTTCAACCTCATAGAAGCTTGCATGCTGTCATGACCGCTCCCGACCGTGATGAACTTATACACTGGTTGCGTCACTTACCCTTATTGCACCTAGATACAACCCAACAAGCTATTTTGGTACACGCCGGTATTCCACCTGTTTGGGATTTACAAACTGCCATTATCTGCGCGCGCGCAGTTGAAGCTTCATTGCGTCAACCTGATCCACGTCAATACTTGGAACAAATGTATGGTAACAAACCTGCTCATTGGAAACCCAACGCCAGCGAAATGGATCGCCAACGCTACACTGTAAATGCGCTTACCCGTATGCGCTATTGCCACCCTGATGGCAAGCTGGATTTTCAGCAAAAACGCTCCCCCGAAGCCACTCGCCTGACTCATCCCCAATTAAGCCCTTGGTTTCGTCATCCCAAGCGTAAAGCTATTCCGGCTTATATTTACTTTGGACATTGGTCCACTCTACCCCTCTCAACCCTAGCCATCCAAGCTGAAACCAACGTTATTGCCTTGGATAGTGGCTGTGTTTGGGGGGGACAATTAACCGCCATTAGCATAGAAGATGGCCTGCCCGCTTCACTGACTCAAGTAAGCTGTTCAGATTATGAGCGACCCTAAAGCTAAAGCCCCAGCGGCTTCCAGCGAACCACCACCAACAGCCTATGTAGGAACAGTCAAGGTCAATATCCACGGCAAAGATTACTTTGTACATATTACGCCACCACCTCCCGGTCTTCCTGTGGAGGAATTAAAAAAAGCATTGGACAGAAATCGGGAAATTTTGAAGCAATCCCAAGAAGCCTTTCGCAAAGCGTCTGAGGATCAGCACATTCGTTATATTCCCTTAGCACGCATTAATTACGAAACACCTACCCAAAATGCCATTATGGCGCACCTACATATTTCCATTCTTATTCCGCTTATCAATATGCGCGGTGGCGATGCCAGCTTTGACAAACCAGAAACGCTGCCTGTAAAAACTAGGGTCGAATCCATGCGCACTACAGCCGAAAAAAGTGCACAAATGGCCATGGTAACGGCACTCTATCAACCTACTCAGCCCATCAGTAAATCATTTCGACATGCTGCACTGATCCTCATGGCGATAGTCATTTTTTTGCTGATCGTATTACGTTGAACCCGAACGAGCCAAAATATCGGCAATAAAGGCTTCAATTGCAGGTAAGTCAGGGATTAAACAGGCTAACTGGGAAATACGTACATGGCGAGCGACATAAGGGCAACGCTGTGTATTAGCATGATAATCATCCCGCAACGTATCCTCGCCAATATCAACAGTCTGCAAACCACCTTGTACTTGAAAGGCTATAAAGGGTAATTCATCATGATTGTAAGTCGTATGCAAGATTAAACAATTACTAACCTCTTGAATCAGTGGAGTTTCCTGCCCACACAAACCTTCCAAAGCAATCAAAGGTACTGGTCGATTGAGCCACCGTACCCAACCCACAATGTCAGGGTGAGTCGAGCTTTCTAATTGTTCAACTGCCACTAATTCAGCCAATAAATTGAATGGCACAATTAAATTGCCTTGTTGCAAGCGTAACACGGCACATTTAATACGAGGTGATTGCTCCTGTTGACTCATCTAATCACCTCAGCTTCATCCTGCTCTAGGCTAGCATCCAAATACTGTTGAATGAGCGTTAATAACTCATGATTTTGATAAGGCTTACCCAAAAAGTCACTCGCACCCAACTCCGTCGCACGTTCACGATGCTTACCTGCGGTGCGTGAGCTAATCATAATAACCGGCACCTGATGCCATAACTCACTTTGCCTCACAGCGCTTAGCAGATCAAAACCATCCATACGCGGCATTTCAATATCTGACAGAATCAAATCTGGTTCAAACTCATCCAACTTTTGTAAAGCATCCATACCATCACGCGCCGTACCTACTTCGTAATTTTCACCTAATAATAATTTTTCGGTTACTTTACGCACAGTAATCGAATCGTCTACCACCAAAACGTGCATACGATCATGTTGTGGACGATGATGTTGAGTTGGCTCATCCACTTGTGCTTCTGCCACTGCTGTTTTTGTGGATTCCCCCACACGCGTCGCTAGCTCAACCATATCTGGTACTAAAACGACCTGACCATCGGTCGTAATGGTCGCTGCTGAATAGAAACGACAAGCTTTGAACAAAGCACCTAAAGATTGCAATAACACTTCACGCCGTCCGCTAATCGCATCCACCAGCCAAGCAATTGATTGATCACCCGTACGTACAAAAACAATCGGATACATATGCTCAGGCTGCAATTGCAATTGCAAACCTGGCTCCAATACTGCACCCAAATAATGCAACGGAAATGCTATATCATTAAAGCGCAAGCGTTTATCTTCTTGCCCCAAGTACTCCTGAATATCTTCAGTACTCAAGCGCATCAAGCCTTGAATATTGCCTAACTGCAAAGCATAAAATTGCGACTGGACACTCACAAACAAAACGGGATTCGCCGTCATGGCCAAAGGCAGACGCAAAATAAAGCTCGTCCCTTTACCCAACTTTGAGCGGATTTGCAGAACGCCTCCCATCGCCTTAACTTCAGAATTCACAACATCCATACCTACACCACGACCAGCCACCTGACTAAGCGATGTCGCCGTCGTAAACCCTGAACGCAGAATCAGACGATGAATATCTTGCTCTGACAAAACATCCGATGAACGAATCAAGCCCAGCTCAATCGCTTTATGACGCAACTTATTAGTATCCAGACCACGACCATCATCACTAACCCGAATAACAATTTCGCCGTCTTCCCGACTGATATTAAAATAAACATGCCCTTCTGCTGGTTTACCCAGCTTGATGCGTTCGGCAACCGTTTCAATACCATGTGACACCGCATTACGCAGCAAATGCTCCACTGGAGCGGTCATTTTTTGCAATAAATGACGGTCCAGCTTCAGATCCTCACCTATGATTTCCAGCGATACTTCCCTATCTATATCTACTGCGGCTTGACGCACCACGCGGCGCAAACGAGGCACAATCGCGGAAACCTCAATCAAACGAGTCACTAATAATTCTTGATAAAGATTGCGGCTACCTGACTGCGTTTCATTCAAAATCGTGCCGGTATTACGCAAATGCTGTGACAAATCCGCTTCAATATTCACCAAGTCATTAATACTTTCCGACAAGGCTCGTGACAAACGCTGTAATTCGGAATACTCATCCATTTCCAGCGGATCAAAATCACCCCGTTTAGCACTTGCCGTCAAATGATGGCCTGCGTGAATTTGTGCTTCTGTTTCCAACTCCAGCGAACGCAACAACTGCCGCAAGCGATTAGCAGTTCTTCCAAACTCCCGAATATCATCGGTCATAGACTGCAAACGTTCGGCAATACCACTTTGTTGCACATTTAAACTAGCCGCTTTTTCAATCATGCGATCCAGAAACACAGCAGGCAACCTAATATGTTCCTGTGCTTGTCCGGCAAAAGCATTATCTGTTTGATCTTCTGGCGTTATTGACTGGGCTGCTGATACTTTGCCACTTGCCAAAATGGAAATATCAGGTAATTGATCAGCCTGCTCCAGTAATAAACGCTCCAGAAAACTGCCGGGCAGACTCTCATTATCCTCACGGACAAATTTAATGAAATCCTTATCGGATTGATCTTTTTGGGTTTTGTCCTGATCTTTGCCAGATAAAACCTCTTCAGGAATGACTGGCGAGTAAACAGGTAAAGCATGCTGCTCAGCCATTAGACTAATGCTATCCACATGCTTTTGCACACGCTTCAAGATACCTTGCAACGCTTCAGGCGACTGCTTAGACACATCCAGCTTGTCGAGCATATCTTCAGCTTCATGGGCAATATTACCCATCGCCATCATCCCCGCCATACGAGCGCCACCCTTAACAGTGTGCAAACTGCGTTTTAGGGATAACCAGCTATTGGCATCAACGGTATTGCTTTGCAAGGTCTGTATAAAACCATCCATGCTCTGCAACTGCTCAGCCAACTCTTCACTAAACATTTCCCAAATAGCTGGATTAATTGTATCCGTACTCGCAGGCTTGTCCCCCGCAGAATCAGCTGTTTTTTCAACAATCGCCTTTGGAGCTTGCTCGGTCTCTGGAACAGGCGGCGGTGTGACATTTGAAATAACATCCTCATCAGCCAATACCTCTGGCTGCTTTTGAGCAGAAACCGTTTCGATTTGCTCTGGACTGGCCGCTTCAGCGCTTACAACCTCAATAGGTTCTGGTGGCGGCGACACTGAAATAACTGAATCTGATTCCGACTTAACGATAGCTGCTTCAGCACTTACAGCTTCGATAGGTTCTGGTGGCGGCACTGAAATGACTGGATCTGACTCAGGCTCAATGACAACTGACTTTGACTCGGACTCAACAACTGACTCTAACTCAGGTAAATCCAAGCTAGAAAATACTGGCTCATCAGCCAATGTTTCCGATACTGTATTATTCAGCAGTGGATCAGCTAAATCGAATGACCACTGTGCCTCAGTGGGCGGTGTAGTTTTTTCTGATCTTTCTGTCTCTAACTCTGTGTCGAGCTGATCCCACTCCAGCACAGAAACAACATCGGCATTTTCTGCGCTTATGTTTAAATCAGCAAAACTATCTTTAGGTAAGGCTTGCTTCGACTGCGGGCTTGCTTCCACTGCATCCCAATCAAGTACCTCCATCTCTGACAAAGAATCCGTAGTGGGGGTCGTAGCTCCACTATTCATTGCAGCAACAGGTTCAACATCATCCCAATCCATAATGATCAGATCAGCATCATCTGTTGGGGCTGGAGCTGGAGCTGGAGCTGGAGCTGGAGCTGGAGCTGGAGCTGGAGCTGG